>DASXOL010000161.1:0-5679 GCA_036494295.1 Pseudonocardiaceae bacterium
CTGCTCGACGCCTACCAGCGCAGGGACAAGGTGGGGCTGGTGAGCTTCCGCGGCACCGACGCCGAGGTGGTGTTGCCGCCGACCTCCGCGGTGGACGCCGCGGCGGCCCGGTTGCGGACGCTGCGCACCGGCGGGCGCACCCCGCTGGCCCAGGGGCTGCTGCGCTCGGCACGGGTGCTGGCCGCCGAGCGGCTGCGCGACCCGGCCCGCCGTGCGCTGTTGGTGGTGCTCACCGACGGCCGGGCGACCCACGGCGGCATGGACGACGCGCTCGCCGCGGCCGGCCTGCTGCGCCGCGACGGCGTCGCCTCCATCGTGGTGGACTGTGAGTCCGGACCGGTCCGGCTGGGCCTGGCCGAGCGGCTCGCGGTCGGAATGGGCGGCGGCTGCGTGCGGCTGGAGGAGCTGTCCGCGGACGCGGTGGCCGGGGTGGTCAGGGCCGCGAGAGCCGCCTGACCCGCACGAGCAGTTTGGGAGATCGAGATGCCCCAGGGTGTGCCGGTGAGCGTCCCCGACGACGGCCTCACCACCCGCCAGCGCCGCAACCGGCCGCTGCTGATCGTCCACACCGGCGCGATGAAGGGGAAGTCCACGGCCGCGTTCGGCCTGGCCCTGCGCGGCTGGAGTGCGGGCTGGTCGATCGGGGTGTTCCAGTTCGTCAAGTCCGCCAAGTGGAAGGTGGGCGAGGAGGCCGCGTTCCGGGCATTGGGCGAGGTGCACCAGCGGACCGGGCAGGGCGGGCCGGTCGAGTGGCACAAGATGGGCGAGGGCTGGTCCTGGGCGCGCAAGCAGGGCACCGACGCCGACCACGCCGCCAACGCGGCGGAGGGCTGGGCGGAGATCGCCCGCCGGCTCGCCGCGCAGGCCCATGACCTCTACGTGCTCGACGAGTTCAGCTACCCGCTGCACTGGGGCTGGGTGGACACCGACGAGGTGGTCGCCACACTGCGCGACCGCCCTGGCCGCCAGCACGTGGTGATCACCGGCCGCAACACGCCGCCTGCGCTGCTCGCCGCCGCCGATCTCGTGGTGGAGATGACCAAGGTCAAGCACCCGATGGACGAGGGGCAGAAGGGCCAGCGCGGCATTGAGTGGTAGTCGGGTGGTGGTCGCCGCGCCGGCCTCGGGCAGCGGCAAGACCACGGTGGCCACCGGGCTGATGGCCGCCCTGCGCAGGCGCGGCACCGCGGTGGCGGGGTTCAAGGTCGGCCCGGACTACATCGACCCCGGCTACCACGCGCTGGCCACCGGGCGGCCCGGCCGCAACCTCGACCCGGTGCTGGTCGGCGGGCACCGGATCGCCCCGCTGGCCGCGCACGGCGCCCGCGACGCGCAGCTCTCGGTGGTGGAAGGCGTGATGGGCCTCTTCGACGGCCGCGCCTGGGACGGCGAACCCGGTTTCGGCTCGACCGCGCACGTGGCGGCCCTGCTGGGCGCGCCGGTGCTGCTGGTGGTCGACGTCCGGGGTCAGGGCCGCAGCCTGGCCGCGGTGCTGCACGGTTTCCGGTCGTTCGACCCCGCGGTGCGCATCGCGGGCGTGGTGCTCAACCGGGTCGGCTCGGACCGCCACGAGCAGGTCTGCCGGGAGGCCTGCGCCGAGGTGGGGCTGCCGGTGCTCGGCGCGCTGCGCCGCGACGACGCGCTCGCCGTGCCGTCGCGCCATCTCGGCCTGGTCACCGCCGCCGAGCACGCCGCGGCGGCCCGCGTGGTGGACAGCTGGGCGGACGCCGTCGCCGCGCAGCTCGACCTGGACGCCCTCGTGGCGCTCGGGGCCGGTGCCGGGCCGGCCGCGGCGTGGGAGCCCGCCGCCGAGGTGACGGCGCGGGCCGGCGAGCCGGTGGTCGCGGTGGCCGCGGGCGGGGCCTTCACGTTCGGCTACGCCGAGCACGCCGAGCTGCTCGCCGCGGCGGGTGCCGCGGTGGCGCCGTTCGACCCGGTGCGCGACGAGTCGCTGCCGCCCGGCACGGCGGGTGTCGTGCTGCCGGGCGGATTCCCCGAGGAGCACGCCGCCGCACTCTCGGCCAACGCCGCGCTGCGCGCCGAGGTCGCCGCGCTGGCCGGCCGCGGCGCCCCGGTGCACGCGGAGTGCGGCGGGCTGCTGTACCTGTGCCGGACGCTGGACGACCAGCCGATGTGCGGGGTCCTGGACGCGCACGCGCGGATGACCGGCCGGCTGGTCCTCGGCTACCGCGACGCGGTCGCGCTGCGCGACTCGGTGCTGCACGCGGAGGGTGCCCGGGTGAGCGGCCACGAGTTCCACCGCACCGCGGTCACGCCGCGGGCGGGCGACCCGGCCTGGGCGTGGCAGGGCACGGGCCAGGACACCGCGGAGGGCTTCGTGCAGGGCGGCGTGCACGCGTCGTTCCTGCACACCCACCCGGCGGGCGATCCGGCCGCGGTGGCACGCTTCGTGGCGAGCTGCGGGAAAGGCGGGTCGTGACGCGGGAGCTGGTCGGCATCGGAGTGGGCCCGGGAGACCCGGATCTGCTGACCATCGCGGCGGTGCGCGAGTTCGAGTCGGCGGGCCGGGTCTTCGTGCCGGTGCTGGCACCCGACACGCCGGGACGGGCCGAGACGGTGGTGCGGGCACATCTCACCCACGACCGGGTGGAACGGCTGGTGTTCGCGCTCAACGACGGCGTCGACGGCTCGCAGCGGCGCAGGCACGCGCAGTGGGACACCGCGGCCGCGCGGGTGGTCGAACACCTGGCCGAGCACGGCGGCACCGCGGCGTTCGCCACCCTCGGCGACCCGTCGGTGTACTCCACCTTCACCTACCTGGCCGCGACCGTGCGGGAGCTGGCACCCGACATCCGGATCCGCACGGTGCCGGGCATCACCGCGATGCAGGCCGCGGCTGCCGCGGCGGGCGTGACCCTGGTCGAGGGCTCCGAGCCGCTCACCCTGCTCCCGCTGGCCCGTGACCTGGACGAACTGGACGACCGGCTCAGCCGGGGCGGCGCGGTGGTGGCGTACAAGGGCGGGCGACGGCTGTCCGAGGTGCGGGACCGGATCGCCGCGGCGGGCGCGCTGGACCGGGCCTGGTGCGCCGAGCACCTCGGCACGCCCGACGAGCGGATCACCCCGCTGGCCGAGACCGACGCCGCGAGCTACCTGTCCACGGTGCTGATCCTGCCGCCCCGAGGGGGCCGGGGGGCGCAGCTGTGACCGGCCCGCCGCTGCGCGATCCGGACCTGCCCCGCACCGCGAAGGTGCGCCCGCAGGCGCTGCGCACCGGGTTCACCACCGGTGCCTGCTCCGCGGCCGCCGCCAAGGCCGCGGTGGCCGCACTGGCCGGCCCGGCGATCTCCACAGTGGACATCGGCTTTCCTTCCGGCGACCGGCATTCCTTCGCCGTGGACTCGGTGCTGGTCGAGGACGGCGCGGCGACCGCCGTGGTGGTCAAGGACGCGGGCGACGATCCCGATGTCACCCACGGCGCGCACCTCACCGTCACGGTCAGCTGGCGCGCCGACGCCGAGATCGTCCTGCACGGCGGTCCGGGGGTGGGCACGGTCACCCGCGCCGGGCTGGGCCTGCCGGTGGGCCGGCCCGCGATCAACCCGATGCCCCGGCAGATGATCACCGCCGCGGTGCGGGAGGCGGCGGCGGGCCGCGGTGTGGACGTGACGATCAGCGTCCCGGAGGGCGAACGCATGGCCCGCAAGACCACCAACCGCAGGCTGGGCATCGAGGGCGGCATCTCCATCCTCGGCACCACCGGCATCGTCCGGCCGTTCTCGACCGCGTCCTGGCGGGCGTCGGTGGAGCAGGCCGTTGCGGTGATGGCCGCGCAGTCGGTGCCGACCCTGGTGCTGGCCACCGGGGGCCGGACCGAGCGTGGCGCGATGCGCCTGCTGCCGCACCTGCCGCAGGTCGCCTTCGTCGAGGTCGGCGACTTCACCGGGGCCGCGCTGACCAGGGCGGTGGAACACGGCCTCGCCGAGGTGGTGTTCGTCGGCATGGTCGGCAAGCTCACCAAGATCGCCTCCGGGGTGGTGATGACGCACTACACCCGCTCCAGGATCGACCACGAACTGCTGGCGGAGATCACCGCGGCGCACGGCGGCGCCCCGGCCGACGTCGAGGAGATCCGCAAGGCCCCCACGGCGCGGCGGGCCTACGAGCTATGGGAGTCCGCCGGGCTGCTGCGCAGCTGCGGCGACGACGTCTGCGCACGGGTCGCCGACACGCTGCGCCGGTTCAGCGCCGAGGCGGGCGGGTCGCTCCGGACCCACGCGGCCATGGTCGACTTCACCGGGCAGCGGGTGGTCGCCGCGACCAGGCCGGAGTGGGTCGGATGAGCCTCACCGTCGTCGGCCTCGACGGCGCCGCGCTGCCGCCGGGCGGGGCGCAGGCGCTGGCCGCCGCGCGGGTCGTGGTGGGTGCGCCGCACCAGCTGGCCGGCCTGCCGGTGCCGGACGGCGCCGTGGTGCTCGGGCCGGGCCAGCTCGACGAGCTGCCCCCCGAGTCCCCGGCCGTGGTGCTGGCCAGCGGCGACCCCGGGTTCTTCGGCATCGTGCGGCTGCTGCGCGAGCGCGGGCTGCGCCCCGGCGTGCTGCCCGCGCGCTCCAGCGTGGCCCGCGCCTTCGCCCTGCTCGGCCGCTCCTGGGACGACGTCGCCGTGGCGTCCGCGCACGGCAGGTCGTTGCGGCCCGCGCTCAACCTGTGCCGGGCGCACCCCGCGGTGGCGGTGCTGACCGCACCCGGCGCGGGTGCCCGGGAGATCCAGGCCGGGCTCGCGGGCTGGGAGCGGACCGTGCTGGTCGCGGAGGACCTCGGCGGCCCCGGCGAACGGGTCCGGCGTTTCGACGGCGGGCCGGTGCGCGATCCCCATCTCGTGCTGTGCCTGGCCGACGAGCACTCCGTTCCGGCGAAGGGCTGGATCGCCGGTGGCGAGCCGGTGCCGCCCGCCACCGGCTGGGCGCTGGACGAGGCCGAGTTCTCCTACCGCGACGGGATGATCACCAAGTCGGAGGTCCGCGCGCTGGCGCTGGCCCGGCTCGCACCCGGACCGGGCCGCCTGGTGTGGGACCTGGGGGCGGGCTCGGGCTCGGTGGGGGTGGAGTGCGCCCGGCTGGGCGCGGCCGTGGTGGCCGTCGAGCGCGACCCGGTGCAGTGCACCCGGCTGGTGGCCAACGCGGCCGCGCACCGCGTGGACGTCCGCGTGGTGGAGGGCGCCGCCCCCGGCGTGCTGCCCGACCTGCCCGAGCCGGACGCGGTCTTCGTCGGCGGGGGAGGACCCCAGGTGGTGCGGGCCGCGGCCAGGTACTCGCCCGCCGTGGTCGTCGCGCTGGCCGCGCTGGACCGGCTCGCGCCGTGCCGCACCGCGCTGCGCGAGGAGGGCCACGAGGTGGACGGGGTCCAGCTGGCCGCCGCCCGCCTGGCGGACCTGCCGGGCGGCTCCGTGCGGCTCGCCGCGACCAACCCGGTGCTGCTGCTGTGGGGACGGCGGCGGTGAGCCGGGCGACGCTCGTCGTGGGGCTCGGCTCGTCGCTGGGGGTGCGTCCCGAGGCGGTGTGGGCGCTGCTGCGCTCGGCCGTCCCGGACCTGGCGGACGTCGCGGCGTTCGCCACCATCGACCGCCGCCGCGACGAGCCGGGGCTGCTCGCGGTGGTCCGCGAGCACGGCGCCCCGCTGCACGGCTACCCGGCCGCGGCGCTCGACCAGGTCGTCGTC
>DASXOL010000162.1:0-4555 GCA_036494295.1 Pseudonocardiaceae bacterium
CCAGGTCGGGGGCGACACCGCGGGTGAGGGTCACCGCGGCCACCCCGTCCTGGCGTTGCGCCAGCAGCGCCGGACTGGGCGCGGTGCCCATGGCGTATCCGGTGACCGCGCCGCCGCTCTGCTCGGGGCCGCGGGTGAGGATCAGCCGGAGGGCCATCTCCCGGCCCCCGGCCCAGGCGTCGATCACCGTCCGGGCGCAGGCACGCCAGGCGGCCGGCTCGGGAGCGGGCAGGTCGAGCATCGCGGCGGAGCGGGCCAGCCGGGCGAGGTGGGCGTCGAGCTCCAGCGCCACCCCGTCGACGACCAGGACGGTCTCGAAGACCCCGTCGCCGCGCAGTGCTCCCAGGTCGTCGGCCCGCAGCAGCGGGGCATCCGGATCGACCAGGCCTTCACCCAACAGTGCCAGTACGCGTTCGGTCACGACCGCCGACCATACGCCGAGGCATACCATCTCATTCGTGGATGCCACTCTGCGCCGGACATTGCACGAGCGGGGGATGCGAATGACCCCGCAGCGGCAACTCGTGCTGGACGCGGTACGCGACCTGCAGCACGCCACGCCGGAGCGGATCTGCGAGTACGTCCAGCGCAGCGCACCCGCGGTCAACATCACCACGATCTACCGGACGCTCGATCTGCTCGAAGGTCTCGATCTGGTGCGCCACACCCATCTCGGCCACGGCGCGCCGAGCTATTCGACTCAGCCACACGAGCATGTGCATCTGGTGTGCCACCGCTGCGGGGAGATCACCGAGATCCCCAACGGGGAGCTCGCCGCCCTGAGCGAACGGCTCAGCAGCGAATTCGGCTTCCTGCTCGACGGCAGCCACCTGGCGTTGTCCGGGCGCTGCGCCAACTGCGTGGAGACGGAGGCCGGCTCGTGACCTCGCCGCTGCTGGAACTGCCCGGTGCGGTGCCGCCGTGGGACGACTCGTTCGACCCCGGCGTCGCCTGGCACCACGGTGACCCGCTGCGCGAGCAGCGCGCCGCCGAGCGCGACGTCGTGGTGGTGGACCGCTCGCACCGCGCGGTGATCGCGGTTCCCGGCGAGGACCGGCTGACCTGGCTGCACACCATCACCTCGCAGCACCTGCTCGCGCTCGCCGAGGACGCCCACACCGAAGCCCTGGTGCTCGACCTGCAGGGCCACGTCGAGCACCACGCCATGGTGTCGCATGTGGACGGGACCGTGTGGCTGGACACCGAGGCGGACCGGCTGGCCGGTCTGCTGGGCTACCTGCAGCAGATGGTGTTCTGGTCCAAAGTGGAGCCGAGGGACGCGACGCCGGAGCTCGCGGTGCTCTCGCTGCTCGGCCCGTCCACCGGGCAGCTGATCGCCGAGGTCGGCGAGCTGGGCGGCTTCGTCCGGGCCGGCGAGGGCCGGGCGGACCTGCTGGTACCGCGCGGCTCGCTGACCGAGCTGTGGCAGCGGCTGGTCGACGCGGGCGCCGACCCGGCAGGCACCTGGGCCTACGAGGCGCTGCGCGCCGCGTCGTTGCGCCCGCGCCTCCGGGTGGACACCGACGAGCGGACCATCCCGCACGAGGTCGGCTGGATCGGCCCGGCGGTGCACCTCGACAAGGGCTGCTACCGCGGCCAGGAAACCGTGGCCCGGGTGTCCAACCTGGGCAGACCGCCACGGCGGATGGTGCTGCTGCACCTGGAGTCGCCCGAGACGCTGCCCAGCACCGGCGACCCGATACGGGCAGCCGAGCGGGTGGTCGGCCGGGTCGGCACCGTGGCCACCCACCACGAGCTGGGCCCGATCGCGCTGGCGCTGCTCAAGCGCTCGGTGGACCCGCAGACCCCGCTGCTCGCCGGAGCGACCGCCGCGGCGGTGGACCCGGACTCGGTGCCGCCGGACAGCGGCGAACCGCCGGGGCGCGCCGCCCTGCGTCGTCTGCGGACGTGAGCGCAGGCCCGGAACTCGTCAGCACGGACTCGATCGCCGCCGCCCGCAGGCTGGTGCACGGCGCCACGGTGCGCACCCCGGTGCTGGACGCCGCGCACTGGGCGGGCGGCGCGATGGGTCTCAAGCTGGAGAACCTCCAGCCCACCGGGGCGTTCAAGATCCGGGGCGCCACCGTGGCGGTGGCCAGGCTGAATCCCGGACAGCGGGTACGCGGCGTGGTGACCCACTCGTCGGGCAACCACGCGCAGGCGCTCGCCTGGGCCGCCCGGCGGGCCGGGGTCCCGGCCACCGTGGTGATCCCGCACAGCGCGCCGGACCGCAAGGTGCGCGCCACCGAGGCGCTGGGCGCGCGGGTGGTGCGGGTGGACGCGCCACAGCGTGCGGAGACCGCGGAGCGCCTGGCCGCCGAGACCGGCGCCGCTCTGGTCCCGCCGTTCGACCACCCGGACGTGATCGCGGGCCAGGGCACCATCGGCATCGAGATCGCCGAGCAGGTGCCCGACGTCGAGGTGGTCCTGGTTCCGGTGTCCGGCGGCGGGCTGATCTCGGGGGTCGCCGCGGCGCTGGCCGGCCGGGGCGTGCGGGTGGTCGGGGTGGAGCCCGCGCTGGCCGCGGATGCGCAGCAGAGCCTGCGCCGTGGCCGTCTGGTCGGCTGGTCCACCGCGGCGGTGAGCCGCACCGTGGCCGACGCGCTGCGGGTGCCACGCCTCGGCGCGCTGCCCTGGGAGCACGTCCGGCAGCTGGTGGACCGGATCGTCACGGTCACCGAGGAGGAGATCGCCGCGGCGGCACGCGGGTTGGCGGTCTACGCCAGGGTGGTGGCCGAACCGGCGGGCGCGGTGACCACCGCGGCATGGCTTCATCACCGGGACGAGCTGCCACCCGGCCGGGCCGTGGCGATCGTCTCCGGTGGCAACGTGGATCCGGAATGGCTTTCCAGGGTGCTGGCCCGCGGAGGCAGACTGGAGCCATGAATCCCTCGGTCGTCGCGGTGTGCGTAGTGCACGAGATCCGGCCCGATCCCGAGGGCCACGTCGGCGAGACCGCGATCGACAAGCGGCCGCTGTCCGGGCCGACGCCGGTCGGCAGGCTCGGGCTGCAGGGCGACACCCAGCGCGACACCGACCGCCACGGCGGGCCGGACCAGGCGCTCTACGCCTACGCCGAGGACGAGGCGCGGCGCTGGGGCACCGAGCTGGGCCATCCGGTGCGGCCGGGCCTGTTCGGCGAGAACCTGACCCTACGCGGGATGGCGGTGACCGACGCGGTGGTCGGCGAGCGCTGGCTGATCGGCCCCGAGGTGCAGGCCGAGGTGACCTCGCCGCGGTTTCCGTGCGCCACCTTCGGCCGCTTCCTCGACCAGCCCCGCTGGGTGCGCCGCTTCACCGAGCGCGCCGACGTCGGCGCCTACCTGCGGGTGCTGCGTCCCGGTTCGGTCACCGCGGGGGACCCGGTGCACCGGCTCCACGTTCCCGGCCACGGCGTGACGGTGCGCGAGGTGTTCACCGCGCTGTCGAACGGTCCCGCCGACCCGGACCGGCTCGCGCAGCTGCTCGGTGAGGACACGCTGGCGGACAAGCTGCGGGGCAAACTGGAGAAGCTCATGGCCAGGAACCGGGTATGAGCACCGGGGCCGGCACCGGCACGCTGCTCACCGTGGCGCCGACCGGCGCCGAACACGCCAAGGACGACGTGCCCGAGCTGCCGGTGACCCTGGCGGAGCTCGTCACGACCGCCCTCGAGTGCGAGCGGCTCGGCGCCGCGATGGTGCACGTGCACATCCGGGACGACGCCGCCCGCCCGACCCTCGATCTGCCGCGCCTGCGCGAAACGGTGGCCGCACTGCGCGCCGAGACCGGCCTGGTGGTGCAGCTGTCCACCGGCGGCGCGGTGACCGACCCGGAGGCCGACCGGCTCGCGGTGCTCGACGCGCTGCCGGATTCGGCGAGCTGCACCATGGGCACGGTCAACTTCGGCGACGACGTCTTCACCAACCGGTGGCAGTTCATCGTCGCGCTGCACCGCGCCATGCAGGAACGCGGCATCGTCGCCGAGTACGAGATCTTCGACCTGGGACAGCTGGCCAGCCTGCGCCGTCTGCTCGACGAGCACGGCCCACCGGCGGGCGGGCACGTGCACGCGGACCTGGTGATGGGTGTGCCCGGCGGGATGCCGGGCGACGCCGCCACGCTGGTCGCCGCGGTGGCCGCACTGGCCCGCGCCGACCCGGCCGCCACCTTCTCGGCGACCGGGGTCGGCCGCACCCACCTCCCGGTGGCGCTCGCCGCGCTCAGCGCGGGTGGCCACCTGCGGGTCGGGCTGGAGGACACGCTGAACTTCGCCCGCGGCCGCCGGGCCACCGGCAACGCGGAGCTGGTGGCCCGCGCCGCCGAGCTCGCCCGGCTCGCCGGGCGCCCGCCGTTGGCACCCGAGCAGGGCCGCGCGCTGCTCGGTGCCGGGCGGCCGCGATGACCACGATCGTGTGGCTGTGTGGCTCTGGGCGAAAGGTATGGGTCACTATGGCCTCGTGATCGAGGTTCGTCCTGGTGGGCGCCGAAGAATTGACCGCGTGCTGGCCCCCGACTACACCGACGGTCTGGACGCGCTCGACATGACCGAGGTGCGGGCGCGGCGCAACGAGGC
>DASXOL010000163.1:0-19830 GCA_036494295.1 Pseudonocardiaceae bacterium
TGATCTTTTTGCCGGTTGGGTCGGGGCAGTGAGGGGTCGATGCCCGATGGACCACGTAACAGCATGTCTCCCACCCGTGAGCGCAGCTGCGCTTGAGCCGGACGGGCCGCGGCCGCGGCACCTTCTGGTGGCCGACTCCGCGCTGGATGAGTCGTGAGCTTCTTCGTCGGCGCGTGCGGGTGCCGGCCTGACAGAACGGGAGGTCTACCGCGCACCACCTCGCACCGCTTCGATAACCCCAGGACGAGGGAGGAACCCAAGCCATGAGCAAACACGACAAGCCGGCCGACCCGAGCAGGGGCGACGGGTACGACCCGAACCGGCCGGTGCCGCCGCCGCCCGCTCCCGGCAAGCACGAGAAGAAATGACCGGCTCTGTGACGGCGCCGGCCGCGGCCGAGTCGCGCGCGGCGATGGTCGAGCGGGTGATGACCGATGAGCGGGTCACCGGCCGGTGGCCGGCGGCGTTGCTCGCGCCGTGGCGTGACGCGCTCGCGACCGTGCCCCGCCATCGGTTCGTCCCGGCGCGGGTGTACGTGCCGCATCCCGACGGCGGCCGGCCGCCGCTGGTGCCGCTGCACCGCGACGACGATCCGGAGCGGTGGCTGCGCATCGCCTACGGCGCCGAGCCACCCGGATGGGTCGTCACGCAGGTCGACGACGGTGACCCGGCCGGGCCGGATGGTGGCGGTGTCGCGGCGACGTCGTCGGCGTCGGCGCCGGCGATCGTGGCGGCGATGCTCGCCGCGCTCGACGCGCAGCCCGGCGAGCGGGTGTGTGAGATCGGCACCGGCACCGGATACAACGCGGCGCTGCTCGCGCACCAGCTCGGCGCCGAGCGGGTGAGCACTGTTGAGGTCGACCCGGTCATCGGCGACGCGGCACGCCGGGCGCTGCGCGCGGCCGGCTACGGCGGGGTGCGCGTGGTCACCGGTGACGGGGCGGACGGCTACCCGCCGGGCGCCCCGTTCGACCGGCTGGTCGCCACCGTGGCGCCGCGGGAGATCCCGCCCGCCTGGATCGCGCAGACCCGGCCCGGTGGGCGGGTGGTCGTGCCCTACCGCAACGATTACACCGGCGCCCTGGTCGCCCTGACCGTCGGCGAGGACGGCACAGCGACCGGTCCCGTGGTCGACGACGCGGCGTTCATGTGGATGCGGGCGGACCGCGAACCCGGTGCGGACAGCATCGGCGGCGACGAGGAGGTCGCGGCCGCCGAGCGCACCGTCGGCGACCTGCATCCGTACTGGATCGGGGGCGACCGCGGCGCGCAGTTCGCCATCGGCCAGTGGGTGCCCGATTGTCAGCATCGTTACGAACCCGACGGCGACGGTGATGCGCTGTGGCTGCTCGACTTCAGGTCCCGATCGTGGGCGAAGATCGAGCACCACGACCGCGACGCCGGCACCTTCCCGGTGCTTCAGTACGGCCCCCGGCGGCTGTTCGACGAGGCCCGCCGGGCGCACGCCTGGTGGGTGGATCACGACCGGCCCGGCATCGAGCGGTGGCAGTTCACCGTCACCGCCGGCGGGCAGCGGATCGCGCTCGCCGAGTGAGGAAGGATCCCCGACCGGCCACCAGCTGAGCTGGATCTATGCACCTCATGGAGCTACCCCTCCTCCGCACAGTCCCAGATCCCGATGTATCGCTAGGAGCCTGCCTCATCGTGATCGAACGGGATGCCCTGGTACTACTGACGGAATGAGCACAGGGGAGACTGAGCGGTATGAATTCCGAGCCGTCGGCGTATCGCAGTGACCTCAACATCGGCACGTCGACCGGCGACGGCCCGGGACCGCCAGAGGCACCCGGCCCGGTGACCGACGCGGCCGATCCGGTCCTGCGGGAACTGCGGCGCCGAGCGGTCGATCCCGTGGTGGCGAGCTTGGTCTCCGCCGATGAGCTGGACGAGTTGAGCGTGCACTGGGGTGTGGGTGGCGATCCGGGGGACGTGTGGGTGCGGCTCACCGCGCGAGGGGAGCTGTTCCAGGACCTGCTGAGCAGTTCCACGTGGGAAGGGGCCGACCGCGCCGGGCCCGCGCGGCTCGCGGAACGCCTGGCCGACCATCTCGAGGACTGGGTCTGCGAGACCCGGTTCGCGTGGGGAGAGCGCAGGATCGCGCGGTACACGCTTCCCGAAAGCTGATGCCGGCTCTGATAGCGACTGCGCAGCGGTGGTTCAGGTCATCCGGACCGAGCCGGCGAACGTGATCGAGCCGGTGCCACCCGGGCCGATGTTGTGCCGGAAGGTCATGTAGTCCTGATAGGTCACGGTCACCCCGGTGTCGATACCGCTCATGGTGCCGTGGAACAGGTAGTCCCTCGGCTCCAGGTGCGGGGCGTTGCGCGGCTGACGGGCGCCGTCGATGAAGTACCAGAGACCGGTTTCGCTCACCGGACCGACGATGATCGCCTGCACGCCCGGCGAGATCCGGTAGTCCCATCGAAGCTGACGCAGGTTGCAGAACCGCGCCAGATTCAGCGTGCCGTTGGAGTCGGTGTACGACCTGCCGGTGGTGCAGAACATGATGTCGCTGACCGGAGCCTGCATGTTCTGCCGCAGGGTGCGGGCGGCAGCGGCCGCGTCACTCGCGGCCATCGGCTTGTCCAGCCGCAAGGTGAGCAGGTTCTGGCCGAGCGGGATCTCGATCACCCGTACCTGCGGGGCGGCCGGGAGCGCACTCGCGGGTGGAGCACCGGCGAGCAGCACGCTCGCCACGACTGCCCACAGCACGGCAACTGCCGCCTTCACACGGATACGAGCCATATCTGATCCCCCCAAAGATCGCGCTCACCCCAGCGCAATGGTGACGCTTCGCGTCGAAGCTATTACGGACAATAGTGATGATTACCGAGAGTGCACAAGAGTGGGGCACAGCGCAGCGTGGTTCCGCATTCCGGACATCGCCGTGGTGGCCGGCCGGTACGGTCGGGTGTCCGCAATCGAAGCGACGCTGACGGGGAGGCTGTCCGATGCGGGTGATCCGCTGCGACGGCTCACCGTCGACCGTCGACAAGTTGGACGCTGCGCTGCGCGACGCACTGGACGGCGGCGAGTCCGTGGTCCCGCTGGGTGAGCGGGAGCCGTCACCCGAAATGGACCCAGGGGCGGGCCACGTCGTGGTGACCACATCCGGCTCCACCGGGCAACCCAAGCGGGTGGTGCTGAGCGCTGCCGCGCTCCGCGCGTCGGCCACCGCCACGCTGGCCCGCCTCGGCGGACCGGGCGGTTGGCTGCTGGCGTTGCCCGCAGAACACGTCGCCGGGCTGCAGGTGCTGGTGCGGGCGGCGCTCGGCGGCAGCCGTCCCGGGGTGCTCGACCTGCGCGATCGCTTCGACATCGCGGCGTTCTGCGCGGCGGCGGGCGAGCTGCACGGGCAGCGCAGGTACACGGCACTGGTGCCCACTCAGCTCGCCCGGTTGCTCGACGACACGGCGCGGGGACGGGTCGCGCTGACAGGTTTCGACGCGGTGCTCCTCGGCGGGGCCGCCGCTCCGCAGGGATTGCTGGCCAGGGCCGCCGAGGCGGGCGTGCGGGTGGTCACCACCTACGGCATGAGCGAGACCGCGGGGGGCTGCGTCTACGACGGAGTGCCGCTGGACGGTGTCGAGGTCCGCATCGACCGCGGCACCGGCGCGATCGAGCTGAGCGGCCCCATGCTGGCCAGCGGATACCTCGACGCGCCGCGGGAGACCGCCGTGGCGTTCCGCGACGGCTGGTTCCGCACCTCGGACTTCGGCCGGCTCGACGACCGGGGCGCACTGCAGGTGCTCGGCCGGCTCGACGACGTGATCGTGACCGGCGGGCTCAACGTGGCACCGGCCGAGGTCGAGGCGGTCCTCGTCGGGCTGCCCGGGGTGGGTGCCGCCTGCGTGGTCGGCCTGCCCGACCCGGACTGGGGGCAGCGCGTGGCGGCCGCGGTGCAGCCCGCCGACCCGGCACACCCGCTGGACGCCGACGAGCTTCGCACCGCGGCTCGGCGACGGCTCTCCGGAGCGCAGACACCCAAGGACATCGTGCTGGTCGACGCCCTCCCGCTGCGCGGGATCGGCAAGCCGGACCGCGGTGCGGTCCGCGCGCTGCTCACCGCAGGTGGCGACTGAGCACCCGAATCCGCTGCGGAACGTATTCGAGTCGCCGGTTTCAGTAACTCGTTCGTGCTACATGCGTGAGCTTTCACCCACTGTCGGTATGCATCGACGTTGACCGGTGCCGCCACCGAGGGTTCTCCTGTTGACAGCCGCCCCCAGCACCACATCGGGCGCATCAGCACCACCCGTCACAGGATTCGAGCCGAGGGGGACACTCGTGAGGCAACTCGCCAGCCGTTGCGGCACGGCGGCGGTACTGGCCGTAGCCGCGCTCGCGGCGCTGACCACGGCGGCCGGCCCCGCTTCCGGCGCGGACGACCCCACCACCTGGTCCGCCCCGCTCACCCCCGACGGCGACGACACCAACGTGCGCTCCGACGCCGGCGCGCTGCGGCTGGACAGCCTGGTCGGCGCACCGGCGAGCGTCGCGGTGGACCGGCCGGAGGGCACCCTGCTCAGCACGGTGCACCGGCTCACCGCACCGGCCCAGCAGATCGCGATACAGCTGGACGACGAGACACCGGCGGGGTCGGCCGTCGCGGTCGCGGTGCGCGGGCTCACCGCAGGCGGCTCGTGGACCGAGTGGTCGCCGGTCGATCCGCGCAGCCCCGCGACGCTGTCCGCACCGGTCTCCGCGGTGCAGGCCCGCACCGTGCTGCTCAGTGGACCAGGCGGCGCCAGCCCGGTGGTGCGCTCGCTGCGGCTCACCGCGCAACCCGGCCAGGCCCGCTCCGCAGGCGCGGGCCAGTCCGAGTCCCGGCAGGTGTACGCCACCCGCGAAGGTCTCGTCGACCGCAAGACCGCGAACGGCCACGTGATCCTCAACCGGGACCATTTCGTCGCGCTGCCCTCGCGCCGGGGCCTCAGCTCGCCCGGCTCCGGCGACTACACCGTCAAGGTGTGCGCCGCCAACGGCCGGTGCGAGTGGGCGCCGGTGTGGGACGTCGGCCCGTGGAACACCACCGACGACTACTGGAACGGCCCCGGCGACCGGGAGTCCTGGCAGGATCTGCCGCCGGGTCTGCCGCAGGCGCAGGCCGCCTACCAGAACGGCTACAACAACGGCCGGGACCAGTTCGGGCGCCGGGTGGCCAATCCGTCGGGCATCGACCTGGCGGACGGGATGTTCTGGGACGGGCTCGGGCTCCGCGACAACGGCTGGGTCACCGTGACCTACCTGTGGAACCTCGACGGGCTGGTCGGCACGGTCACCAGTGGCATGCTGAACGTCCGCAGTGGACCCGGCGCGGAGCATCCCGGCGTGGGACTGGCCACCCACAACGCCAAGGTCCTGGTGGAGTGCACGGTCGGTGGCGGCGGCAACCTGTTCAGCGGCGCGGGTCGCTCCCCGAAGTGGCTGCGGATCGGCCCGAACCAGTTCGTCTCCGCGGCACACGTGTCCCTACCCGCATCCGGCCGCCCCTGCTGAGCCGCGCGTATAGGTTTGCCTCGTGGCAAGCCTGGCGCAGTGGGTGGAGGGGGCGCGGCCCCGCACGTTGCCGAACGCGATCGCCCCGGTGCTCGCCGGCTGGGGAGCGGCCGCCACCGTCGGCACCCTGGACTGGCCGCAGGCCCTGCTCGCGCTGGCGGTGGCACTGGGCCTGGTGATCGGCGTCAACTACGCGAACGACTACTCCGACGGCATCCGCGGGACGGACACCGACCGGGTCGGGCCGATGCGGCTGGTCGGGTCGGGCGTCGCGGCGCCCGCCACGGTTCGCACCGCCGCACTGGTGAGCTTCGCCACCGCGGCGGTGGCCGGGCTGGTCCTGGTCGGGCTGGCCGGGCAGTGGTGGCTCATCGCGCTCGGCGCGGGCTGCATCGCCGGTGCCTGGTTCTACACCGGCGGGCGGCGGCCCTACGGCTACGCCGGGCTGGGCGAGTTCGCGGTCTTCCTGTTCTTCGGACCGGTCGCCGTGCTGGGCACGCAGTACGTGCTCAGCGACGAGGTCACGCTCATCGGGATGGCCGCGGCGGTCGCGGTCGGCGCGCTCTCGGCCGCGGTCCTGGTCGCCAACAACCTGCGCGACATCGGCACCGATACCGAGGTGGGCAAGCTCACCCTCGCGGTTCGTCTCGGCGACGCGCGCACCCGCACGCTCTACACCGCGCTGCTCGTCGTCCCGTTCCTGGTGACGCTGGGCCTCGCGGTCCGCCATCCGGCCGCGCTGATCGCCCTGGTCGCCGCGCCGCTGGCGCTGCGCCCGGTGCGGCGGGTCCGCAGCGGCACTCTCGGCGCCGACCTCGTTCCGGTGCTGCGGGACACCGGGTTGACGATGCTGCTGTGGGCCGCCGCGACCGGCGCCGCACTCGCCTGGTAGCGCAGCACGCGGGCGGTCAGCGGGGCTCGTCGCCGCCGCCACCGCGGAGCTCCGCGCGCAACCGGGACCGTTCCGCGTTGCGGCGCTCCCTCGCCACGGCCAGGCCTGCGGCCATACGCCCCCGTAACGAGCGGAACAGGACCATCGACAGGGGCAGCGCGACGACCAGGGCGAGCAGCACCGCGACCAGCAGTGGCACCCCGGCCAGCACGAGTACCAGCGCGATCACCGCGACGAGCGCGAACCGCGCCACGGTGTAGAGGGCGATGTCGCGGGCCAGCGCGGAGCCGGCCGGCGGGCTCTGGGATCCCGACACGGCGTCCCAGCGTACGCGCCGCCACGGGTAGCCTCCGCCGGCGACGGCCACTGGCTGGTTTCGTCCAATTCATCCCATTACCGACGCTTTACCTCCACACAACCGTTCGAGTACCTGGCGCACCACCTGTCACGATGCTCCGAAAGGTCCCGACTGCGAGGTCAATGAGCCCGGGGAGGCCCGCGATGTCCCTGCCACAGCCTGCGGAGCGACTGCTAACCCCTGGGGAGGTCGCGTCGCTGTTCCGAGTGGACCCCAAGACCGTCACCCGATGGGCTTCCGCCGGACGGATCGGCTCGATCAGGACGCCCGGCGGGCACCGCCGGTTCCGCGAGACCGAGGTGCGCGCCCTGCTGGCGTCCCTCACCACGCCGGCACCGCAGGCGGGCTGACCGGGTCGCTTCAGACCGACACGTCCGTTTCACCGGTCGGCTACTACCCTGGGTGGTGACCCGAGGAGGTGGCCACCCGTGCAGTACCTACTGGCAGCGATGGGGGCAGCGACGGTCACCATGCTGTTGTGGAAGGCGTTCGGTCCGCAGCGGCCGGAGACCGACCGGCGCCCGGTACTCGCTCCCGATGACGACCCCGAGTTCCTCCGCGGGCTGAGCCGTCGACGGCAGGAACCCGACGAGGAGAACTGATCTCTCGGCGCGGCGGGCCGGCCGCTACGGCTGGGACCGGTTTACCGCGTTCGGAAAGCCGTCGGCGACCGTGGCCGCGAGTTCCAGTGCGGCGAGCCGGGTGCGCGGCTCCAAGCGGTCGAGATCGACCTCGCCGCCCTCTTCGAGGTGCTCGTCGAAGGGCATCCGGCAGACCGACCGACAGCGGGCGGCGAAGTGCATGGCGACCCGGTCCAGGTCCACCTTGCCCGACTTGGGGCGCACCGAGTTGATCACCGCGACAGACCTGCCGACCAGCTCGCGGTAGCCGTGCGCGTCCAGCCAGTCCAGCGTGGCCGATGCGGACCGGGCCCCGTCGATCGAGCCGGACGACACGATGACCAGTGAACCCGCCAGGTCCAGCACACCCTTCATCGCCGAGTGCATCAGGCCGGTGCCGCAGTCGGTGAGCAGGATGTTGTAGAAGTGCTCGAGCAGGTTGACCGTGCTGCGGTAGTCGTCCTCGCTGAACGCCTCGGACACCGCCGGATCCTGCTCGCTGGCCAGGATCTCCAGCCGGCTGGGGCCCTGCGAGGTGTAGGAGCGGATGTCGGAGTACCGGCGGATCCGCTGCGCGTCGCGCAGCAGGTGGCGCACCGTCGCGGTGGTCTCCAGCGGGATCTTCTGGGACAGCGTGCCGCGGTCCGGGTTGGCGTCCACCGCGATCACCCGGTCACCGCGTAACGAGGCGAAGGTGGAGCCCAGTATCGTGGTGATGGTGGTCTTGCCGACACCGCCCTTGAGGCTCAGCATCGCGATCTTGTAGCACCCGTGCAGCGGCTGGTTGATCCGGCCGATGAGCTCCCTGCGCTGTACGTCCAGCGGGCTCTCGCCGGGGTTGACGGTCCGTCCGGACGCGACGAAGACCGCCTTGCGCCAGCCGGACTGCGGCGGCCGCTTGGTCTGGCGGAGCAGTTGCGCCGACGACAAGTCGTGCATCGGCGGCGGGTAACCGCCCTGGGACTCGAAACCTCCCTGGTGCGACCCCTGCTGGCCGTGGTCGATCCGGTTCGGACCGGAGATCGAGGGATTGCCCTGGTCGCCCTGGTTCGGCGCAGCCTGCTGGTCGAGCGGGTACGGGCCGGACGGGCCGCCGCCGACGCCGTGCTCGGGTGGAGGCCAGCCGCCGGTTGCCGTCGGCGACTGCCACCGCGTGTCGTGATGCGGCTGCGGCTCGTCGTTACGTCCGGTCAAAGCTGGTCCCCTCCCACACACTTCCGGGCACATCGGGACGACCCCCGACTGTCACGACGGTAGCCGCCGCAGTGACCACCGGCGATCCGGGTCTCCGCACAGCACATCGCATTGTGCGCCCTGACTGTTGCGCAGTGTCCCGGAAAGCGTGTGCTCACCTGGCCGAGCAGGCCGAGCCGGATGTGGCGAGCGACACGCCGCGGACCGCGTCAGATGCCCGCGTACGAGTGGAACCCGGCGATCACGATGTTGACGAAGAACAGGTTGAACAGCATCGCGGCGAGGCCGACCACGTTGATCCAGGCCGCCCGCGACCCCCGCCACCCGGCCGTCGCCCTGGCGTGGAGGTACCCCGCGTAGATGACCCAGGCGACCAGCGAGCAGGTCTCCTTCGGGTCCCAGCCCCAGTAGCGCCCCCACGCCGCCTCCGCCCAGATCGCACCGGTCATGATGGCGAAGGTCCAGATCGGCAGCGCCACCACCGCGGTGCGGTAGGCCAGCCGGTCCAGGGTGGCGCTGCCGGGCAGCCGATCGGCCCACGCGGCCGCCCCGGCCTGCTGGCGAACCAGGTACAGCACGCTCGCGACCCCGGAGACCAGCAGGATCCCCGACGCGGTGGCCGCCGCGGTGACGTGGATCGTGATCCAGTACGAGTTCAGCGCCGGGATCAGCGGCTCGGCCTTCGCATACAGCACGGTGCCGCCCAGGAAGAGCAGCACCACCACCGGCAGCAGCACGAACACGCCCAGCCTGCGCAGTCCGGGCGCGGCGTGGCGCTGCCGGTACTGCACGATCAGCCAGGCACTCACCGCCACCAGGCACACCGCGGAGGCGAACTCGTACATGTTGCCCCAGGGCACCCGCCCGATCGCGAGGCCGCGCAGCGTCAGCGACGTGGCGTGCACCAGCGCGGCCAGCACGGTGATCGCCACCGCGGAGCGGCCGAAGCGTTCGGACCTCGCACGGCCGGGGTGCGGCGCTTCCGCGGGCGGCGCGAGCGTCGTCACCGACCCGTCGGCGGTCCGGCCCGGCGCAACTGACGCCTGTGCGGCCAGCGCGGGAGCCCGGCCGGCGGCGTACTCGACGGCGTGCAGCACCATGGCGAACAGGTAGAGCACCAGGGCGGTGTTGTAGGCCAGGTCCCCATAGGACGCGTCGACCGGATTGACCGGCATTACGTCACCGTTCCTTCCTCAGCGACCCGGCTGCCGCCGGAACCGGCGACTGCGCGGCCGACGGCGGCAGCAGATCCGCGGCGATCCGATCGAACTCCTCGCCGTAGCCGGCGGCCTCGGTACGGGCCAGTCCACCCAGCTCGACCACGGTACCGTCCGGTCCACCCGGCACCGCACGCACCCAGAACCGCCGACGTTTGATCGTCAGCGACAGCCCGAGCCCGCCCAGCACCGACACCGCGAAACCGAGCACCCACAGCTGTGTCGGGTCGTGCGAGACCTGCAGCGAGACGAACCGGGTGACCCCGTCGAAATGCACCGTGGTCCGGTCCGGCAGGGTCAGCTGCTCGCCGGGACGCAGGTTCTGCCTGGCCACCTGCTTCAGCCTGCCGGAGTCCACCATGGACTGGTCGATCGAGAAGATGGACTGGCCCCGGCCGGAGTTGTTGCCCAGATCACCCTTGAGCACGTCGATCGCCACGGCCGGATCGCGCAGGTCGGGGAATCCCGAGGTGAGCAGCTTGCCCTGGAACGCGGCGGTGGGCGCGAACAGGCCGGTGATCGCGAGCTGACGGGTACGCCGCTGCGCGTCGTCGGTGACCCCTGGCGGGTCGAACTTGGTGGCGCCCTGGGAGAGCATCGAGCCGAGGTCCACCGGCGCCCACTGCACCGTCGAGGTGCGCCGCTGCCCGTCCGGGAAGGTGACGGTGAACTGCGGCGCGTACCCGTTCCCGATCAGGTAGACCCGCGTCGCGCCGAGCCGCAGCGGGGCGTTGACCTCCAGCCGGTCGGGCCGCCAGTGGTTGTCGGCGAGATCGTCGGGGCCCTGGTAGTCGACATCGGCGCGGTACTGCTTCGGCTCCCCGGAGTCCAGGTAGGTCGGGCTGAAGTGGTCGACGCGGACACAGAACGGGTCGAGGTCGGTTCCGTCCACCCACAGCCCCGGTGTGAACGAGTCGTAGGACAGCGAGCCGGAGTTGCAGAACTGGGAGCCGTTCGCGAGCACGATCACCTGGCCCTGGTAGCTCTCCAGCTTGCCGATCGCGAACGACACCAGCAGCCCGACCAGCGCGAGGTGGAACACCAGGTTGCCCGCCTCCCGCAGGTAGCCCCGCTCCGCGGACAGGGTGCGGACCCCGCCCGGCTCCTCCCGCTCGGCGATCCGCCAGCCGCGCAGCCGCCGCCGGGCGCTCGCCACCACCTGGTCGGGACCGGCCGGGGAGACGCCGCTGGCGTGGTGCGGCAGCCGGCCCAGGTTGCGCGGGGTGGCCACCGGCGCCCGCCGCAGCTGGCGGAAGTACTCCAGGGAGCGCGGCAGCACGCAGCCCACCAGCGAGACGAACAGCAGCAGGTAGATCGCGGCGAACCAGGGGCTGGCGAACACCTCGAAGAAGCCGAGCCGGTCCAGCAGCGGGGCCAGTGTCGAATGCTGGGTCTGGTAGGTCCTGACCCGTTCCGGGTTCAGCGAGTACTGCGGCAGCAGCGCACCCGGCAGCGCGGCCAGCGCCAGCAGGAACAGCAGCACCAGCGCGGTGCGCATGCTCACCAGGCCACGCCAGGTGTTGCGGGCCAGCGCCAGCGCGTCAGCGAACCGGGTCATCAGATCGGCGTCTCGAACGTCGCGACCGGGCCGCGCAGCACGTTGATGAACTCCGCCCACATCCCGGTCACCAGTAGCACGCCGACCAGCACCAGCATCCCGCCGCCCGCCAGCTGCACCGCGCGGACATGGGTGCGCAGCCAGGACACCGCCCGCACCGCCCACCGCGCGCCGAGGGCGAGCGCCAGGAACGGCAGCCCCAGCCCGAGGCAGTAGGCGACGACCAGCAGCACCCCGCGGGCCAGCCCGCCGCCGGGGGTGCTCACCGCCAGCGCGGTCACCCCCGCGAGCGTGGGCCCGAGACAGGGCGTCCAGCCCAGCCCGAACACCGCGCCCAGCAGCGGCGCACCCACCATGTGCCGAAGCCCGAGCCCCGGCCGGGGGTGCATCCGCAGGTCGCGCTGCAACGCGGGCACCAGGCCGACGAACACCAGGCCCATCGCGATGGTGACCACGCCGCCGACGCGTTGCAGCGTCGACTCGTTGAGGAACAACTGGTCGGCGACCCCGAGCACGGTCACCACGGTGGCGATGAACACCACCGAGAACCCCAGCACGAACAGCGCCACCGCGCCGACCACCCGGCGCCGGTCGGCGGACGTGCCGCCCTCCGCGCCGACCAGCCCGGTGAGGTAGGCGAGATAACCGGGGACCAACGGGATGACACAGGGCGACGCGAAGCTCACCGCGCCGGCCAGTACCGCCACGCCGGCCGCGAGCAGCAGCGGCCCTGACTCGGCGAGGCTGGTGAATCCCACAGCCGTCAAGGGTAGGTGGACCGCCGGTGTGCTCTGCGTGCGGCCGGTTCGGTGTCCCCGAACTTCGGTGTCCCCGAACCTCAGTGTTCCGCGGCGACCCGCTCGACCACCGGCCGCAGGTCGCTGTCGAGCATCTCGCGCAGGAACACCGCGGCGATCCGGTGCTGCCGGTCCAGCACGATGGTCAGCGGCACGACCGAGCGCGGGATGTGCGAGAGCGCGAACAGCGTCCGCCCCGCCGGGTCGAAGATCGACGGGTAGCTCAACCCGAAGTCGCGCGCGAAGTCCGCGCCCGCCTGCCTGCTGTCGCGCACGTCGATGCCGACGAACTGCACGCCCCGCGCGACCGTGGCATCGGCGACCCGCACCAGGTCGTCGGCCTCGGACCGGCACGGCCCGCACCAGGAGCCCCAGACGTTGAGCACCACCACCTGGCCGCGGTAGCGGTCCAGCGACACCGTGGTGCCCGGCTCGGTGAGGCTGTCCCCGGAGAGCTCGCCGACGGTGCCGCGGGAGGCGGGCGGGTTGTAGTAGATGTCGGTCTGCCCGCCGGGCGAGACGAACTCGAAGGTGCCGCCGCGGGCCACCGCGTCGGTACCGGTGGCGCAGCCCGCCACCAGCAGGACCGCGGCCACGACGAGCGCCGCTCCCATGCCGCGGGTTCTTCTCATGCCCCGGTCGCCTTCGGGTCGGACAGGCCCGCGGGCTCGGAGTAGACCACGTCGGCCAACGCCTCGTCGGCGAAGACCAGGCTGGTCAGCGAGGCGAGCGAGCACTGCCTGCGCCGCGGGTCGTGCCAGAGCCGCTGCCCGCCGAGATACCGGCGCAGGGTCCAGATCGGCAGCTGGTGCGACACACAGACCGCCTCGCGGCCCGCCGCCTGCTCCCTGGCCCGGTGGACGGCCGCCAGCATCCGGGCGGCGACCTCCCGGTACGGCTCCCCCCAGGACGGCCGGAACGGGTTGCGCAGCGCGACCCAGCTCCTCGGCTCGCGGAGCGCGCCGTCGCCGACCGAGACGCGGCGGCCCTCGAACACGTTGTCCGCCTCGATCAGGCCCTCGTCGGTGGCCACGTCGAGGCCGTGCGCGGCGGCGATCGGCTCCGCGGTCTGCTGCGCCCGCAGCAACGGGGAGGCCACGACGTGCGCCACGTCGTGGTCGGCGAGATGGACGGCGATCAACTCGGCCTGCCGGGCGCCGGTGTCGGAGAGCCGGAATCCGGGTAAGCGCCCGTAGAGGATGCCATCGGGGTTGTGCACCTCGCCGTGCCGGAGCAGATGGACCACGGTGCGGGTCATCGCGCTGCACCCGCATCGGCGCCGGCCTGGGCGGCGGCGCGCGCGGCGTACGGTACCGCGTCCGCGATCACCGCGAAGGCTTCTTCGTCCAGCGCGGCGGAGACGAACCAGGACTCGAACGCGCTCGGCGGCGGGTACACCCCGCGCTCGAGCAGGGCGTGGAAGAACGCGGGGAAACGCCAGGTCTCGGTGGCCCGCACGGCCGCGTAGTCGCGCACCGGGCCCGCTTCGGTGAAGAAGACGCTGAGCATCGAGCCCGCCGTCTGCACCACGTGCCCGACGCCCTCGGCGTCGAGCGCCCCGTCGAGCAGGCCGGCCAGCCGGGTCGCCGCGGTGTCCAGCCGGGCGTACACCTCGCGATCCGCTGCCCGCAGCGTGGTCAGTCCGGCGGCCACCGCGACCGGGTTCCCGGCCAGCGTTCCCGCCTGGTAGACGGGACCCGCGGGGGCCAGGTGCGCCATCAGCTCCGCCGAGCCGCCGAACGCCGCGGCGGGCAGGCCCCCGGACATGACCTTGCCGAAGGTGTAGAGGTCGGCGGGCACGTGCTCGAGCCCATACCAGCCCGCGGCGGACACCCGGAACCCGGTCATCACCTCGTCGAGCACCAGCAGCGCCCCGTGCTGATGGCACACCTCCCGCAGCGCGGCGTTGAACCCCGGATCCGGCGGCACGGCACCCATGTTGCCCGCCGCCGCCTCGGCGATGACGGCCGCGATCTCGTCGCCGCGCTCGGCGAACACCGCGCGGACCGCGTCGACGTCGTTGTACGGCAGCACAATCGTGTCGGCGGCCTGCGCGCCGGTGACGCCCGGGCTGGTGGGCAGCCCGAAGGTGGCGACGCCGGAGCCCGCCTCGGCGAGCAGCGCGTCGACATGCCCGTGGTAGTGCCCGGCGAACTTCACGATGACGCTGCGGCCGGTGACGCCACGGGCCAGCCGGATGGCGCTCATCGTCGCCTCGGTGCCGGAGTTGACCAGCCGCACCTGCTCGACCGGCTCGACCCGGTGCACGATCTCCTCGGCCAGCTCGATCTCCCCGCCGGTCGGGGTGCCGAACGACAACCCGTCCGCGGCGACCCGCTGCACCGCCTCGACGACGGCGGGGTGCGCGTGTCCGAGGATCATCGGGCCCCAGGACGAGACCAGGTCGACGTAGCGGGCGCCGTCGGCGTCCCACAGCCAGGGACCCGACCCCCGCACCATGAAGCGCGGCGTGCCGCCCACCGCGCGGAACGCGCGGACCGGCGAGTTCACCCCGCCCGGGATCACGGTGCAGGCTCTTTCGAACAGTCGTGCGGATTCGGTGGAACTCACGCGCGCCAGTTTGCCTCAGCCGTGACGATCACCGAACCGCGGCCGGACCGCGAGCAGCGCCTGGCGGCCCGCACTGAGCAGCAGCAGCCCGGCCAGCGTGACCGCGACCGCCGCCGCACCCCACCACCGTCCGTCGATCCGGTCGAGCGTCACGCGGTGACCGACGGTCACGACCACCCCGCGCTGCCACCACCGGTAGGCCAGCACGCCCAGCGCGACGACGGCGAGCACTTCGACGACGACCACCACGGCGCGCAGCGGACCGGAGACCTGGCGCGGCGGGAGCGACGAGTTGGCCACGGCGGCACCTTGCCATGCCCGGCCCCCGCGTCGCCGCGCGACCTGCTGATTCGGGGCAGCGCTGCCGCGCGACCTGCTCATTCGCGGTCGGGCAGCAGGTCACGCAGCACGGCGCGCAGCTGGTCCGGGTGCCGCGCCCAGCCGACCACGGTCGTGCCGTCGACCAGCCGCAACGGCACCTCCTCGGTGCGCCGGGGTACCGCCCAGCCGCCGCCCATCACCCTGGCCCCCAGCTGCGCGCCCACGTCGTCGACCCCGGCCAGCTCAGAAACCGCGAGCCGCTCCTGCCCGAAGCGGACCTCGGTCGGGGTGACACGAACCGTGACCAGCGCCCGGCGCGCCCGCACGATCACCGCCGCACCCGCGGCACCGGCCGCGGCCAGCAGCAGCCAGCCGAGCACATGCACCGGACCGCCGGCCAGCGCCTCGACCCCGATCGCCACCACCGCCAGCGCCGGTACCACCGCGACCGACGTCCAGCGGGCGCCGCGCTCCAGGTACAGGACGGGCTGCTCGCCGCCCAGGCCGGACGGATCAGGCCGCACGTGGCGCGGCCCGGTCCCGGAACCATCGGCTGCTGCTCGGCAGGAACTGCAACAGCAGGGCCGCGATCACGAAGGGCGCGCCGAACAGCACGAAGACGGCGTCGATCACACCGATCAGGGTGAGCAGGACCCGCACCCAGTTCGCCCCGCCGAGGAGCACCAGCCCGAGGACGAGGGTCATCATCCCGAGCGCCACGCTCCCCAGGCCGGTGGTGATCAGCAACTGCTGCAGCTCCTGATCGCTGAACTGCACGTCGGAACCGGCGAAGAGCTTGGCGACCTCCTGCCTGGCCTCCGGGGCGCGGGCCGCCGCGGTGGTGAGCGCCCCCGACCCGATCGTCACGAGTCCGGCCAGCACCCAGCACGCCACGGCCGCCACCACGGCGCCGGGACGGGAGGCCGCACGCGGTCGGTCCGCGCCGTACCCGGTCAACGGTGCGCTCGTCGGATACGTCCACCCCTGCGGCGGCGGCGGGATGAACGCCCCTTCGGGGTACCGGTCGTCCGGTGTCGTCGGATCGTGCGGCGTGCTCATACCCACTGACGGTAGCCGCTCCGCAGGGCCGCCGATGACCGTCAGTACGTCGGCCTCCGGCGGAACCACGGGTTGGCCCCCGGCAGGAACATCGTGACCAGCGCGCCGAGCAGCACGAGCAGGCTGATCACCGAGAGCACCGCCTGCACGCCTGACTCCGACGACATCGAACCGAGCCCGGAGAGCACGCTCAGTGCACCGAACACGGCGAGCACGATCCGCGCCCAGTTGCGGCCCTTGCGCATCAGGAAGGCCAGCACCAGCTGCAGCGTGTCCAGCGCGAGGGCGACCACGATCCCGCCCACCAGCGCGAGGGTGGTGACGGTCTCGAGCTGCTGCTGGTTCAGCGCCGCCTGCTGCCCACGCAACTGGTTGCGGGCCTGCTCCAGCGCGGTGTCCCGGATCGTGTCGTACTCGGTGGCGAAGTAGAGCAGCCCGAGCAACCCGAGCACGAAGCCCACCACCCAGAGCCAGAAGGACGCATCGACCTCCCTGGGCGGAACCTCGGACGTCGGCGGCCCGGCCTGGTACGGATCATGCGGCATCGACATGGCCGCGACGCTAGCCACCCGCCGCGCGCATACACAGCGTTTTCGCACAACTCGCGGCAATCCGGACGGCCGGAGTAACCCCGGTCAGCCCAATCAGCGCAGCCAGCCCGCGACCTGCACCGCCCAGTAGGTGAGCACCAGGTCGGCGCCCGCCCTGCGGATCGAGGTCAGCGCCTCCAGCACGGTGCGCTCGCGGTCCAGCCACCCACGCGCCACCGCGGCCTCGACCATGGCGTACTCGCCGGACACCTGGTAGGCCGCCACCGGGACGTCGGAGATCTCCGCGACGGCGCGCAACACGTCCAGATAGGACATGGCGGGCTTCACCATCACCAGGTCCGCGCCCTCGGCGAGATCCAGCGCGGCCTCCCGCAGCGCCTCCCTGACGTTGGCGGGGTCCTGCTGGTAGGTCAGCCGGTCGCCGCGCAGCTGGGAGTCGACCGCGTCGCGGAACGGTCCGTAGAACGCCGACGCGTACTTCACGCTGTAGGCGAGGATCCCGGTCTCCTGGTGCCCGGCCGCGTCGAGCGCCTCGCGGATCACGCCGACCTGGCCGTCCATCATCCCGCTGGGCCCGAGCAGGTGCGCCCCCGCCTCGGCCTGCGCGACGGCCATCTGGCCGTACACCGCGAGGGTGGCGTCGTTGTCCACCCCGCCGGCCTCGTCGAGGAGACCGCAGTGCCCGTGGTCGGTGAACTCGTCGAGGCAGGTGTCGGCCATCACGACGGTGTCGTCGCCGACCTCGGCGCGCACGTCGCGCAGCGCGGTGTTGAGCACGCCGTCCGGATCGGTGGCGCCGGAGCCGACGGCGTCCCTGCTGGACGGCACGCCGAAGAGCATGACGCCGCCGAGACCCGCCGCCACCGCCTCGGCCGCCGCCTTGCGCAGCGAGTCTCGGGTGTGCTGGACCACGCCCGGCATGGACGGGATCGGCAGCGGTTCCGTCGCGCCTTCCTTCACGAACACCGGCAGCACGAGCTGGTGCGGCCGCACCGCCGTCTCGCTGACCAGCCGACGCATCGCGGGTGTGGTGCGCAACCTGCGCGGCCTGCTCGTCGGAAACATGAGGACTCCGTTCTCGTGAGCGACATCCGACGCTACCGCCAACAAACTCGGCACGTGGCAACCGGATCAGGAGTCGTCGGTAGCCCCAGGTGGGAATGGCGGTCAGCCCGATCTCCGCGACGCCGCCGTTACGGCCTCGGTGAGCTGACCGGCGTGCGCATCGGTCATCGCCACGGTCGTCCTGACCGCGCCGTTGAAGACCATCCACACCTTGCCCTGTCTGCGCATGACGATCACCGTGGCGGCCTCACCGTTCGGGCCACGAAAAGCGAGCACGGTGCGATCGGACTCGCTCTCGCTGTGCAACTCCATTTTGCCTTTCCCCTCCCGGACCTGATTCCCCACAAGCTCGACACGGCGGCGGCTCGTCAACAGGCGCCGCGCCCGCCGAAAGGCAACGTAAAGGCACGAGGAGTTGGTGATCCAGAAACTTGCGAAAACTTGCAGCTTGACCGGTGGTCTACCGTCCGCGACGATTCGCTCACGGTAAGTCGTCGCACATTCCTCCGGGGGGCGGGCATGGAACTCACCTTCGTCGCCAAGGATCCCAGTTCGGAGCCAAGCGGTTCGCCGACGCTGTATCGCACCGACCGCCAGTCGTGGGTCGTGCAGGGCTGGGCGGTCACCGATCCGGACGCACTGGCGGCCAGGGACATCCCGGAAGGGGAAGGCTGCGTGGAGATCCCCGACCCGCGACGCCCATGGCACCGAGGTCGAGCAGCCGCACATGGCCAAGTGGCGCCGGGGTGAGCCCGACGACCTCGCGTGGCTGGGCTGGTGGCTGGAGATGCTGCGGGGCCACCGCGCCGCGGGACGGACGTGCCGCCGCGCCCGGGTCGTGTCCGAGCCGTTGAGCGACTACCAGCGCTGGGTACTGAGCCACGCCGAGGTGTTCGTCGACGCCGGCGAGGACATCGGCTACCTCCCGCGCCCCAGGCTGACCACCGTCGCGCTGCCCGGCAGCGGGGACTTCTAAGTCTTCGACGATAAGGTCGTGCTGTTCCTGCACTACGCGGGAAGCGGCACCAACGCCTCCTTCGAGATCACCGAGGACCCGCAGACGGTGCGCACCTGCCGGGAGGCGTTCGAAACCGTATGGAACATGGCCACACCATTTCGTGACTACCGACCCGACTAGCTCCGCCGCCCAGGCCCGCAGGGAACTCGGCGCCCGGCTGCGCCAGCTACGCAAGTCCGCCGGGCTGACCGGCCAGGCTCTCGCCGATGCCACCGGCCAGCACTTCACCCGGGTCAGCCGCATCGAGAACGGCGCCCAGCCGCCCACCGAGCGCAACATCCGCGACTGGTGCGCCGCCTGCGGCGCCGAGGACCAGATCCCCGACCTGATCGCCACCGCCCAGTCGGTCGAGTCCGCCTATCTGGAATGGACCCGGCAGTCCCGCGCCGGCATGCGCCGTCTCGGCGACCTGCACTCGATCGCCACCTACCGGCGCACCACGACCTTCCGCATCCACGAACCGATCGTCATGCCCGGCATTTTCCAGACCGAGGCGTACATCCGGCGGATGCTCGCATTCTGGTACGCATTCCTCGACGCTCCCGACGACGCCGATGCCACGGTGGCCATGAAGGCCGAGCGCACTGCCGTCGCCCTCAGCCCGGAAAAGCGCATCGCCGTCGTGCTCGGTGAACAGGCGCTACGCACCCGACGTGGCACGCCCGCCGAACACGCCGACCAGCTCACCCACCTGCTCTCGCTCATGCGCCTGCCGGTCGTATCCGTCGGCGTGATCCCGGCCGACATTCAGCGGAGGGCCATCGCCACCATCGGCTTCTGGATCTTCGACAACAACGCCGTGGCACTGGAAACCCCCAGCGCGGCCATCAAAGTGACCCGACCGCAGGAGATCGCACGATACGTGGCGATGTTCGACCACCTCCGACAGGAAGCCGTCCACGGCCACGACGCGCGCCAACTGATCGCCAGCCTGCTAGCCGACCTCTGAGAGCCTGTTCCTGAACTGATCTTGGGCGGTGTGTCGTCGTTGCTAGTAAAGGAACTCCTGGTAGATCGAGCGGTGCTGAAGCGCCGTTCTACCAGGAGTTCCGTTGCTATCGTGTCGCATCCAGCCTGCGGGGGCTGCCC
>DASXOL010000164.1:0-12680 GCA_036494295.1 Pseudonocardiaceae bacterium
AACTGCAGCGCGGCGAGGCAGGCCAGGGACACCACACACAGCGCCTCCTGGCCGACGAGCAGTCGCGGGGCGTCGGCGACCCGCTCGGACAACACGAACCGGACCACCCCGAAGAGCAGCGCGGCCAGGAGGTTGAGCACGGCCATGGCCAGGTAGAAGAACCTCAGCCGGCGAGGCGAGGTCAGCGGCACCGGGGCCGACGCCGCGGTACCGGGGAATGCCGTCATGTCGCCGTCCTTCCGCTGCGGTCGCACCATTCTGGCGGTGCGCGTCGAACCCTCCCCGGCCGGTGCGACAGGCCGGTGGTCAGCGGCGCGGATCGGGCATGCCGGGCGTGAGCCAGCGCCGGGGGGTGAGCGCGGCGGACAGGCGCCGGACCCACGTGCGCCGCCGGACCCGGGCAGCGCCGAACCGGTCGCGGCGCAGCTCGCCGATGTCGTCGAGGCGCAGTGGCTCCATGGCCTCGCCGGTGGCCAGCGTCAGCAGGTGGTCCGCCAGCGCGGGATTGCGCGCCAGCACCGGACCGTGCAGGTAGGTGCCGATGACACGGCCCGCGACGACGCCCTCGGCGCCGTCGCCGTTGCCGACCCCGGCGATCACCTTCCCCAGCGGTGCGGCGCCCTCGCCGAGCGTCGTGCCGCCGCGGTGGTTCTCGAAGCCGGTCAGCAGCTCCCCGCCCAGCCCGGCACTCGCGACCGGCTCGGCGGGCGCGGTGAGAATCTCCCCGACCGCACGCCGGGGCAGCGGGCCGGTGGTCACGTCCAGCAGTCCCAGACCGGGATGCACGCGGCCTTCGAGGTCGGTGCTCGACCTGCCCAGCACCTGCAGCCCGGCGCAGACAGCGAGCACCGCCGCCCCACGCTCCACCGCGCCGGGGAAGGCGCTGTCCGCCAGCAGGCGGGTCGCCTCGAGCTGGGCGACATCCTCGCCGCCACCGACCAGGTAGATGTCGCAGTCGCCGGGGATGGCCTGTCCGGAGGGAACTTCGACGATCTCCGCGGGCATGCCCCGCCAGTACAGCCTCCTGGCCAGCACCACGGCGTTGCCTCGGTCCCCGTAGGTCCCCAGCAGGTCCGGCAGCAGCAGGGCGATCCGCACCGCCGACTGACTAGTCACGCCGCCCGGCCTCCAGCACCTGCCGCATCCGCCAGAAACTGGTGTAGTCGCCGACGAACAGCACCCGCCCGGATTCGAGCCCGCGCAGCGCCGAGAGCGGGTCGGGGCTGGTGGTGTGCTCGATCCCGGCGTAGCTCAGCCGAACCCCCAGTTCGCTGGCGCGTTCGCCGGAGGCGACGACCCGGCGCCCGGCGAGCCGCTCGAAATGCACGTCGTAGAGCCAGGACGTGTCCTGGCCGTCGGCCTCCCGCGCATTGATCGCGATGATCACCGGTCCGGTGTGCGCGCACAGCAGGTCCAGCAGGACCGACCAGCCCGCGGGGTTCTTGGCCAGCAGCAGTTCGATCTCGTGGTCACCGCGGGATATCCGCTGGTAGCGACCTGCCGAACCGGTGGTCTGGGCGACCGAGGCGATCGCCTTGTCCGGCGGCACGTTCATGGCGTGGCCGGCGGCGACGGCCATGGCCGCGTTGACGCGGTTGAACTCGCCGGGCAGGCGCAGGCGCAACGGGAACAGTTTCCCGTCCGGCGCCCGCAGCGCCTCCGGGGTGAGCCACCAGTGCGGTTGCGGCCGGCGCAGCCCGCAGCGCTCGCATGCCCAGGCGCCCGCCTCCTCGTCCCCGCCGTCGCTGCCGCCGCTGTGGTCGCTGCCTTCGCTCAACCGGTAGCCGCAACGCGGGCAGCTGGCCCCGTCGTCGCGCTCTCGGGTGCCCGCGGTCACCCAGACGACGCGGTCGAACGCCTCCGCGATGAGCACCACGTACGGGTCGTCGCAGTTCGCCACGACGACCAGATCGGGAAGCTCACGTGCCACGGCGATGAGCCGGGACGCGGTGCGCCGGATCTCCGAGGCCCGGTCCAGCTGGTCCCTGGTGAGGTTGAGCAGCACGATCGCGGCCGCGTTGGTCTGCTGCACAGCAGTGGGCAGGTAGAGCTCGTCGATCTCCCCGACGAAGGTCGGTGCCGGGTCGACGGCCATCGCCGCGGTCAGTCCGTCGAGCATGTTGGCACCGCTGGCGTTGCTCGCCACCTCGCCCACGTCGGCCAGCGCGGTGGCGAGCATGGCGGTGGTAGTGGTCTTGCCGTTGGTCCCGGACACCAGCACCACCCGGCGCCCGCGGGACAGTTCGGCCAGGCAGCGCGGCCGCAGCATCAGCGCCACCCGGCCGCCGATCATGTGGCCGCCGAAACCGGCAGCACGGGAGATGCGCGCCACCACGGCGCCCGTCCGCAGCGCCATCCGGCTGCGCAGTGAGATCTTTCGCACATCGTCGATGGTGTGGTCCGAAATTCCAGGAGGGCGGGACGCCTGCCCCGGCTGCTGCACCGTCTGAGACATGACGGGAAAATTCCGATCGGAGTTCTTAGTAATGGTCAAACCGACGCGATACCTCGATAATCAGGAAGTAAAGAGACTCTTCTGCGAAGTTCAAACTCAGCCGCATCTCCGGTGACCGTGCGTGGTTCCCGATTGTCGCCATGGACAGAGGCTCGCACAACAGCTCGGGGATATACCACCCGGGGACTGCGCAGCCACCCCGCAGCGATGTGACCAGCCGGGAGAGGCGCATCAACCGGATACAACGGGGCGATTCACCCATTGCGGATATTTCCGTGATTCGCCTCGTCCGGTTGATCCGGTACGGCGAAAAGCGCCGGTCAGGCGCCTTCGCGGGTGTCGTCGAACCGGTCACCGCACCGGCGGGGCCGAACGTGGCACCATGAGCGGCGCCCACCGCACGCCCGGGCAGCACCCGTCAGGTCCGCGCCTCGGCACACTCAGCGAAGGATGAATCGCCCGTGAGTCATCTGACCTATCTCGAAGCAATTGTGGTGGGTGCATTCCAGGGCGTCACCGAACTGTTCCCGGTGTCCAGCCTCGGGCACTCGGTCCTCGTGCCGGCCCTGGTGGGCGGGCGATGGGCCGAGGACCTGAACGTCTCGGCACCGGAATCGCCGTATCTCGCTTTCATCGTCGGACTGCACGTGGCCACCGCGGCCGCCCTGCTGGTGTTCTTCTGGCGGGACTGGCTGCGCATCATCGGCGGGATCGCCACCTCGCTGCGCTACCGGCGCATGCGCACCGCCGACGAGCGGCTCGCCTGGCTGCTCATCGCCGCCACCATCCCGGTCGGCCTGAGCGGACTGCTGCTGGAGCATCTCTTCCGCACCACGCTCGGCAGGCCGGTGCCTGCCGCGGCCTTCCTCGCCGTCAACGGCGTCCTGCTGTACCTGGGCGAACGGCTCCGCAGGCGGGCCCAGCCCACCGCGAGCAGCACCGACGACACGGACACCGTCGTGATGGGCGTCGTCGGGGAGGACGGCCCCGGCGCCGCGCAGGATCCGGGGGTGGCCGCCGACGCCCGGCTCGCCCGGATGTCCTTCCCGCGCGCCACGCTCATCGGCTCCGCGCAGATCCTCGCGCTGCTGCCGGGCATCAGCCGCTCCGGCAGCACCATGGTGGCCGGCCTGTTGCGCGGCCTGTCCCACGAAGACGCCGCGCGCTTCTCCTTCCTGCTGGCCACCCCGGTGATCCTGGCCGCGGGCGCACTGAAGATCCCCGACCTGTTCGGCCCGCTGGGCGCGGGCATCGGCGGCCAGGTGCTCGCCGGAAGCATCGCCTCGTTCGTGAGTGCCTACCTGGCGGTGCGGTTCCTCACCCGCTACTTCCAGACCCGCACGCTCACGCCGTTCGCCATCTACTGCGTCGCGGCGGGTCTCGGGAGCCTGCTCTGGCTCACCGCCGTCTGAACAGGCCCGCCCGGCAGCGGACGGACACCCCGCCCTGCCGGGTGTCCGTCCCCCGACAGCCGGGTGCGCACGGCGTCGCCGGGCCGGCTTGCAGCCCGCGGCCACCGGACCGCGGCACGCACGGGGTGAACTCACCCGCCAGCGGTGGCGAGACTTCGGTGCGACCCGCGGACATTCAACCGGAATACCGCGCGACAACGGCGCTCGCGAATTCTTGATCCAATTGATCTCGGACGCAGAATACATCCGCCATGGGCCGGGAAGCGACTGACTTCACTCGTTGGCGACGGGCCGAGTGCACTACCCATTCGAAGTCCCCACTCACCGGCCTGGCTTAATTTTCTTGAAATGCCGTGCGGTGCGGGACAACATACGAGCGCGGTGAGAATCGCAGCGGTGCGCCGAATCAGAGCTCTCTCCATGCCCAAGGTGAACGAGGCCCCGACCTGTGCCACGTTTCGCCGTCGAATCACGAGAAGGTGGCATTCCTTCATGACAATGGTGTCCTCCTGGGCGGGCTTCCTCGGTCGCTCCGTCCCTTGGGCCATCGCGATCGCGTTGCCATTCGCCGCGGTCCCGCCCTCGCAGGCACAGACAGGCGTCCCGCCGACGGCACTGACCGCACCGGCCGCCGAAGCGACGCAGACCACCGGCCAGCAGACCACCGGCCTGCTGGCCGCCAACCCACCACACACCCCGCCGCCGAGGCCGCACCGCGGGCCTGACAACGAGGGCCACGGTCAGAACGGGCCCGACCCCAACCCGAACTGCACGCTCATCGTGCCTGATCACCCCCTGTCCGCCGAAGGGCTGACCACGCCGTACCAGCTGATCGCGACCAACCCCGCGAACGGGCCGTGCCACGAGGCCAACCCCATGCAGTCGGCGTTCGTCGAGGCCACGATCATCGACCCGCACTCCGGGAAGTTGTCGGTCTACCGGCCGCTGGTCGTCGACAAGGGCACGCCGCCGGCGGCCCCGCCGGTGCCGGTCCAGCTGCCCAAGGACGCCGAAGTCGGCATCTGGTTCGGCTTCCAGGGCAACGTCCTGGTTCTGGCCGGCGACCGGCGCAGGTGCGTCGACGGGGTGCCCGGATCACCTTTCGGCCAGTTCGCCTACTGCAACGCACCGAATTTCTTCGACGTCACGAACGAGGCCATCCACCAGGACAAGCTGCACGTGCCCGTGGTCCGGGACGGGCGCGACGGCAAACCGTGCCCGACCACCCGCGACTTCAGCGTGGTGGACCAGGATCAGAGCGACAACCTCACCACCCGGTACCTGGCGCTGGCCAACGGCCTGATCGCGCAGGACACCCCGCAGAACAGGCAGCGGTTCCCCGGAGCCACGGTGCTGACCAATGCCAGCGACAACGCGTTGCTCACCACGTTCATCGACCCGGCGCTCGGCTGCCAGCCGTTCACCACGCTGGACCTCACCACCGGCAGGCCCGGCACGTCGCTGGCACTCAACGAACTGCAGGCAGCCGCCTCGGAGGTTCGGATCCAGCCGGTCGCGCTGGTGCCGCCCAACGACCCGATGGTGCTGGTCAACGGGAGATTCAGCGAAGGCAAGACCAACCTCTACCGGGTGGGCGTCGACCAGCCGCCGCTCAACCCGTGGCACAACGAGCTCATCGAGGTGGCGAGGACCTACTGCCGGAACCTGGTGACGATCGCGCCGCCACGGCTGATCCTCGACAAGCCGTTCTACCTGCGGGCGCCGTCTCCGGACCCGGCAGCGGCCAACAACCTGTTCACGTTCCTGGCGCAGCGGCTGAACAACTCGTTCGTCCAACTCGGCTGCACCGACCTGCTGCACCAGGGGCCGCCGTTCGAGCTGATCACCGACCAGAACGGCGTGGTGGTGGACGCCCGTCTGAACAATCACTGACACGTGATCGGGCGTCGGACCCGAGTGCGGGCCGGGAGCGCGGTGCTCCCGGCCCTCACTCGATCATCAGGCTCTTCCGCGCCGCCTCCTCGAAAGCGTTGTACCTGACGTTGAGATCGTCGAGGTACCTGCGCTGCGTCGGGTCGTCGTAAGATCCGTTCCGGGTTTCCAGGGTGCCGTCCCATCCCTCGAACAGCAGCACGAGGTGATACGCCTCGTCTCGCACCCCGGAGGGCGCCACCAGATACACCCGGGTGAGCGCGGAGTTCAGGTCCAGCAGATGGGAGTCGATCCCCTCGGAATCCGCGGGCACCGTCCGGTTGCCGTTGGCCATTGCCCGCGATCCCGCGACGGTGAAGTACCGGCGCGTGTCGCCCGCCGCGTCCAGGAACGTCATGTACGCGTCCCGGCGCATGTTCATCGAGTACTGGAGCTGCGATTGTTGCAGCGACTTCTCGGCATTCCAGAAGACCAGCGCGCTGCCCCCGAAGCCGAACAGCCCTCCGATCAGCGAGCCGACCAGCGTCGCCAGCACCGTGAAGCGTGCGCTCGCACCGCTGTTCGACGCGTCCTCGGCCACGGCGCCTGATCCCACGGGAGAAGACATCGCGGCCGTCGCCGGCGTGTTACGGGCCGGCGCCCGGTGACCACTGCTGATCGACCCCGCCGCCTGCCCGCTCCCGATCGGCGAATCGAGCTGGATCGTCGGGAATGTCGGAGTGTGTTGCTAGCTTCGGCGGCGTGGAGAGGTCACTGGCAGGCAAGGTCGCCCTGGTCGCGGGCGCGACACGGGGAGCGGGCCGCGGGATCGCCGTGCAACTGGGCGCGGCCGGCGCGACCGTCTACGCCACCGGGCGGACCAGCGGCTCCGAGCGGTCGGAGATGAACCGGCCGGAGACGATCGAGGAGACCGCCGCCCTGGTCGACGAGGCAGGCGGACGCGGGATCGCGGTGCGGGTGGACCATCTCGTGGCGGGCGAGGTGCGTGCGCTGGTGGCGCGCATCGAGAGCGAACAGGGCGGCCTCGACGTTCTGGTGAACGACATCTGGGGCGCCACCAGGATGGAGTGGAACAAGACGGTATGGGAGTCGTCCCTGGACTACGGACTGCACACACTGCGCCTTGCCGTGGACACACATGCCATCACCAGCCACTTCGCGATCCCGCTGCTCATCGCGAAGCCGGGCGGCCTGGTCGTCGAGGTGACCGATGGAACCGACGAGTACAACGCGGTCAACTACCGGGTCTCCTTCTTCTACGACCTGGCCAAGGCGGCGGTGAACCGAATGGCATTCGCGCTGGCGCACGAACTGCGGCCCTACGGCGCGACGGCCGTGTCGCTCACCCCGGGCTGGCTGCGGTCGGAGGCCATGCTCGACGCCTACGGCGTCACCGAGTCGAACTGGCGTGACGCGACAACGCGCTCGCCGCATTTCGCCATTTCCGAGACTCCCGCATTCGTCGGCCGAGCCGTGGCGGCGCTCGCGGGAGATCCCGATGTGTCGCGCTGGAACGGGCAGTCCCTGTCCAGCGGACAGTTGGCGAAGGCCTATGGCTTCACCGATCGCGACGGCAGCAGGCCCGATGCCTGGAGATACCTCATCGAGGTCCAGGACGCGGGCAAGCCCGCCGACACCACCGGTTATCGCTAGGGGGCTGTGACGCATCCGACCGGCGCCTGCGTATTCACCGGCAGGTTCACGGCATCCTCATCAGCACACGCCACCGAAGGAATTCCGTGGGGAAGGTGAGAGCTGATGCGGTTCCCGCACCCTGTTTCCACCCCCTGCCCGTGCTGCGGGCAGCCCACTGTCGAGGCCGAAACGTCCATCGGCACCGCCCGCGTGCACTGCGGTACCTGGCGCTGGCAATGCGACCTCACCGACAACTGCGACGACACACCGTCGGATGTGTCAGCGCCACCGGCGATTCCGTTCAACGCCCGGGAACTGGCGGCCTGAAACGCGGCCACCTGCCGTCGATCGGGCTAAGCTGCCGCACTCGGAAAGGTCAGGGCCGCTGTTCGCCGGACAATCGCGCCCTGACCTGGTGCGAGGTTCCGATCACAGAATTGCGGACTGGCGGGGAGCGCGGTTGGGCATGGACGGGTCGAGCACCGGCGAGTCGTTCGACGCCTTGTGGCAGGAACTCGATCAGGAACGGCGGGCCCGCGGCTGGACGCGCGGCAAGCTCGCCAGGCGGACCAGTCAGCTGAGCCGTCGGCCGTGCGCGGAGAAGACCCTGCACGACCGGATGTCCCAGGGCCGTCGGGTGTCCTGGGATCAGGTGGTGTGGATCGTGCGGGCGCTGGAACTCGACGAGCAGTCCTGGCGGAAGCGCTGGGAAAACGCCGTCGTCACACGACGCGACGACCGGCCGGATCCAGCGGCGGGCGCCGAGGAACAGCCCGATCCGGAGCCCGCGCCCGCGGTGCCCGTGTCCGGCGCCAGGGCCTCGTCGTTCATTCTCTTCGGCGTCGCGGTGGCGATCGCCGGACTCGCGCTGGGGCTCTTCTTCTCGCCGATCGCGAACTTCTTCGCGCCGAGCACCGCCGTCCCGGTGCGGATCAGCAATACCAGCAAGAAGGGCGTCATCTTCCGGCTGGCACCGAGCCCGCATGCCGGCGCTTCGGGCGGCGCGGCCGAAGGTGACCGGGTGACGGTCGTGTGCCAGGTCCGGGATGGCGTGCCGGTCACCGACACCGACGACCCGCAGCCCGAGCAGCCGCCCAACGACACGGTGTGGAACAAGACCGACGACGGCCTGTACTTCTCCGACCTCTGGTCCGACCTCCCGAAGAACCGCCCCTCCGGCCTCCCCGACTGCTGATCCGGTCGCCGGGTTCGTAACCCGGTCGGGTGCCGGGGCGTTAGGACTCAGGCGTGCCGTGTGTGTCGGGGCCCGGCGACCCGCCGGGAAGCGGCCCTTGGGGCCTGGATCGACTGGGGAGAAAACGACGTGCCGGACAACACGCTGACCCGCCGCGGGCTACTGGGGCTGGGCGCCGCCGCGGCGGCCGCGGTGGTGCTGCCCGGCACCGGCTCCGCTGCCACGCCGGTGTCGGCCGCCCCCCGATCGGCAGGCGTCGCGCTCGTCGACCCGTACAGCGGCACCATCCCGATGACGTTTCCGCTGGCAGACGGCACGTACAGCAACCCGGCGGACGGCACGTGGCACGCCGGCCGGGAGGGCCGCACCTACGCGTGGAACCACGCCGACGGCCCCAGCCGCGCGCACGACGGCGTCGACACCTACCCGAATCCCGGCACCCTGCCCCCGGTGTACGCACCGCTGGAGGGCTCCGTGGCCGCGGTCTGTGTGCGCACGGCGAACACGCCGGATGCCGCGTTCACCTACGCGGTGAGCGACACGACGCCGCCGCCGTGGAACTACAGCCAGCCGGTGGACGACGCCGCCAACCTGCCGCTCTACGGCAACTTCGTCTGGATCTACAGCACCGATCCGAGCAGTCGCGGGTACTTCGTGCTGTTCTGCCACCTGCAGGACGAGCCCGTGATCCGCTCGCTCGCGCCGGACCAGGCGCTGACCGTCCAGCACCAGATCGGCGTGGTCGGCGACTCGGGCAACGCCGCGGGCACTCCGCAGCTGCACACCGAGATCCACTATCCGGTGGGCTACCACTACCCGTGCAGCCGCTGCACGCCGAGCCGGACGCTCACCTCCCTCGATCCGGAGGCCTCGCTGCGCCAGGCGGCCCGGCGTACTCCCGCCGTGGCCTGACTCGCCCTGCGCGCTCCTGCTCGGGCGGTCCTGCTCGGTGTTCTTGTCGGGCGGCATGATGGCCGGACGGGCTGCCCGAGGAGGAGCAGGATGCGCACCACGTTGGAGATGGCGCGGGCCGAGTTCGGTTTCTACGCCGCACATATGGCGCTGTACCGCGGTGCGGTCGAGCCGCTGCACGGGCACACCTTCCACGTCGCCCTGCGGCTGTCCGGTGAGCTGGATGCCAGCGGGATGCTCGTGGAGTTCAGCGACGTCAAACCGGCCATGCGCGACGCGGTCGCGACGCTGCGCCGCCGCACCCTGGTTCCCGCGAAGGCGCCCGAGCTGGAGATCACCAGGCGGGACGACAGCCTGTCCATCACGGCCGGGCGCAAGCGGTATGTCCTGCCCGCCGAGGATGTGACGCTGCTGCCGCTGCAGAACACCACCCTGGAAGCTCTCGCCGGCTATCTGCTCGGCCAGGTGCTGCCTGCGCTGCCCCGGGCCGGGCTGGTCGCGGCCGAGCTGGAGATCTCCGAGCCGCCCGGTACCTCCGCGATCGCCCGGTCCGATCTCGCCTAGCGGGTTTGTAGCGGTTTGCGGCGCTCCGTGCCGGGGTTTGTGGCTCTTGAAGAGCTACACACGGCTAGTGGGCGCTGTAGGCGTGGAGTAGCGCCGGGTTGCGCAGTGAGATGGCGGCGCCTTCGGCCACGCAGGTCAGCGGTTTCTCGGCGCGCTTCACCGGGAAGCCGAAGGCCTTCTCCAACGACTGGTCGAAGCCTCGCACCAGCGATCCGCCGCCGAAGACGAGGATCCCTTCGGCCATCGCGTCACCCACGCCCTGCGCGGGCATGTCGTCCAGGCAGGCGGCGAGGTCCTTGATGATCGCGTCGATCACCGGCTGCAGCGCATCGGTCACCTCGCCCACCGGCACGGTGGCCAGGCGCGGTCGCCCGGTGGCCGCGTCGCGGCCCTCGATCACCACCGACGGGCCTTCCTCGGCTGCCGCGCGCACCTTGAGCCGCTCGGCGGACAGCTCGCCGACGATCAGCTGATGGTGTTCCCGCAGGTGCCGGTAGACGGCCAGGGTCATCTCGTCCCCGGCGATCCTGGTGGACCGGTAGGCGATCACGCCGCCGTAGCAGAAGGCGCTCACCTCCCCGGTGCCGCCGCCGATGTCGACGACCACCTGCATCCGCTTCTCCATGGGGTCCCGGCCGCAGCCCACCGCACCGGCGATCGGCTCGGCCAGCACCGACGCCCGGCCGATGCCCGCCTCGTCGGCGGCTTCGAGCAGGGCACGCCGTTCCAGCGCGGTGGCACCGAGCGGCACCCCGATCGCGGCCTTGAGCGACCGGCGCTGCCACGAGTGCGGTGCGACCCGGCGCACCACCATCCGCAGATACGCCCGCGCGGACTCCAGATCGGTCACCACCCCGTCCCGCACCGGACGGCAGGCGCTGAGCCCCACTGGAGCCCGGCCCACCAGATCCGCGGCGTCGCGCCCCACGGAGAGCACCTTGAGCCGATGGGCCTTGTCGCGTACCAGCATCACCGACGGCTCGTCGACCACGATCCCGTTCTTGGGATGGCAGATGACGATGTTCGCCGTCCCGAGATCAATACCTAGTTCTCCCACTTTCCCCTGCCCCTATCTCGGTCGCCCGGGGACCCCCACCGCTCGTCATAGTTCATCGTCGCGCCTGCAGCCGCAAGGATTGCTCGTTTCTGCGACCGCGCGAATACAGGCGGTCGCGAAGGCGCCTTCTTTCCGCCTTCGAAAGCGATTGCTGACGCAAATTGCCCGGTGGATCACCCGTACCCGGCAGGTGCAAGCCTTTGGCCGATTACGTGCGGCCCGCGCAAGGACCAGACTGGCTGTGGCCGGTCACTCACCAGGAAGTGGGTGCCCGGCGGCCGGACGGGATCCGGAAGCACAGGTCAGCGCGTGCGGGGGTCGGATGGCACAACTGGTTGTTGCATGGCTGAGCAATACCGGGGACGGATCACCTGATCCCGAACCACCAACGGCCGCTTTTCAGCTGCTCACGAGAATCGGAGAAAAGACCTGGATCGCCCGCAATCCCGACGGTAGTTCAGTAACGGCCAGGCGACTGACCGAAACCCTGGATCCGGTGCGGGCAGCATTCGTCACCGAGCGCGCCGCGTTATTCGCCTCGGCATCGGCGCCTTCCCTCGTTCCCGCGGTGGGCGTCCGGCGCATGGACGGGGCGCTCTGGCTCGTCTCGGAATTGCCCGAAGGGGTGTGGCTGGACCGGTTGCTGAGCCTCACCTGGGTGCGCCCCGCGCAGGCGGTCGCGATCGGCCTCGACGTCATGTACGGCGTGCGGACCATGCATTCGGCCGGCTACGCGCACGGTGACCTGAGCGCCGGGCAGTTTCGCGTCGGCGTCGACGGCACGGTGCGGATGGACAGCTGGCTGGCGGGCGCGCTGAGCGGATCGACGGAGCTGGAGCAGCGCCAGCGGGCAGACCTGGGCGCCGTTGCCACCCTCCTCGACGACCTGGCCACCGCGGCCCGCCGCGCACTGGGCCTGGCGAACGGCAGCACACCCGCGCTGGTCGTGGCGCTTGAGACGGCGGCAACGGTGGCCGCCGAACCCGGTGCGCGCGCCGAGCTGGTGGCTACGCCACTGGAGCATGCCTGCGGTGCGGAACAGGGGCGCGGCGCCAGAAGCGAGCTCGCCGCGCTCGTGGCAGCCGCGAACGACCTCACCTCCGGCCCACCCCCGCCGGTGAGGCCGTCCCCTCCCGATGCGGTCGATGCCGCCGGCGTGGCCGGGACGGCGACACCAGCGTCGCGGCTGCTTGCCGCCGACATCCCGGCCGACCGGCTGCGCGCCGCGCTGCACACCGCCTGGCGCCGGGTGTGGACGGGGCTGCTGGCGCTCGTGCTGATCGGCGGGGTGGTCGCGCTGGAGTTCGCGTTCCTGCACGAACGGCTCATGCAGGACCTGCATCTGCTCACCGGCGGCGCGTCGGCGCCCGGCGGAGCGTCGCCGGGCGCGCCGGCCAGACCCGCCCTGCAGCCGGTCCCGACCCCCGCGCCGCCGCGGGCGGGAGCCGTCGACCAGGTCAACCTGCGCGCGCTGAACTCCTGTGCACCGGGGACGGTGTGCGCGGTTCGGGTGCTGGTGCGCCTGCGGGCCCCCGACCAGCCCCCACCCCAATCCCC
>DASXOL010000165.1:0-14031 GCA_036494295.1 Pseudonocardiaceae bacterium
GGAATGACGCAGCGTAGTCGAGGGGGTTGCGCTGTTGGGGGTTGTGCGCACGGGATGCGCGGGTACCGCGGGGCGCCGAGGTTCGTTTCTCGGCGCCCCGCGGGCGTCTTCCTGGGGGAATGTCGGGTTCTTCGCGACGAGAGCGGTCGCGCAGCAGTTCACCTCACCGCAACATGTGGTGTCGGCAGGTGAAACATGGTTCGCCAACTCTCATGGTCACGCGGTGTGCCCGCCGCCGATTCGCATGAGGAGGCCTGAGGACGATGAAGTTGGTCACCGGAATCGTCAAGCCGTTCACGGTCGAGGACGTGAAGACCGCCCTGGAGCAGATCGGGGTACTGGGCTTGACGGTGGGCGAGGTGAAGGGTTACGGCAGGCAGAAGGGCCACACGGAGGTCTTCCGGGGGGCTGAGTACCACGTGGATTTCCTGCCCAAGATCCGGGTCGAGGTCGTGGTGGACGACGCGCACGTGGACAAGACCGTCGACGCCCTGCTGGACGCGGCGCGTACGGGCAAGATCGGGGACGGCAAGGTCTGGGTGGTTCCCGTGGAGACGGTCGTCCGGGTACGTACCGGGGAACGCGGCGTGGATGCGCTGTAAGGGGCGAGGAAACATGGGAACCGACTCCGACATGGCCGTCTCCGGTGCACTGCCCGGCGGCGCGGGCCCGGACACCGTGGCGGCCGACCTGGTCAAGGCACGGACCGCGCTGCTCGCCACGAGTCCCCGCCAGCGCAGGCTGGCCGCGGAGGCACTGCGCGCCGCACTCGGCGACCTGCACGAGTTCTGGCTGGCCTCCCGTGCCACCGCGGTGGGCGTCGGGCACGGCACCGCGCTGGTGGCGGTCGGCGCGCTCGGCCGCCGCGAGCTGGCCCCGTACTCCGACCTGGACCTGGTGCTGCTGCACGACGGCAAGCGGGACGTGAGCGAGCTCGCCGACTCGCTGTGGTACCCGCTGTGGGACGCAGGCATCAGCCTCGACCACAGCGTGCGCACCGTCGGGCAGGCCGTGCAGGTGGCGGCCACCGACCTGCGGGCCGCCCTCGGGCTGCTGGAGTCCCGGCTCATCGCGGGCGACGGCCAGCTGTTCACCGCGATGGACAGCGCCGTCCGGCAGGCCTGGCGGGCAGGCATCCGGGGCAGGCTGGAGGAGCTGATCGAGTCGGCACGCCAGCGCTGGCATCGCAGCGGCGACATCGCGCACCGGGTGGAACCGGACCTCAAGAGCGGCCACGGCGGGCTGCGCGACATCCAGCTGCTCGACGCGCTGGCCGCAGGCCAGCTCATCGACCGGGCCGGGGCGGACGTCCGGGCGGCGCGCGAGCTGCTGCTCGACGTCCGCACCGAGCTGCACCGGCTGGCCGGGCGCAGCCGGGACGTGCTGCGCGCCCAGGACGCCGACGAGATCGCCGCCGCACTCGGCCTGGGCGACCGGTTCGACCTGGCCAGAGGCCTGTCCGGAGCGGCGCGCACGGTGGTCTACGCGGTCGACGTGGGGCTGCGCACGGCGCGCGCCGCGCTGCCACCGCGCGGGCGGGCGCGGCTGACCGGGCTGCGCACCTTCGGCCGCGGCCCGATCCGGCGCCCGCTCGACGAGGGCGTGGTCGAGCACGCGGGCGAGGTCGTGCTGGCCCGCGACGCGCACCCGCCCCGCGACCCGGCGCTGGCGCTGCGGGTGGCGGCCACCGCGGCCCGCACCGGCATGCCGGTGGCGGCGGGCACCCTGGCCACGCTGGCCGACACCGCGCCGGAGCTGCGCAGGCCCTGGCCCCGCGCGGCGCTGGACGAGCTGCTCTCGCTGCTGGGTGCGGGCCGGCCCGCGGTGGACGTGATCGAGGCGATGGACCGCACGGGGCTGTGGGGCAGGCTCTTCCCGGAGTGGGGCGCGGTGCGCGACCTGCCGCCACGGGACCGTGCCCACGTGTGGACCGTCGACCGGCACCTGGTGGAGACCGTCGCGCACGCGGCCCGGCTCACCACCACGGTGGGCCGGCCCGACCTGCTGCTGCTCGGCTCGCTGCTGCACGACCTAGGCAAGGGTCGCGGTGAGGACCACTCGGTGGTCGGCGCGGCGCTGGCCGAGCAGATCGGCTCCCGGCTCGGGCTGTGGCCGTCGGACGTCACGCTGCTCAGCACCGTGGTGCGCCACCACCTGCTGCTCCCGCACACCGCGACCCGCCGCGATCTCGACGACCCGGCCACCGCGCAGCGCGTGGTCGACACCATCGACGGCGACCAGGTCGTGCTGGAGCTGCTCGTCGCGCTCGCCGAGGCCGATGCGCTGGCCACCGGACCCGGCGTGTGGAGCGAATGGCGGGCGGCGCTGGTCGTCGATCTCGCCGACCGGTGCCGCGCGGTGCTGGCCGGCCGCCCGGTGAGCCGCCCGGAGCCGCTCAGCGAAGAACACCGGAGCCTGGCCGAGCGCACCGCGAGCACCGGGCTGCTGCACGTCACCGCGGACACCGCGACCGGACCGGGCGCCGCCACCACGGTCACCGTGGTCACCCCGGGCAGGCAGCACGTGCTGGCGCTGGCCGCCGGGGTGCTCGCGCTGCACTCGCTGCAGGTCCACTCGGCCGACATCCGCTCGTTCGACGCGTCCGGAGGCGACGCGGTGGCGGTGGACACCTTCACGGTCTCGCCGCGTTTCGGCAGGCCGCCCGATCCCGCGCTGCTGCGCCAGGACCTCACCCGGGCGCTGGAGGGGTCGTTGCGGCTCGCCGACCGGCTGGCGGCCAAGGAGCGCGACTACGGGGAGAGCTCGCCGAGCGCGACCGACATCGACGGCTCGCCCGGCACGCGGGTGGTCTGGTTCGACGACGAGGCCACCGGAGCGGTCGTGCTCGAACTGCGCACCACCGACCGGATCGGCCTGCTGTACCGGGTCGCCAGCGCGCTGGAGGCCAGTGCCGCCCAGGTGCACTGGGCGCGGGTCGCCACCATGGGCAGCTCGGTGGTCGACTCGTTCTGCCTCACCGGTCAGGGCCAGGGCGGGGCACTGCGCCCGGAGACCCGTCGGCGTGTCGAGCGGGCGGTGCTGGCCGCCGCCCGGTAGCCGCGGCGCCGGCCCGGCCGGCCAGCACCTCGCGGGCCAGCAGCGTCCCGCTCGCCACCGCGACCGGCATCATCAGCGCCGCGGTGAACGGGATCGCGCAGAGCAGGTACGCGGGCACCGCGGTACCCAGGGTCAGCAGCCGTCGCTCCCGCAGTGCCCTGCGCCGCTGCGCCAGGCCCATCCCGCGCCGCTGGAACGGCGGGCCGACCAGTTCCAGGGCCAGCAGCCACGAGCCGACGCCCACCGTGACCACCGGCACCACGGTCTGGCCGACCAGCGGCAGGAAGCCGCCGAGCAGCAGCGGCACAGCGCAGGCCAGCGAGGCGCCGACCAGCAACACCGAGTCCCGCACGCCGTGCCCGAACGCGGACCACCCGGTGATCGGCTCCGCCGAGGCGACGGCGGCCGGGTCGTCGAGCCGGTCGGCCCGGTCGTCCAGGCCGGCGGAGAGCCGCTCGTAGAACGGGCCGCCGATCAGCAGCGTGACGGCGGTGTAGCTGACCACCCCGAGCATGCCCGCGCTCACCAGCACGGCGAGACCGCCCAGCACCCGCAGGCTCTCCCGCGCCGTCGTGCTCCAGTGGTCCGCGAACGGGGTGAGCCAGCGGACCAGGTCGTCGAGCTGCCACAGCAGCACCGCGAACCCTGCGCCGAACAGCACCAGCGTGACCAGCGCCGGAAGGATCCCGAGCAGGTAGAGCCGCGGTGCGCGGGCAAGCAGCACCACCGCTCTGCCGACCAGTCGCAGACCGGTCGCGAAGTCACGCACTGCCACCTCCACGGGCAGGACTACTACTGATCGGTGACCGTCGATCGACGACGCTCGGTCGGAAAATGTCGCAGAAATGACGCATTGACGTGGCCGCGATGTCACGACCGGGCGCTAGGGTCCCCGTGCATGCAGGGAGCGAACGACGAGGTGATACCGCTGCACCCGCCGTTCGAGACCGTAATGCGCGGCTTCCACCGGCAACAGGTGGTGGAGCACATCGAGGCGCTGGAAAGCCAGCTCGCCATGGTGCAGGCGGACCGGGACGCCGCTCTCGGCCAGGCCGCCGAACTGACCAGGATGCTCGAACCCCTGCGCCGCGAGGCAGCGGAGGCGACCGCGCGGCTGGAGCGCCTGCAGGGCTCCTCGCTGGCCGGCGCCGGGGTGCGGATCCAGCGCGTGATGCAACTCACCGAGGACGAGCTCACCGCGTTGCAGATGGAGACCCGCCGGGAGACCGACGCGTTGCGCGAGAAGACCCGCGCCGACACCGAGCAACTGCTGGGCGAGACCGCGGAGCGCTGCGCGCGCATGGAAACCGAGGCGAGTGCGCGGATCGAGCAGTTCGAGGCCAGGGCGCTGGCCGGGCTGCACGCGCTGCTCGTGCTGGCGGGCGAGCGGCTGCGTGCCCGGACCGCGGAGGCGGAGCGCGAACTGGGCGAGCTCACCGAACTGCGCAGCGCCGTCAGCTCCCGGCTCTCCGACGTGCACCGGGTGCTGGTGGACGCGCTGGAGCAGGTGCCGGAACCGAGCGGCGACGGCGCCGCGCCGGGCTGACGCCGACGGGTTAGCTTCACCGCATGCCGACCATGCTCGACGGGTTCTCCGCGCACACCGCGCAGGTGGGCGACGTGCGGATACACGCCGCCGTGGGCGGCTCGGGGCCGCCGCTGCTGCTGTTGCACGGCTACCCGCAGACCCATGCGATGTGGCACCGCGTCGCGCCCGCGCTCGCGGACCGGTTCACCGTGGTCGCGGCCGACCTGCGCGGCTACGGCGACTCGGACAAGCCACCGGGCGGCGCCGACCACGGCGCATACAGCAAGCGCGCCATGGCCGCCGACCAGGTGGGCCTGATGGCGTCGCTGGGCTTCGACCGGTTTGCCGTGGCCGGCCACGACCGCGGCGCGCGGGTCACGCATCGGCTGTGTCTGGACCATCCCGGGCAGGTCAGCGCGGCCGCGGTGCTCGACATCGCGCCCACCCGGCACATGTACGGCCACACCGACCGCGAGTTCGCGCAGGCCTACTACCACTGGTTCTTCCTGATCCAGCCCGCCGACCTGCCGGAACGGCTCATCGGCGCCGATCCGGAGTTCTACCTGCGGCGCAAGCTCGCCCAGTGGGGCCGCGATCCGGACGCCTTCGACGAGGCCGCGGTCGCCGAGTACGTGCGCTGCTTCGCCGACCCGGCCGCGCTGCACGCGAGCTGCGAGGACTACCGGGCCGCGGCGTCGATCGACCTGGCGCACGACGACCGCGACGCGGCGGACCGGGTGCTGGTCCGGCCCCCGCTGCTGGTGCTGTGGGGTGCCCAGGGCTTCGTCGGCGCACACTACGACGTGCTCGGCGTCTGGCGCCAGTACGCCGCGGACGTGCGGGGCGCCGCGCTGGACTGCGGGCATTTCCTGCCCGAGGAGCAACCGGCCGCGACCACCGCGGCACTGCGCGAGTTCTTCCTCGGCGTCCCCGACACGCCGGTTTAGATCGACGGCTCGCGACCTCCGGCCCCGCCCGTCTCACCTGGACGGCTACGCTGGCCGGTAAAGCAGCCCGACCACGGGGCACTTCCCCCGCCGCACTCCAGGGAGCGCGACCGGCGTGTTCGACACCCTTTCCGACCGGCTCACCGCCGCGCTGTCCGGCCTGCGCGGCAAGGGCAGGCTCTCCGAGGCCGACATCGACAGCACGGCCCGGGAGATCCGCATCGCGCTGCTCGAAGCCGATGTGGCGCTCCCGGTGGTCCGGCAGTTCATCGCGCAGATCAAGGAGCGCGCCAAGGGCTCCGAGGTCTCCGCCGCGCTGAACCCGGCCCAGCAGGTCATCAAGATCGTCAACGAGGAGCTCATCCGCCTGCTGGGCGGCGAGGAGAGCCTCGACGGCCAGGGCAGGCGCCTGCGGTTCGCCAAGAACCCGCCCAGCGTGATCATGCTCGCCGGCCTGCAGGGCTCGGGTAAGACGACGCTGGCGGGCAAGCTGGCGCGGTGGCTGCGCGGCCAGGGGCACACGCCGCTGCTGGTCGCCGCGGACCTGCAGCGGCCCAACGCGGTCAACCAGCTGCAGGTCGTCGGCGAGCGCGCCGGTGTGCAGGTGTACGCCCCCGAGCCGGGCAACGGCGTCGGGGACCCGGTGCAGGTCTCCCGCGCCGGCGTGCAGGAAGCGCGGGAGCGCCAGCACGACATCGTCATCGTCGACACCGCCGGGCGCCTCGGCATCGACGAGGAGCTGATGCGCCAGGCCGCCGACATCCGCGACGCGGTGCAGCCCGACGAGACGCTGTTCGTGGTCGACGCCATGATCGGCCAGGACGCGGTGACCACCGCCGAGGCGTTCCGCGACGGTGTCGGCTTCACCGGCGTGGTGCTCACCAAGCTGGACGGCGACGCCCGCGGCGGCGCCGCGCTGTCCGTGCGGCAGGTCACCGGCGAGCCGATCCTGTTCGCCTCCAACGGCGAGAAGCTCGAGGACTTCGACGTCTTCCACCCGGACCGGATGGCCAGCCGGATCCTGGGCATGGGCGACATGCTCACCCTGATCGAGCAGGCCGAACAGGCTTTCGACGCCGATCAGGCGGAAGCCGCCGCGGCCAAGATCGGCAGCGGCGAGCTGACCCTGGAGGACTTCCTCGAGCAGATGCAGGCGGTCCGCAGGATGGGGCCGATCGCCAACCTGCTCGGCATGCTCCCCGGAGCGGGCCAGATGAAGGAGCAGCTCGCCGAGGTCGACGACAAGCAGCTGGACCGGCTGCAGGCGATCATCCGGGGCATGACACCGGCTGAGCGGGCCGACCCGAAGATCATCAACGCGTCCCGCCGCCAGCGCATCGCGCGGGGTTCCGGTGTGTCGGTGAGCGAGGTCAACCAGCTGGTCGACCGGTTCTTCGAGGCGCGCAAGATGATGCAGCAGATGGCCGGCCGGTTCGGGCTGTCCGGGCTCGGCCCCGGCCGCCGCGGCCGCAAGGGCAAGAAGGGCAAGAAGGGCCGGGCCAAGGGGCCGACGCAACCCAAGATGCGCGGCGGGCTGCCCGGCGGGTTCCCCGGCCTGCCCGGGGGCCCCGGTGCCGGTGGACCCGCCCAGCTGCCTCCCGGTCTCGGGATGGACCAGCTGCCCCCCGGATTCGATCCGTCGAAGCTGAAGTTCGGCAAGAAGTGACGGCGCCGTCCGGCGGCCCTGGTTCCTCCGGACCGGCGGCGCTGCACCTGCGCGGGATCCTGCTGCCCGCGGGTGAACCCGGTGAGCTGTGGGTGCGGGACGGCCTGATCAGCGCCGAACCGGTGCCGGGGGCGCGCACCGTCTGCGACGGCGGCTACCTGCTGGCGGGCCTGGTCGACGCGCACTGCCACGTCGGCATCGGCCCGCAGGGACCGGTCAGCCTGGCGGAAGCCGCCGAGCAGGCCGGCACCGACCGGGACGCCGGGACGCTGCTCATCCGCGACTGCGGGGCGCCGATCGACACCCGCCCGCTGCAGGCCCGTGACGACCTGCCGCGCATCATCCGGGCCGGACGCCACCTGGCCCGGCCCAAGCGCTACCTGCCCGAGCTCGGGGTGGAGCTCGACGACCCCCGGCTGCTGACCCAGGCCGTGGAGGAACAGGCCGCGCTGGGGGACGGGTGGGTCAAGCTCGTCGGTGACTGGATCGACCGCGCCCAGGGTGACCTCGCCCCGCTGTGGCCGGACGACGTGCTGGCCGAGGCGATCGGCGCCGCACACGCGGCGGGCGCCAGGGTCACCGCGCACGTCTTCGGGGAGGACGCGCTGCCGGGCCTGCTCGCCGCCGGGATCGACTGCATCGAGCACGGCACCGGCCTGTCCGCCGACACCATCGACCAGATGGCGGCGCAGGGCACCGCCCTGGTGCCCACACTGATCAACATCGAGACGTTTCCGGCCATCGCGGACGGCGCGCATCGTTACCCGCAGTACGCGGCGCACATGCGCGAGTTGCACGCCAGGGTCCGGGACACGGTCGGTGCCGCCGCCGAGGCGGGCGTGCCGATCTACGCGGGAACCGACGCGGGCGGCAGCATCGCGCACGGCCGCCTGGTGGACGAGATTGGCGCGTTGCGTGACGTTGGTCTCAGCGGTGCACAGGCCCTGGCCGCGGGCAGCTGGGCCGCACGGGACTGGCTCGGCGCCGCGGGTCTGGCCCCCGGCGCACCCGCTGACCTGCTGGTGACCCGAACCGATCCGCGCACCGATCCGGATGCCCTGCGCGAGCCGGACCTGCTGGTCCTGCGCGGAGTCGTGCGGGGCGGCCCACGCAGGGTCACCGGCTGACGGGCTGTCAAGATCGACGGTCCGACCGGCGCGTCGCGAGCCCGCAACAATGGAGTCGGAACAATGCAGCCGCGACCACCTCGATCGCCAGGAGGAGCAGTGTGAGCACGCCGGAACCTCCGCGCCGCCCCGCGCTGCCGTCGCCGGACGGGCCGGTGCTGGACTGGGGGTCGGCCGGGGGTGCAGCCGGGCAGCCGCACCCGAGCTGGAACTGGGCCGGTCAGACCCCTCTCCTTCCCGGCGGGGTGCCGGGAACCGGTCCGCCGGGCTCGCCGCCGCCACCCACCGCATCCACCCCCGGGGCGCTGCCCGCGGAGTCGCCCCGTGCCGATCCGCGCCGTGGATGGCTGCTGCTCGCCGTCTTCATCGTCGCGGAGGTGACCTTCCTCGGCGCCTCGGTGCTGGTGCTGGTGCCCTTCGCGCTGACCTCGCCGCAGGTGGCCAAAGGGGGGCCGCTGCCGCCGGACGCGCTGGTCGCCGCCCTGGTGGTGCCCACCGTGCTGGCCGCGCTGGTCGCCTCCGGGGGCGCCGTGCTGGTGGGCGCGGGCCGGAACCTGTGGGAACGGCTCTGCGGGGTGCTCTCGCTGCGATGGCGGAGTACCGATGTGGGCATCGGCCTGGCACTGGGCCTTGCCGGGGTGATCCTCACGCTGCCCGCCTCGGCGCTCTGGGCGATGTGGGTGGGCAAGGACCACGCGAACTCCGCGGTCGGCGACGTGTTCGACAACCAGCGGCTCCCCGCCGGGACCGCGGCCGTCGTCTTCCTCGCGGTGTGGCTGCTGGCGCCGCTGTGCGAGGAGGTGCTCTACCGGGGTGTGCTGTGGCGGGCCATGGAGTGCTGGGGGTGGAACCGCTGGGTGATCTTCGCGCTGACCACGGTGGTGTTCTCCTTCGCCCACCTGGAGCTGCTGCGCACCCCGTTGCTGCTGGTGATCTCGGTGCCGATCGCGCTGGCCCGGCTGCTCACCGGAAACCTGCTGGCCAGCGTGGTGGCGCACCAGGCGAACAACTTCCTGCCCGCGGTCGGTCTGCTGCTGGCGATGACGGGCGTGATACACGCCTGACCCGCGGTGTCCGGCGGGCCGATCAGGCATGCGGTCAAAGCGGCACGGAAAGGTCTGGCACAATGAGTCGCTGTTGTCGTGGCGGGCCCTCTCACCACGCCGCGACCGCTGACCTCATGAGCAACGCCGGCTCGCGCCCCCACCACGGGCCGTGTGCGCTCACCCGTGAACATTCGAGCGTGTGACAGGAGTAGCTCGACCCGTGGCTGTCAAGATCAAGCTCATGCGGCTCGGCAAGATTCGCCAGCCGTACTACCGAATCGTTGTCGCCGACGCCCGTACCCGCCGCAACGGCAAGGCGATCGAGGCGATTGGCAAGTACCACCCGAAGGAGGAGCCGAGCTTCATCGAGGTCGACTCCGAGCGGGTGCAGTACTGGCTCGGCGTGGGCGCCAAGCCCACCGAGCCCGTCCAGCACATCCTCGAGATCACCGGTGACTGGCAGAAGTTCAACGGTCAGCCCGGCGCGGAGGGCACGCTGCGGCTCCCCGAGCCCAAGCCGGACAAGGCGGAGCTGTTCAACAAGGCGCTCGCCGAGGCCGGGGAGGCGCCCGGCACCGAGGCGACCACCCCGAAGAAGAAGTCCACCCGCAAGTCCGACACCGCCGCAGGCACGGCGGCTGACGCAACCGAGTCCAGGGAGGACACGGCGAAGGCAGCGGACGGGCAGGCGTGAGCATGCTGGCGGACGCGCTTGAGCACCTCGTCAGGGGCATCGTCGACAACCCCGACGATGTGCGCGTCCAGCTGGTGACCACCCGGCGGGGCCGGACGTTGGAGGTGCACGTCCACCCCGAGGACCTGGGCAAGGTGATCGGTCGCGGCGGGCGCACCGCGACCGCACTGCGCACCGTGATGAGCGGGATCGGCGGGCGCGGCGTTCGGGTCGACGTGGTCGACACCGACCGCTGACCAGCGGGTGAGAGACGGCGGGAGCGTGCAGCCGGGCGGGTCGCAGGCCGACACCCAGCGGGTGGTCGGCCGGATCGGCAAGGCGCACGGCCTCCGCGGCGAGGTAGCGGTACAGGTGCACACCGACTCTCCCGAGCAGCGGTTCGCGCCCGGCGTCCAGCTCGGCGCCGGTGCGGACCGCACGCTCACCGTGGAGACCGTGCGCCCGCACTCCGGCGCCCTGCTGGTCAAGTTCGCCGGGGTGGCCGACCGCACCGCGGCCGAGGAGCTGCGCGGCAGGCTGCTCACGGTCGAGGCGGCCGGCCTGCCCGACCTGGAGGATCCGGACGAGTACTACGACCACCAGCTCGAAGGCCTGACCGCGGCCTCGAAGGAGGGTGCCATGCTGGGCACCGTGCTGGAGGTCGTGCACGCGCCCGCCAGCGACCTGCTGGTGCTCGACACCGGCCACGGCACGGCGATGGTGCCCTTCGTGCGGGCCATCGTCCCCGAGGTGGACCTGGCAGGCGGTCGCATCGTGCTGGACCCGCCCGCGGGCCTGCTCGACTGAGGCCGGCCGGTGCGCATCGAGGTCGTGACGATCTTTCCGGAGTACCTGGCACCGGCCAGGGAGGCGTTGCTGGGCCGGGCCATCGAGCGCGGCCTGATCAGCTTCACCGTCCGGGACCTGCGGGACTGGACCCACGACGTGCACCGTGCGGTCGACGACGCCCCCTACGGCGGCGGGCCCGGCATGGTGATGCGCCCGCAGGTGTGGGGTGAGGCGCTCGACGAGATGCTCGGGGGCGACCCGCCGCCGCGCCTGGTGGTGCCCAGCCCCACCGGGCGCCCGTTCACCCAGCGGGTGGCCACCGAGCTGGCCGACGCGCCGCGGCTGGTCTTCGCCTGCGGCCGCTACGAGGGCATCGACCAGCGGGTGCTCGACGACGCGGCCGGGCGGGTGCCGGTCGACGAGATCTCCATCGGCGACTACGTGCTGGTCGGCGGCGAGGTCGCGGCGCTGGTGATGATCGAGGCGATCGCGCGGCTGCTGCCCGGCGTGCTGGGCAACCCCGCCTCCGCCGAGCAGGACTCGTTCTCCGACGGCCTGCTGGAAGGCCCGTGCTACACCCGCCCCGAGACGTGGCGGGGCCGCGAGGTGCCCGCGGTGCTGCGCTCCGGCGATCACGCCGCGATCGCCCGTTGGCGCCGGGACCGTGCCGTGGAGCGCACCGCGCGGCGGCGTCCCGACCTGCTGGCGGCGTTGCCGCCCGGCGCGCTGGACGCGGCGGACCGCACGGTGCTCGACGAGCTGGGGTTACCGCCGCCAGGTCGCCCGGTTTCGTCCTGAGCCGCGCCGTCTGGCACACTGGACCGGTTGCCGCAGCCGGGTGCAACGGACAGCGCCCAGGGGCAACACCCCGCGCCAGCCCGCGTCACGAGACGCCGTCGCTGCGCGCCCACCCGGGCACCCAAGACTGCAGCGCAGACGAAGAACGAGGATGGACGAGCGATGAACACCCTGGATGCCCTGGACGCGAAGTCGCAGCGTTCCGACATTCCCGACTTCCGGCCCGGCGACACCCTCAAGGTGCACGTGCGGGTCATCGAGGGCTCGCGCCAGCGGGTCCAGGTGTTCCAGGGTGCCGTGATCCGCCGCCAGGGCGGCGGCATCCGGGAGACCTTCACCGTGCGCAAGGTCTCCTTCGGTGTCGGCGTCGAGCGGACCTTCCCGCTGCACACCCCGAACATCGCGAAGATCGAGGTGGTCACCCGCGGCGACGTGCGCCGGGCCAAGCTGTACTACCTGCGTGATCTGCGCGGCAAGGCCGCCAAGATCAAGGAGAAGCGTGAGACGCCGTCGGCGTCCTGAGCCGACCCGCCCGGCTCGCTGCCGCTAGCCTGGGGGACGTGGCTAACCTGGTGTCCTCGAGAGATCCTGCGGGCGGAGAGGGTCCCGACGATTCCCACCGGAATCATCCACGGCCTCATAGCCACGCCCGGCATCGCAAAGCGAAGAGAAAAGGCTCCTTCTGGCGCGAACTGCCGATTCTGGTCCTGACCGCGCTTGTGCTCACCTTTCTGATCCAGACCTTCCTGGCCCGGGTGTACGTGATCCCGTCGGCCTCGATGGAGCCGACGCTGCACGGGTGCACCGGCTGCACCGACGACCGCGTGCTGGTCGACAAGGTGGTCTACCGGTTCAGCGATCCCCGGCCGGGTGATGTCGTGGTGTTCCGCGGGCCGGACTCCTGGGGCACCGAGTTCACCAGCCCGCGCTCGGACAACGTGCTGGTCCGGGGACTGCAGCAGGCCGCGTCGCTCATCGGGCTCGCCCCGCCGGACGAGCGGGACTTCGTGAAGCGGGTCATCGCGGTGGGCGGGCAGACCGTGCAGTGCTGCGATGCGAAGAACCGGGTGACGGTCAACGGGGCCCCGCTCAACGAGCCGTATCCGATCTTCATCGGCAACGAGCCCCAGGAGGCGTTCGGTCCGGTCACCGTGCCCAAGGGCGCGCTGTGGATGATGGGCGACAACCGCAACAACTCGGCGGACTCCCGCCGTCACATGGGTGACGAGCGCAGCGGCACCGTGCCGGTGGACAACGTGATCGGCAAGGCCCGGGTCATCGTGCTCCCGCCGCCGCGCTGGCGGCACATCTCGGACCCGAATCCGCAGCAGCCGCCGCAGGCCACCGCGCTGCGCGGGGTCAGCTCCGTGCTGCCCACCGACTTCCCGCTGGCCGCGGGCGTGTTGTTGAGCTGGCCGGTGCTGGGCGGCGGCAGGCGACTGGGTCAGCGGGTGGTAGCCCGCAAGCGTGGCTGATCGCCGTGAGTGTCGCGCCACGCGGTTCGCGTGAGGTCCTGCCCCGGCCCCCGAGGGCCGTGGTGCGCAGGGACGCAGGCAACTGGACCCTGCAGGCGACCCTGCACCGCAGGGGTCTGGGTCCGGTCGCCGGGGTGGACGAGGCGGGCCGCGGCGCCTGCGCGGGGCCGCTCGTGGTGGCGGCCTGTGTGCTGCGTCCGTCCGATGCGACCGCACTGGACGGCCTCACCGATTCCAAGCTGCTCACCGCCGCCCGGCGGGAGTACTTCCACGACCTGATCGTCGCCAGGGCGGTGGCCCGCGCCGTGGTGGTGATCCCGGCCGCCGAGGTCGACCGGCTCGGTGTGCACGTGGCCAACCTGGAGGGCATGCGCCGCGCCGTCGCGGGCCTGCCCGTGCATCCTGGTTATGTGCTCACCGACGGGTTCCGGGTACCCGGGCTGACCGCGCCGAACATGGCCGTGATCGGCGGGGACCGTGCGGCGGCCTGCGTCGCAGCGGCCTCGGTACTGGCCAAGGTGACCAGGGACCGGATCATGACCGAGCTGCACGAGACGCTGCCGCACTACGGCTTCGGAGAGCACAAGGGCTACTGCACGCCGGAGCACAACGCGTCGCTGCTGGCGCACGGGCCGTGCCCCGAGCACCGCTTCTGCTACGTCAACGTCGCACAGGCCGCCCGGCGCCACGGGCAGGTCCCGCCACCACACCGGACCGCGCGGGCGGGGCCGCTGCCGCTCGTGGTCCAGAATGGGGAGTTACCCGCGCACGCCGCATCAGCAGGAGGGGCTAGCACCTGATGAGCCGATCGATGGACCCTCGATGAGCGCTGAGGATCTCGAGAAGTACGAGACCGAGATGGAACTGTCGCTGTACAAGGAGTACCGCGACGTCGTCGGTCAGTTCGCCTATGTCGTGGAGACCG
>DASXOL010000166.1:0-13936 GCA_036494295.1 Pseudonocardiaceae bacterium
ATGGCCCTGGAGCTCACCCCGACCGCGAAGAAACTGCTCGCCAAACGCGGCTTCGACCCCGTGCTCGGTGCCCGCCCGCTACGACGCACCATCCAACGCGAACTCGAGGACCAGCTCTCCGAGAAGATCCTCTTCGGCGAGGTCGAGGCCGGCCAGATCGTCCTCGTCGACGTCGAGAACTGGGACGGCGAGAGCGCCACCGAGGACGCCCGGTTCACCTTCCGCGGCGAGGCCAAGCCGCTGCGGGTGCCCGACGCGCCTCCGGTCGACCTGGCCGGAGCCGACGGTGGCAGCGAAGGCAGCGCGGCCAGCGGCGACTGACCGGTCGCGCCCACCCTGGGCAGACACTCGGAGGGCCCCGATCCACACCGGATCGGGGCCCTCCGTATGTCGGGTAGGGGTGCCCGGCTGGTGCCGCGCGGAGGAGGGTCAGTCGGTGGGCGCGGAGGACGGGTCAGCGGTCTGCACGACCTCGAACTCCAGGAGGCTCGAGCCGCTGGCCACCGGCTTGCCCCGCTCGCCGGAGTGGGCCTCCATCGCCGGGCCGTTGCGCCAGGCCTGGAAGTCCTCCTCGGTCTCCCAGCGGGTGTAGACGAAGTAGCGGTTCTCGCCGGCGACCGGACGGAGCAGCTCGAAACCGAGGAAGCCGGGAGCGGAGTCCACCGAGCCGTGGCGCGCGCCGAAGCGACGTTCCAGCTCGGGCCCGGAACCCTCGGGGACCTCAATAGCGTTGATCTTCACGACGGCCATGAACCCAAGCCTACGGCGGTCGCGGGTGATTGGTCACCGTGGCGGCAGCGGCTCCACCGCGCCGCTGGCGGTGTCCAGCACGGCCACCGGCCCCAGCGTGGCGCGCACCGGCGTCACCGGGTGCAGCAGCGACAGTCCGGCGCCGAGCGCCGCGGTGGGGACGTGTTCGGCCAGCGTGCAGTGCGGCACCCACGAGCCGGGCAGGTGCAGCGCAGACGCCTGCCGGACCTTGCCTGCGAGCACGTCGTGCACCGCGGAATGCACGGCGAGCAGTTCGGTGTCCACCACCGCGGCGAGCACCAGCACGTTCTCGGTGCTCGGGAAGACAGCCAGGGTGCTCAGCCACAGCGCGGGCATGGCGAGCAGAGCCAGCTCGTCGCGTACCGCGGCACGCGCCTTCGGCGGTATCGAGGCGCCCGCGGCCAAGGTCAGGTGCGGGGCGAACCGGCGGACCGCAGGCGCGACACCGCCGTCCGCCAGGGTCTGCCACAGCCTGCGGATCTCGCGCTCCGCCGCGTCGTCGAGAAACGCCACCAGTGCCCGCACAAGCAGATTCTCAGCGTTCGCCGGGCAGCGCGAAACGCCCGTCGTCGGTCTGTTCCACCAGCCCGTCGACGAGCAGGGAGTCCAGGCACCGGTCCCGCTGCGCCACGTCCACCCACACCGCGTCCAGCCGCCCCCTGGGCACCGGGTCGGCCGCATCCCTCAGGACGTCGAGCAGCAGGCCGCGCACCTGCCGGTCGGTACCGGCGAAGCGCTGCGCGGCCCGTGCGGGCGCCGACCCGGCCGGGCGTCCCGCGCGCATCCAGGCACACTGGGCGGCCACCGGGCAGTCCGCGCAGCGCGGGCGACGCGCCGTGCACACCACCGCCCCGAGCTCCATCAGCGCCGCGGAGAAGCGGGCCGCCGCCGCGTCGGACAGCAGCGCCTCGACTTGGGCCAGGTCACGGGTGGTGGACGGCGGGCCCGCGTCGGCCATGCCGTGCAGCGCCCGCGCCACCACGCGCCGGACGTTGGTGTCCACCACGGGGACACGGGCGCCGAAACCGAACGCCGCCACCGCGCGAGCGGTGTAGGCACCCACGCCGGGCAGTGCGAGCAGGGTGTCCACGTCGGCGGGCACCACGTCGTCGTGCCGGGACGCGATGGCCTCGGCCGCCGTGTGCAGGCGCAGCGCCCGTCGCGGGTAGCCCAGCTTGCCCCAGGCGCGGACCACGGTCCCCGGAGCCTCGGCGGCCAGACCCGACGGCAGCGGCCAGCGGTCCATCCACTCGATCCACACGTCGTGCACCCGGTGCACCGGCGTCTGCTGCAGCATCACCTCGCTGACCAGCACGCCCCACGGCGTGGTGTCCGGTGCACGCCACGGCAGGTCACGCGCGTTCGCGTCGAACCAGGCAAGGATCACGGAAGGGTTCACGACGGCTCGGACAGTACCTCGTCGAGAGCGCCGGTCTCGACGTCGACCACGAAACCGCGCAGCGCCGTCGTATCGGACAGAAATGGACTTCGCCGAACCTGTTCCAGGGACTGCCGCACATCGGATTCCGCATCGCGGAATGTGCCCACTGCCCAGGTCGGCCGAAGTCCGGTGTCCTGTTGCAATTCCGACCAGAAGTCCTCATCGGTGAACGTCGCCATCCCGCATTTCGTATGGTGCAGCAGCAACACCTCGGTGGTGCCCAGCTTTCGCTGGCTCACCGCCAGCGAGCGGATCACGTCGTCGGTCACCACCCCGCCCGCGTTGCGGATCACGTGCGCCTCACCCGGCTGCAGGCCGAGCAGCCGGACCGGGTCGAGGCGGGCATCCATACAGGCCACGACGGCTACGCGCAGCGCAGGCCTGCCGGGCAGCGAGCCGGGTCCTGCGCCCTTGGTCGCGGCATTGCGGGCCAGCAGGTCCTCGATCGCGGTCACGGAATCTCCTCACTCCGGTGCTGGGGGAGGGAAGCGAGCGAGCCAATCACCCACGATCGTGCGGCGATTCGCTTCCCTAATCAGAGAAGGACCTTACGTTACCGTTTTCAGCATGTTGGAGCCGATGGGTCCGCTTCCGGAAGGGGTGTATTGGCGGCGCAGAGCCGTCGGCGTCGGCGCCCTGGTCGTGGGTCTGTGTCTCGGGCTGTGGGCGTTCACCGCGCTGGCCGGCGGGGACGACCAGGGCGCGGCGGGGCCGGGCGGCCCGGCGGTCCCCGCCACGTCGCCGCCGAGCCGCCCGGCTCCCGCCACGTCGGCCCCAGTCCGGTCGAGCACGGTCCCGTCGAGCACGGTCCCGCCGAACTCCGCCGCGCCGAGTTCCGCGCTGATGCCGCCCAGCGCGGCGGTGTCGCCCGGCGCCCCGCGCGGCCCAGCGGTGCCGAACGCCGCTCCCGCGGTCGCTGCGCCCCGACCACCCCCACCACCCGGGTACTGCCCGGACCAGGTGATCGGGCTGACCGCGCAGCCCAGCAGGCCCGCCTACCGGCGCGGCGAGCGGCGGGAGCTGCGGATGGTGGTGACGAACACCGGCCAGGTGCCCTGCTTCCGGGATCTCAACCAGGCACTTCAGGAGGTGCTGGTGCTCGCCGCGGACGGCACCCGGTTGTGGTCCAGCAACGACTGCTACGGCGCGGGCGAGCCGTCGATGCGCAGGCTGGCACCCGCCGAACAGGTGGTGTCCAGCGTCGTCTGGGCCGGACGGACATCCGGTCCGGGCTGTCCCGCGCTGCGCCACCCGGTGCCGCCGGGGGACTACCAGCTGGTGGTCAAGCTGGGGCCGCTCAGCAGCCCCCCTGCCCCGTTCCGGCTGCTGAACTGAGCTGAGTGCCGTGGCTCAGCCGTACCGGTCGACGATGCTGGCCTCGGCGAGCCGGGACAGGCCCTCCCGCACCACCCGCGCCCGTGCGCCGCCGACACCGTCGACGTGCTGCAGATCGTCGACCGTCGCCGCCATCAGTGCCTGCAGGGAGCCGAAATGGTCCACCAGCCGGGCCTGGATCGGGCCGGGCAGCCGGGGCACCCGCGCGAGCAGCCGGTACCCCCGCGGGGACACCGGGTTCTCCAGCGCCTCGGGAACGGTCGGACAGCCGTAGCAGCCCGCCACCGCGGTGAGGTCGAGCAGTTCGTTGCCGGACAGCGCGTCCAGCGCGGTCGCGGCGTCGCCGACCGCGCGCTCCGCGGGCAGGTAGTCCCGCAGGATCAGCTCCCGATCGGTCTCGACGCCCCCGACCAGCTCGTCGAGCTGCAGGGTGATCAACCGGCCGTCGGTGCCCAACTCCACCACGTCCCAGGCGATCTCCTCGGAGATCCGGCGCACCATCTCCAGACGCTGCACCACGGTCATCGCGTCCTTGAGGGTGACGAAGTCCTCGATCTCGAGTGCCGACAGCGCCTGGGCCACCTCGTCGAGCCGCGACTTGTAGCGCTCCAGGGTCGCCAGCGCCTGGTTCGCCCTGGAGAGAATGGTGGCCGAATCCGACAGCACGTGCCTGCGTCCGTCGACGTAGACGCTGACGATGCTCATCGACTGGCTCACCGAGATCACCGGGTGACCGGTCTGGATCCCGGTGCGTTCCGCGGTGCGGTGCCGGGTCCCGGACTCCTCGGTGGGGATGGTGGGGTCGGGCACGAGCTGGACATTCGCCCGCAGGATCCGGTCCGCCCCGGTGGACAGCACGACCGCACCATCCATCTTGGACAGCTCGCGAAGCCGGGTGGAGGAGAACTCGACGTCGAGCCGGAACCCACCGTCACAGATCGACTCGACCGCATGGTCGTGGCCGAGCACCACCAGCCCGCCGGTGCGGCCCCGCAGGATGCGTTCCAGGCCGTCCCGCAGCGCGGTGCCGGGCGCCAGCCGCGCCAGCGTCTCCCGCAACAGATCGGACTGGCCCCGTGGGTTCACCGTGCCTCCTGAGCTGCCTCACCCCGGGCGACCAGTCTACGAAGTCCGGTTGCCCACCCGATGTCCCACCGCGCCGTCACGGTCGCTCACGAGCGCAGCCAGCTCAGCGCCGCGCCGATGTCGGCGACCTCGTGCAACCGCATCCCCGCGACGGGCTCCGCCGCTGCGTCCGGCGGGACCAGGGCGTGCCGGAAGCCGAGCCGGGCGGCCTCGGCGAGCCTGCGCCGCAGCCCGGTGACCGGCCGGACCTCGCCCGCCAGCCCGACCTCACCGATCGCGACGGTCTGCGGGGCGAGCAGCCGGTCCCGCGCCGCCGAGGCGACCGCGAGCGCCACCGCGAGGTCGGCGGCCGGCTCGACCACGCGCATACCGCCCACGGTGGCGGTGTAGACATCCGAGCCGGTGAGCCTGATCCCGGCGCGCCGCTCGGTGACCGCCAGGATCATCGCCACCCTCGCGGAGTCGAGGCCGCTCACCGCGCGGCGCGGATTGGCCAGCGACGATTCGGCGACCAGCGCCTGCACCTCGCCCGGCAGGGGGCGTTTGCCCTCCACCGCGACCGTCACCGCGGTCCCCGCCACCGGACGCTCGCGCCGGGTGAGGAACAGCCCGGACGGGTCGGGCAGCTCCACGATCCCGGTGTCGGCCAGTTCGAAGCAGCCCACCTCGTCGGCGGGGCCGAACCTGTTCTTGATGCCGCGGACCATGCGCAGGGTGGAGTGCCGGTCGCCCTCGAACTGCAGCACCACGTCCACCAGGTGCTCCAGCACCCGCGGCCCGGCCACCGTGCCGTCCTTGGTGACGTGCCCGACCAGCACCACCGGCAGCCCGCGCTGTTTCGCGGCGGCGATCAGCGCGCTCGCCACCGCGCGAACCTGGGAAACTCCGCCGGGGCTTCCCTCGGCGTCGGCGCAGTACATGGTCTGCACCGAGTCGACGACGAGCAGGTCCGGTTCGACCTCGTCGAGGTGGCCCAGCATGGCGGCGAGACCGGACTCGGCGGCGAGGAACAGTTCGTCGTGCAGCGCGCCGGTGCGCTCGGCACGCAGCCGCACCTGGCCCGCCGACTCCTCTCCGGTGACGTAGAGCGCCCGCCTGCCGCTGGTCGCGTAGCGGTGCGCCACCTCGAGCAGCAGGGTCGACTTGCCCACCCCCGGCTCGCCGGCCAGCAGCACCACCGCGCCCGGCACCACCCCGCCGCCCAGCACCCGGTCGAGTTCACCGACGCCGGTCGCGACCGCCCGCGCGGACTGCAGGTCGACCTGCGAGATGGGGCGGGCGGGTGCGGACGGCGCACCGGCCGCGACCCGCGGCACCGCGCGGGGACCGGCCGCCTCCACCGCGCCCCAGACCTGGCACTCCGGGCAGCGACCCACCCACTTGGTGACCTGGTGGCCGCACTCCGTGCACCGGTAGCTCTGGCGCGCGGCGCGCGGGTTGCCCGGGGATCTCACCATGGCCGCGGACGTTATCCGGTCACCCCGACGCCGGGGCCGCACCACGGCCCGCGACGCCCCGCGAGTCGCTCGGCGGAGTCCGGTCAGGAATGCCCGCTCTCGTTGTGACTCGGCGGTCCCATCGGCACCGACAGGGTCACCGAGCCCGCCCGCTGGAACACGAAGGTGATGTCGGTGTTGAGCCCGGCGTGCAGCTCGCGGGTGGTGTCGGCGAGCACGATGTGCAGCACCCCGACGTCCAGCGGGCTGGGCGGCACGGCACTGGCGGACCCGCTGCTGGGCGATCCGGTGGCGGAGGCCTCGGCACTGGGAGCGGCGCCAGGCCCGCTGGCCGGCGTCGAGGAGGGCGTCGAGGAGGGCGTCGAGGAGGGCGCTGCCGACGCCGATGCCGCCGAGTAGTCGCCGGAACTGCCGTCGGCGATGCTCACGACCGAGGTGCCTGCGGGAATCATGGTCCGGCCCTGCACCTGCACCCGGGAGGCCGCCGAGGTCCGCACCGCGACCAGCGTGTCCGGCGTGGTGCCGTCGTTCACGAAGGTGACCTGCAGCGGGACGTTCGAGCCCCGCGACCAGGTGCCGTCGGGGTTCTTCGGGTAGGGCAGCAGTGCGTCGCGCAGTGCGATCCCATCGACGTCGGCGCTCGCACCGTTGACCGCGGCCACCTGGGTGTCGGTCTGGGTTATCTGGCCGGCCCCGCAGCCGGTCAGCGTCAGTGCGGCAAGGCCGCTGACCGCGACCAGGGAAGCCCATCGGAGGGGGTTCCGCATCAACTGGTGCCGGCGGCTCACGGGCGGCATCCTCCTTGATCTCCCTGACAAGTGAGTGCGGTCAGGCTCATCTGACCAGCGGGAAGCGTAACCGGCGCCGTCACCCGGCCGAGCACCCGGCCCGCCCACTACGGTGTCCACTTTGGAGTGGCTGACTGCGACCGGACGCCGCCTTGCACGGTAAGGGGTGTCTTGTCAACCCCGTGACCTGCGACGACGCTCCGCGACCCACCGCGCGGCTCGGCCAGGACGTGGTAACCTAGGCAGCAGCGAAAGGGGCAGAGGACACATGGTTTTCAAGGTCGGAGAGACCGTCGTCTACCCGCACCACGGTGCCGCTCTCATCGAGGCTATCGAAACCCGAGTAATCAAGGGCGAGGAGAAGAAGTACCTCGTCCTCAAGGTTGCTCAGGGTGATCTCACTGTCCGTGTTCCCGCTGCCAACGCCGAAGTGGTCGGTGTCCGGGACGTGGTCGGCCAGGAGGGTCTCGATCGGGTCTTCGAGGTGCTGCGTGCTCCCCACACGGAGGAGCCGACCAACTGGTCACGACGGTACAAGGCCAACCTGGAGAAGCTCGCCTCCGGCGACGTCAACAAGGTGGCTGAAGTTGTCAGGGATCTTTGGCGCCGCGAGCGCGACCGCGGCCTGTCGGCGGGCGAGAAGCGCATGCTCGCGAAGGCCCGTCAGATACTGGTAAGCGAGTTGGCGCTCGCCGAGGGCACCCACGAGGACAAGGCCGAGGTACTCCTCGACGAGGTCCTCGCCACCGCCTCCTGACCTCCGCTGCCATGCGCCCGGCCGGGGTCCTGGCGCTGGTACCCGCCGCGGGGCGGGGTGTCCGGTTGGCCGCAGGAATGCCCAAGGCGTTCGTCCCGTTACTCGGCCGCCCGCTGCTGTGGCACTGCGTGCACGCCTTGCTGGCTGCGGGCTGTGTCGAGCAGGTCGTCGTCGCGGTGGGTGAGGGTCACCAGGATCAGGCGCGGGCGGCACTGGCGGACGCGGGCGATCGGGTTCGGGTCGTCACCGGCGGCGCCGAGCGCTCGGACTCGGTCCGGAAGGCACTCGACGCCGCGCGGGGTGCGGACGCGGTGCTGGTGCACGACGCGGCCCGCTGCCTCACCCCGGTCGAGGTCATCCGGGCGGTGGCCGACGCGGTGCTGGGCGGTCAGCGTGCGGTGGTGCCGGTGCTGCCCGTCGTGGACACCATCAAGCAGATCGGTCCGGACGGTCGTGTCCTGGCCACGGTCGACCGGTCCGCGCTGCGGGTGGTGCAGACGCCGCAGGGCTTCGCCGCGGACCTGCTCCGCACGGCGCACCGGAGGGCGTCCGGGCCGGCGACCGACGACGCGGGGCTCGTCGAGCGGATGGGTGAGACGGTGACCACCGTGCCCGGCCACCCGCACGCCTTCAAGATCACCACTCCGTTCGACCTCGCGGTGGCCGAGGTGGTGGCGGGGGTCATGGCGGGCAGCGGGACGGCAGGCGTCACCGTGAAGCGCGCATGAGAGTCGGAATCGGCACCGACGTCCATCCCGTCGAGGCGGACCGGGACTGCTGGATCGCCTGCCTGCACTGGCCGGGGGTGTCCGGTTGCGCCGGGCACTCCGACGGTGATGTCGCGGCGCACGCGCTGTGTGATGCCGCACTCTCCGCAGCCGGGCTCGGCGATCTGGGTGCCGTGTTCGGCACCGGCGACCGACGCTGGGCGGGCACGCACGGCGCCGAACTGCTCGCCGAGGTGCGCCGCAGGCTCACCGCGCAGGGCTGGGTGCTGGGTAACGCCGCGGTGCAGGTGATCGGCAACGCGCCGCGGATCGGCAGCAGGCGCGGCGAGGCCGAGGAGGCGCTCTCGGCGGCGCTCGGCGGACCGGTCTCGGTATCCGGCACCACCACTGACGGACTGGGCCTCACCGGGCGCGGGGAGGGCATCGCCGCGGTGGCCACCGTGTTGCTGGTCCCCGCCGGCGGCGGCGGGTAGCGCGTGAGGACCGCGGGAACTGCGGAGCGTGTCGGTAGCCGCGATGCCGCGCCGACTGTCCCCGTACCATCGCGTCCGTGAGCCTGCGCCTCTACGACACCGCCACGCGAAGCCTGCGGGAGTTCGTCCCGCTGCGACCTGGTGCGGCGTCGATCTACGTGTGTGGCGCCACCGTGCAGGGCATACCGCACATCGGCCACGTGCGCTCGGCGCTGAACTACGACGTGCTGCGTCGCTGGCTGGTCGCCACCGGCCATGACGTGCTGCTGATCCGCAACGTCACCGACATCGACGACAAGATCCTGGCCAAGGCGGCCGATGCGGGCAGGCCGTGGTGGGAGTGGGCGTACACCCACGAGCGGGCCTTCGAGGACGCCTACCGGGTGCTGGGCTGCCTGCCGCCGTCCGGCCTGCCGCGGGCGACCGGGCACGTGCCGCAGATGGTCGAGTTGATGCAGCGGCTGATCGATCGTGGACACGCCTACGCCGCGGGCGGCGACGTCTACTTCGCCGTCGAGACCTGGAACGACTACGGCACGCTGTCCGGGCAGCGCCTCGACGAGGTCGCCCAGGGCGAGCCGACGACGCACGGGTCCGCGGAGAAGCGCGACCCACGCGACTTCACCCTGTGGAAGGCGGCCAAGCCGGGCGAGCCGTCCTGGCCGACGCCGTGGGGACGGGGACGTCCTGGCTGGCACCTGGAGTGCTCGGCGATGGCCACCACCTATCTGGGTGCCGAGTTCGACATCCACGGCGGCGGGCTCGACCTGGTCTTCCCGCACCACGAGAACGAGCGGGCGCAGTCCACCGCGGCGGGTGACGGCTTCGCCCGGTACTGGCTGCACAACGGCTGGGTGACGCTCTCGGGCGAGAAGATGTCCAAGTCGCTGGGCAACACGCTGTCCATCCCGGCCACGCTGCGCCGGGTGCGCCCGGTGGAGTTGCGCTACTACCTGGTGGCCGCGCACTACCGGTCCGCCATCGAGTACTCCGACGGCGCACTGGAGGAGGCGGTCGCGGCCTACCGCCGGATCGAGTCGTTCGTGCACCGGGTGCGGGAGCGGTGCGGCCTGCCGGAACACGGGACGTGGAGCGCCGACTTCGCGGCCGGGATGGACGACGACCTCGGGACCCCGGCCGCGCTCGCCGCGATCCACGGCGCGGTCCGCGAGGGCAATGCCGCGCTCGACGCCGGCGACCATGCCGCTGCGGTGGACGCCGCCGGTGCCGTGCGGGCCATGACCGCGGTGCTCGGGCTGGACCCGCTGTCGGACCAGTGGCGGTCGACCGCGGGCACGGACGCGTCGTCGACGGCACTCGCGTCGCTGGTCGAGGGCCTGCTCGCGGAACGTGGTGACGCCCGTGCGCGGCGCGACTTCGTGGTCGCGGACTCCGTCCGGCACCGGTTGCTCGCCGCGGGCGTCGCGGTCGAGGACACCCCTGACGGTCCGGTGTGGACACTCAAAGGAAGCTGAGCGATGGCGGGCAACTCCCGGCGCAAGGGCGCGATGCGCAATCCGGGCACCAAGAAGGGCGCCGTCGTCGGCTCCGGCGGACAGCGGAACAAGGGCCTGCGCGGCCGGGGGGCGACACCGCCCGCGGAGCTGCGTCCCGGGCACCCTGCCCAGCGCGCCGCGCAACGCAGGCAAACCCGCGCCGACTCGGGGCCGCCCGCCCGCCGACGCACCGACGCCGAGCCCGGCGAGACCGTGCTCGGCCGCAACCCGGTGCTGGAATGCCTGCGTGCCGGAGTGCCTGCCACCGCGCTGCACGTCGCCATCGGGGTGGACGCCGACGACCGGGTCACCGAGTCGGTCCGGTTGGCCGCCGACGCGGGGCTGGCCATCCTGGAGGTGCCGCGGCCCGATCTCGACCGGCTGGCCGGCGGGGCGCTGCACCAGGGTGTCGCCTTGCAGGTGCCGCCGTACTCCTACGCCCATCCCGACGACGTGCTGGCGCGCGCGCAGGACTCCGCCGTGGCGCCGCTGCTCGTCGCCCTGGACGGGGTGACCGATCCGCGCAACCTCGGCGCGGTGGTCCGCTCCGCCGCGGCGTTCGGCGCGCACGGCCTGGTGCTGCCGCAGCGGCGGGCGGCCGGGATGACCGCGGTGGCGTGGCGGACCTCGGCAGGCACCGCGGCGCGCTTGCCGGTGGCCCGAGCGACCAACCTGGTGCGCACCCTCAAGGACTACGCCGCGGCAGGCCTGATGATCGTGGGGCTCGACGCCCACGGCTCGATGTCGCTGGACTCCTTCCCGCTGGCCACCGGGCCGCTGGTGCTGGTGCTCGGCGCGGAGGGGCGAGGCCTGTCCCGGCTGGTCCGCCAGACCTGCGACGCCACGGTGTCGATCCCGATGGCCGGACCCGTCGAGTCGCTCAACGCGTCCGTCGCCGCGGGCGTCGTGCTCGCCGAGGTGGCGAGAATGCGTCGCGACATATCGTCAGGAAAGCCTGACAACTAGTTGACTCAGGGTCGCGTATTGATTGCAGAATGGTAATCGAGAACGGCGAAACTCCATCGGGCGAGGCCGTTCTCATCTGGGGGAGCGGTCTACGTGGATTGACGGGAACGGGACCACTCAACCCGGGGGGGAACGGGGGTCGCGCGGTGAGTTGATAACCCGCGCGACCCCCGCTCGAAATGTCCTTCTCGCGTCGCATCCACTGCCATCGACATCTCGCAGCATCGTATCGCCGGTGTGACTCCATTATCCGGTTTCATCCCCTGATTAAGTGACATTTGTGTTCGTATTGTAGGCATAGCCGTTCACTCGGCGGCATAATCGTGTTACCCCGCGCTGCGACGGGTGACGTCAGGGCCACCCTCCTGTCCGCGTGGTGGGCCGGCTGCCTGCTCGCGCGTCGCCGCCACCCGGCTCGACCGCGAGATGCAGGCAGTTCGGACGAACCTCGGCCGAGCGCCGAACCGATCGGGCGTCCGCGCCGAACACTCAGACACCACTGCGGTCCGCAAGCAGCCCGGTGGGCAGGGTCCGGCGTGCATCTCGCCCTGCCCACCGGGTTTCCACTTCTTCGGAAGCCGCGTCCGCATCTCTGCGCTGCATGGACCGCACGGCCGTTCCGCACCCGGTGAATCGCGGACGCAGTCGTTTGCCCGGGCGGTGCGTGCCCGATCGTCGTGCGCCAGTTCGAGGCATCCACGGCGTCATGACGAGCGTTTTCCTCGTCCCGCGGGGGTTTCCGTCGTCGCGGATCTTGTTCAGCGCGGGTCGTCGTGGCGCGGCTTTTCTGATCTTGTTTCGGTCGGGTCCGCGCCAATTCTTGCCGCCTGCCCATTCCGGCCATGACAAGGTGAGATTCCGAGGCCGCGGCCGGCTGCGCGCGGCGGCGTCGCCCGGTGCGTGGTGCTGTCGGTTTGGTGACACTGCGGTGTCACGTCGTCGCGCTCGGCTAGGCTGCGACGTCAGCCATGTCGTTCGCGAGCCCCCTCTTCCTCTGGTACTTCATGCCGGCCGTGCTCGCGGCCGTCCTGATCGCGCCCAGAGCCTGGCGCAACGGCATCATCGCGGTCGGCAGCCTGGTGTTCTACGCGGTGGGCGCGGGCCCGACGACGCTGCTCCTGCTGGCCTGCATGGTGGTCAACTTCCTGGCGGGGCCCGAGCTGGAACCCGACGACTGGGACCTCGAACCCAGGCGCCGGCGACGGTTGCTGTCCGCGGTCGTGGCCTTCGACGTCGCGGTGCTGGTGGTGTGGAAGTACGCGGGGTTCGCCACCACCCAGGCCGCCGGGCTGGCCGCGCTGACCGGCCTGGACCTGCCGGTGGTCCACCTCGCGCTCCCGATCGGGATCTCGTTCTACACGTTCCACCACATCTCCTACGTGGTGGACATCTACCGCGGCGAGCGGCCCGCGCTGCGGAACCCGGTCTCGTTCGTGACCTATATCGCGATGTTCCCGCAGTTGATCGCGGGCCCGATCGTCCGCTACCGGGAGATCGCCGACCAATTGCCGCAGACACGCAGCCACCGGCTCGACGACATCGCGGCCGGATTTCCCCGCTTCGCGCTGGGACTGACCAAGAAGGTGGTGATCGCGGACTCGCTGGCGCCGTTCGTGGACGCCTGTTTCGCGACTCCCGCTGACCAGATGACCACCTCGATCGCCTGGCTCGGAGCCATCGGGTACACGTTGCAACTGTACTTCGACTTCTCCGGATACTCCGACATGGCTATCGGGCTGGCCCGGATGCTCGGGTTCAAACTCCCGGAGAACTTCGCGCGACCCTATTCGTCGGCCACCATCACCGAGTTCTGGCGGCGCTGGCACATGTCGCTGTCGCGGTGGTTCCGTGACTACGTCTACATCCCGCTCGGCGGCAACCGCGGCGGGGCGCGGGCCACGTACCGCAACCTGTGGATCGTGTTCGCGCTGACCGGGCTCTGGCACGGCGCCAACTGGACCTTCCTGGTGTGGGGCCTCTACCACGGCTGTGCACTGGTGGTCGAGCGCCGCTTCGGCTGGACGGTCGCGATCGCCGAGCCCGGCAGGTGGCTGGCCCGCCGGGGCCTGACGCTGCTGATCGTGGTCGTCGGCTGGGTGATCTTCCGCGCACCCAGCCTGGACGCCGCCGGGGAGTTCCTGTGGCACATGGCGGTTCCGGACTTCGGCGGGCTCACCGACGTGGTCGACGCCGCGCTGACCAACCAGCGGCTGGTGATCCTGCTGCTCGCGGCGCTGGTGTTCCTCCTGCCTGCCCGCCCGGTGACCGGCCCCTACCTGGAAGCGGTCCGGTCCCGGCGCGCCACCGCGCTGCGCGTCGGCGTGATGACAGCAGGACTGGCCTACTCCGCACTGCTCGTCGCCACCGGCACCTTCAGCCCCTTCCTGTACTACCAGTTCTGACGCCTGGTCATTCGTAACCTTGGCCGGGATGTACGGCACCGCTGGTGACCTGCACCAACACTGCTGAGTGATTGTTGACGTTCGTCACGCCTTCCCGACGTCCCACGGCATGGGGACGGCATGATCTTGATGGGGGGTTGTCGGCGATGGGTGTCCCGGTGCTGCTTGTTATGGTCACAACAGCGGTTAGATTCCGGCTTACAGGCCAGCTCGTCCGCCTCGCCGTTCAGGGTCAG
>DASXOL010000167.1:0-5650 GCA_036494295.1 Pseudonocardiaceae bacterium
CCGCACCGACCGGCCCACCCTGCGCCGCGGCGGGCGGCTCGCCGCTGCCGCCGGCGCCCTCGTCGGCACCGTCGCGCTGATACACGACCTCGGCAGGCCCGCCCGTTTCCTCTACATGCTGCGGGTGATCAAACCGACCTCGCCGCTGTCGGTGGGCACCTGGATCCTCGGCCCGTTCGCCGCGCTGGCCACCGCCGCGGCTGCCGCCGAGGTGTCCGGCGTGGCGCCCCGGCTCGGGCGCCTGGCCGGATGGGGCAGCGCCGCGCTCGGCCCGGCGCTGGCCACCTACACCTCGGTGCTGGTCGCCGACACCGCCGTGCCCGCCTGGCACGAGGCCCGCGACGAGCTGCCGGTGCTGTTCGCGGGCAGCGCGGCGGCCTCGGGTGGCGGAGCCGGGCTGGTGCTCGCCGCGGTGCGGGACAACCGTCCCGCCGCCCGGATCGCGGCGGTGGGCGCCGCGGTGGAGCTCGTCGCGGGCCGGATGCTGGAAGACCGGCTGGCCCGGCTGCCGGGAGGCGTCGATCGCGCGTACCGGACCGGACGGGCCGGCGAGTGGAACCGGGCCGCCCACCTGCTCACGGCCGGTGGCGGGGTGGCCGCGCTGGTGCTGCGGCGCAGCCGGATCGGCGCGGCGGCCGCCGGCGTCGCACTGCTCGCCGGGTCGCTGGCCACCAGGTTCGCGGTGTTCGAGGCGGGCCGAGCCTCCGCCGATGACCCGCAGCACGTGGTCGCGCCGCAGCGCGAACGGCTCGAGCGCCGCGCCGCGGACACCGGCCCGGACCGGCCCTCCGACCACTGAGCGCCGGGTCCCCCCTGAGCCTCGTGGTGCCCGCGGTCTTCGGCGCCGGCACCCGCGTGCCGGACACCTCGGCCGCGCCCGCGCTGGCCATGACCACCACCTTCGGCTGGGCCGGATACCTGTGCGGGCCACCGGCGATCGGAATGCTCGCCGGCCTGGTCCCGAGCCGTCCTAACCCGTAGGGGGTGACGCCCCGGCGCGGCCGACCGGGCAGCGTTGCCTCGACGTCTTTCCGCGATCGCATGTCGGGGGCGACCATGATCGTGCTGGCACTTGCCATACCCGTCGTGGCCATGCTCGGGATGCTCGGACTGGCGCGGCTCGAACGTTCACTCGACGCGCTCACCGCGCCGGAACCGTCGAGCCCGGTCCGCCCTTCGCGGGCGACCGCGGCGATCCGGCTGCGCCGAAGCCACCAGTGGGGATCGATGACCGCGCACCCCGCGGTAACCCCGAGTCTCGCGCCCGCCGAGCAGAGCGCCCGCCTGCTGCGTCGCTGACCTGCGTGCTGTCCGCCTACCATGTGCCGGCCAAGGGTCGGCGGTGGGCGGGAGAGCGCGATGAGCAGCTGGGACGACGTCGTGGCGATCGCCGGTGCGCTGCCGGGGACGGAGGTGTCCACGTCCTACCGCACGCCCGCGTTGAAGGTCCGCGGCAGGACCTTCGCCCGGCTGCGCACCGAGGCCGAGGGCGGGCTCGTGCTCATGTGCGGGCTCGACGAGAAGGCGGCGCTGCTCGCCTCCGGCGATCCTGCCTTCTACACCACCGCGCACTACGACGGGTACGGGGCGATCCTGGTCGACCTCACCACGGTCGACCGTGACCAGCTCGGCGAACTCGTCACCGAGGCGTGGCGGCTCAAGGCACCGGCGACACTGCGCAGGGAGCACGACGCCCGGCAGGCCTGACCGGCGGGCCGGGTGAGCACCGGTCCGGCACGGTCCACCGCGCTGGCGCGGCTTCCGTGCCGGAACCGGCGATCACGTGGTCCTTGGTCAGGCGGCTGCCAGATAGGGCTTGAGCAGGATCCCGAGTTGCAGGGTGAGCATCCGCATCCAGGCGGTGCCGATGTTCGCCGCGTCCTGCGGCTCGGGCAGCGTGCCGAAGGTGTACTCACCCTCGCCGTCCGGGGCGATGGTGTTCAACGCGGTCATCACCCGCATCTCTACCCACCCCATCAGCGCGATGGTGAGATCCGCCGGGATGACGACGTGTGCCATCTTCCCGCCACCCTGGACGTGCGCGTCCGCCACCCTGGACATGTACGCGTTGAACTTGCCGTCCATCGGATGGGTCGTGCTCCTGGCCCACCAGCCCTTGAGCGTCTGCTTGCGCATGGCGAGATGGCCGGGGTCCTGGAAGTACCCGGCCGATTCCGGGCGGGACAGCAGGTAGTCGTATGCGACGGCGACGACCCCGCCTCCCGCCGGCTCCAGCAACGGTCCGCTCTTCTTCAGCACCCGCCCTTCGACGACGCCGAATCCGGCGAATTCGGCGTAGGGATGGAATTCGGCGGTCTCGTGCTTGCCGAGTGGGGCATCCGGCTCGCGAAGATGCGGCTCGAGCATAATTCCCAGCTGCAACATGTACTGATTCATCCAGGCCGCACCTCCCGCCGAGATGGTTTCGATGTCACAGGTCCGGCCCAGAGCCCGCAGTACCCGGCCCTGAACCCAGGCCATCAGCGCCAGAATCATCTGCGGCGGCAGCGCCACCTGAACGCCGGGGAACGTCGCACCGTGACCCAGATGGGTGACCTCGCGCAGATACCCGGCCAGGTCATCGTCGAAGGGTCCGGCGATGGTGCGGTCCAGCCACTGCTTGATCCCCTTCTCGTCGACCCCGCCGCCGCTCAGCAATGCCGAGGACTCCGGACGACTGTGCAGGTGAGCGGCGATGTCGGCGGCGATCTCACCGGTGAGCGGCGCGACGTCCCTGCCGGTCTCCTGCACGGCGACCGCCTCGTAGGCCCGGAATCCGGCGAAATCAGCCAGCGGCGCGAACCCGGGGGTCACCAAATGGTCGAAGCTTTCGATCCGCTGCACATCCTCGATCTCATTGCTCGTGGTCATGCTCGTCCCTCCCATTACGGATCTTCCTCACGGTGGCACCGCGGAACCGGTACAAAGGACATCCCCGGTGAAATCCTTTGGTGCGACGAGAGCTGCTACGGATCTCGGAGCCGACGCCGATCGCCACACCGACCTGTTCTTCGGGATGGGGGTTCGCGACTCAGCGCACCCCGATCACGGAACCAACGCTAATGATCGCCAGTTACCACGCGTTACAGAGTGATTCGTCGAGTGTGAAGACTTGCGGACGCGAGTTAAGTGCACATTGCAGAAAGCTGTCAGTCAGTTTTCGGCGAACGACAGCCCGCGGGTTGTGCGCCCGCCACGGGCGGCGCCGGGCAACACGGCGAGCACCGTGACGCACGCCGTCAGCCAGGCCCCGCCGAGCAGCCATCCGGCCAGTACGTCGGTGGTCCAGTGCACGCCCAGGTAGAGCCTGCTCAGCCCGATCAGGCAGACCGCCGTGGCGGCGACGAGCACCACGACGGCGCGGACGGCCGCGGAGCCGACCCGGCGCAGCACGAGCACCACGAGCAGGCCCAGCACCACGATCGAGCCCAGGGCGTGCCCGGAGGGCAGCGACTGGTTGGTCTCCACCACCAGGTGATCGGCCACCGGCGGGCGCGCCCGGCCCAGCACGGCCTTGCCCCCGGCCACCAGGAGAAACGCACCCGCGCCCGCCCCGGTCAGCACCGCGGCTTCGAGCCGGCGCCGCCGCAGGCACAGCCAACCCACCACCAGCACGACGACCACGACCCAGGTGGGCGGACTGCCGACGGCGCTCGCCGCCCTGGCGAACCGGGTCAGGTCCGCCGAGCGGTGCGCGACCAGCCAGGTCAGCAGGGGCTGGTCCAGCCTGCCCACGCCGGAGTCGTCCTCCACGCTGTCCAGCACCGCGGCCTGCGCCAGGTTCAGCGTCGCCGCGATCCCCGCGCCGACCGCGACCATGCGGCGCCGGTCCGGGGCGGGCCCGGCGGGCGCCCACCGACGGATGAGCGCGGGCGCCAGCAGCCACCCCAGCCAGCAGGCCACGAGCAGCCAGGCAGCGTCGAGGGCGACGTCAGCGAACCACACGGATCCATCCTCGTCCCGGCACCGCGTGACCGCCCGGCGGCGACCGGCCCCCCGGTCAGCTGGTCCGGATCTCCGGGCGGTACAGGTCGAACCAGACCGCGAAGTTCAGCACCCGCTCCAGATGGTGCCTGGCGTGGGCGGACATCGTCAGCGGATCCAGCGCGACGGCACCGGTCAGCCAGTCCCAGTCGAACAGGTCGAAGACCGCGTGGTGGCGTTCCGCCAGCAGCTCCTTGCCCTGCTGCTGCAGCGCGGCGCCGTACTCCGGGTCCTGGGTCGAGGGATAGGGGCTCTTCACCCGCTCGACCACCGAGCGGGGCAGCACGTTCGCGGTGGCGCCGCGCAGTAGGCTCTTCTCCCGGCCGTCGAAGGTCTTCATCGACCACGGCGTGTTGTAGACGTACTCCACCAGCCGGTGGTCGCAGTACGGGACCCGGACCTCGAGTCCGACCGCCATGCTCATCCGGTCCTTGCGGTCCAGCAGGATGCGCACGAACCGGGTCAGGTGCAGGTAGCTGATCACCCGCATCCGCCGCTCGTGCTCGCTCTCCCCCGGCAGCGCGCCGACCTCGGCCACCGCGTCGGCATAGGTGTCGTCCAGGTAGGTCCCGATGTCCAGGGCGCAGACCAGTTCGGGACGCAGCATGCTCCTGGCGTCCCCGGCCATCGAGCGGCCCGCGAACAGCCAGGGGAAGGTGTCGGCCTGCTGCACCTCGGGGTCGTGGAACCACTTGTAGCCACCGAAGATCTCGTCGGCCGACTCGCCGGACAGCGCCACGGTCGAGTGCTGCCGGATCGCCGCGAACAGCAGGTACAGCGAGGCGTCCAGGTCGCCGAAGCCGATCGGGGCGTCCCGCGCCGCCACCGTGGCCCGGCGGACATCCGGGTCGGAGAGGGTCGCCGGGTCCAGCACGATGTCCTCGTGCCGCGAGCCCACGTGCTTGTGCACGTCGTGCACGTACGGGCCGTCCGGGGTGGGGCGGAACTCGTCGGGCACGAAGTTCTCGGTCTGCCCGGTGAAGTCGACGGCGAAGCTGCGCACCAACTCGTCGACCCGGCCGAGCTGCTGGGCGGCCAGCGCGGTGATGGCGCTGGAGTCCAGGCCGCCGGAGAGCAACACGCAACGCGGCACGTCGGAGACGAGCTGGCGGGCCACGATGTCGTCGAGCAGCTCACGGACGTGGCCCACGCTGGCCACGGTGGCGTCGGTGTGCCGCCGGGTCTCCAGCTTCCAGTAGACCCGGGTGTGCAGGCCGTTGCGGTCCAGCGTGACGACGGTGCCCGGCACCAGCTCGCGCATCCCCGCCCAGAGCGCGTGCCCCGGGGTCTTGCTGAACGAGAAGATCTCGCGCAGCCCGCCGGTGTCGATCACGGCCCGGGCCAGCGGATTGGCCAGGATCGCCTTGGGTTCCGAGCCGAACAGGACGCCGTCGGCGGTCTCGTAGTAGTAGAACGGCTTGATCCCCATCCGGTCGCGGATCATGACCAGCTTCTCGGTGCGTGCGTCCCAGACGGCGAACGCGTACATGCCGTTGAGGCGCTCCGCGACGCCGTCACCCCACTCCAGGTAGCCGTGCAGCACCACCTCGGTGTCGCTGCTGGTCCGGAACCGATGGCCCCTGCTGCGCAGCTCGTCACGCAGTTCGACGAAGTTGTAGGCCTCGCCGCTGTAGGTGATCGACACCGGGCCCTGCTCGGTCTCGAC
>DASXOL010000168.1:0-2338 GCA_036494295.1 Pseudonocardiaceae bacterium
CCGAACCCGGCGACGGCGTCCCGCCCGGTCGCGGGCCAGCGCAGCGCCAGATCCCGGGCCCGCCAGTCGGCCGGGCCCGCGGGCAGCGCGGCAGGCTCGGTCGGCTCGGCGACCGGGACCGGCATGGTCTCCAGCGCCCGCAGCCGCCCGGCCGCCGCAGCCAGCCCCGGGAGCCGCTGCAGAGCGGGTGGCAGGGCGATCAGCGCCTCCCACAATGCGAGCGGAGTGAGGACCAGGACGGCGAGCTCCGGGCCGCTGAGCGCACCGGCACGCAGCGCGCCGATCCCGGTGAACAGGCAACCGGCCACGGCCACCCCACCACCGAGCAGCGCGAGACCGGTGCCCGCCCCCGCGTGCGCCGCCGCTCTGCGCAGGAGTCCGGTCAGCGCATCGTCCCGGTCGCGCACCCCGGCGAGCCGGCGATCCGCCGCCCCGAACGCGACCACATCACCCGCGCTGTGCAACAGGTCGACCACCTCGGCGCTGAGCTCGCCGCGCGCGGCCGCCGTGCCCCGTTCGGCCCGCGCCGCCAGCCGGGTGGTCAGCAGCGGAACCGCCACCGCGGAGAACACCGCGGCCGCCCCGGCCACCACGGCCGCGGCAGGCACCAGCGCGGCCAGCAGCGCCAGCGTGCCCACCGTGACCAGCGTGGCCGCGAGCATCGGCAGCAGGACCCTGAGCAGCAGGTCCTGCACCGCGTCGACGTCGGCGACCACACGGGAGAGCACGTCTCCGGTGCGCGGGTTGCCCAACCCGCCCGGGGTGAGGCGTTCCAGTTGGCGGTAGATCCCGACCCGCAGGCCGCTGAGCACCCGCAGCGCCGCATCGTGCGAGATCAGCCGCTCCAGGTAGCGCAGCCCGCCCCTGGCCAGGGCACAGGCCCGCACCGTCACGATCGCGACGGTGAGGGTGAGGACGGGCGGATGCAACGCGGCCGTGGCGATCAGCCATGCCGACGTGGCCAGCAACCCGACCGCGGCGCCCAGCGCCCCCGCCGCCGCCAGCGCGGCCAGCGCCAACCGGCCCGCGGCGGGGCGGACATGGCGCAGGACCCAGCGCAGGTCGGCGGTCATGTTGCCGCCTCCGCGGCAGGAAGTGCGTCGGCGGTCATCTCGCCGCCTCCGCGGGAAAAAGTGCGTCGGCGGGTGGGCATCACGCGGCTACCGATCTGGTGGTCAGGTCGACCACCTGGTCGCAGCAGCGCAGCACCTCGGGGCGGTGCGTCACCAGCAGGACGGTGCGTCCGCTCGCCGCCGTCAGCAGCGCGTCGACCATCACGCGCTCGGTCGGCACGTCCACTCCCTCGGTGGGTTCGTCGAGCAGCAGGACCGGCCTGCGGGGGAGCAGGGCGCGCGCCAGCGCCGTCCGCCGGAGCTGGCCGGTGGACAGCCCCGTTCCGCGCTCCCCGATGGGGGTGTCCAGCGGGACGTCGAGCAGGGCGGTGGCGGCGGCCGCGCTGACGGCGGCGTCCGACGCGCCAGGCGCACCGAGGCGGATCGCGTCGGCCACGGTCCCCGCGCCGAAGCGGGGCTGCTGCGGCACCCAGGCGATCCGCGCCCGCCAGGCGTCCAGGTCCAGCTCGGCGAGCGGCACGAAGGGTTCGCCCACCAGCACCGTGCCGCGGTCCGGGCGGACGAAGCCGAGCAGCACGGCGAGCACTGTGGACTTGCCCGCGCCGCTGCGTCCGACCAGCCCGACCGTGCGACCGGGCTCCAGGTCGAGGTCGAGGTCGTCGAACACCGGTCCGCCTCGGCCGTCCACGCCGAGACCGCGGATCCGGATCGCGGGAGTCGACGGCGGCGTCCGGGTGCCGCCGGGCACCTCCGGTTCGGTCTCCAGGACCGCGAAGGTCTCCTGCGCGGCGGCCAGCCCTTCCCCGCTGGCGTGGAACTGGGCGCCGACCGCGCGCAGCGGCAGGTAGGCCTCCGGGGCCAGGATCAGCACCAGCAGCGCGGTCCGCAGGTCCAGCGCGCCCGCGACCAGCCGCAGCCCGACCGACACCGCGACCAGCGCCACGGAGAACGTGGCCAGCAGCTCGAGCACCAGCGCGGACAGGAAACTGACCCGCAGGGTGGCGAGGGTGGCGCGGCGGTACGCGTCGGTGGTCCGGGCGATCCTGTCCCGCTGGACCGCGGCGCGGCCGAAGGCGCGCAACGTGGGCAGCCCGGTGACCACGTCGAGGAAGTGGTGCCCGAGCAGGCTCAACCGGCGCCACTGCCGCTCGGTCTGCGCTCTGCTGTGCATGCCCACCAGCACCATGAACACCGGCACCAGCGGCAGGGTCACCGCGATGATCACGGCCGAGAGCGGATCGGCGGTGAAGATCCAGCCGCACACC
>DASXOL010000169.1:0-13603 GCA_036494295.1 Pseudonocardiaceae bacterium
CCTTCCTGGTGGTCGGCGGCAGGGGTTCGAGATCGGCGATGTCGGCGGCGACGATGCCGTCGACGCGCTGGTGCACGGCCTCCTCGACGATCGCGTTCTTCAGGCCATTGGTCTCACGGACGTCCAGCCAGCAGAGCTTCACGGTTCTCTCCCTACGAGTCGTGCGATCACGGGTTCGTTGCGGCTCAGCTGACCGCGACGGCCAGCGGCTCGGGGCTGCGCACCGCGGTCGGTTCGGCGTGCACCAGATCGGCGACCATGCGGGCGGTCGCACCGGGGTCCGCGGCCTGGAAGATGTTGCGGCCCATGGCGACCCCGCCCGCACCACCGCGCAGCGCGGTCGCGACGTAGCCGCGCAGTTCGCTGCTGCTGCCGAGCGAAGGGCCGCCCGCGACGATGACCGGCACCGGGCAGGCTCTGACCACGTCGGCCATCGCGGCCGCGTCGCCGACGCCGACCGTCTTGACGATGTCCGCACCGAGGTCCGCGGCCAGCGTCACCGCGTGCGCGACCAGGCCGGGGTCCTTCGAATCGCGGATCTGCGGCCCGCGCGGATACACCATCGCCAGCAGCGGCACGTTCCAGCGCTCGCAGGCCTCCGACACCGCGGCCATGTCCGCGATCTGACGGCCTTCGTCCACCGAGCCGAGGTTGACGTGCACGCTCACCGCGTCCGCGCCGAGCCGCAGCGACTCCTCGACGTTCGCGACGAGGTACTTGGCGTCGGGGTCCCCGGCGTGCACGGTGCTCGCCGACAGGTGGACGATCAGTGACGTATCGGTGAACCAGGCCGGGTCCACCCGCCGGAGGCTGCCCTTGTGCAACACCACGGCGTCGACGCCATTGCCGGCGAGTTGTCCCACCAGCCGGTTCAGCGTGCCGCTTCCGGTGATCGGCCCGACGGTGATCGAATGGTCCAGCGGGACCACCAGCATTCTGCGGCTGCCGTGCCGGTACAAACGCCGGAGCCGAACCTGGCGGGCGAAAGAATAGTTGATCGACACCAGCTGTCCTTCCTTCTTCTCAGGACCGGTAGGTCAGGCGGGAGCGGCCGTGACCGGCTCGATCCGGTCCCGGTCCAGCCCGAATTCTTCGTGCAGGAGCTGCACCGCGGGCACGACTCGATCCAGTGGAATGACGACCGAGGTGCGAATCTGCGAGGTGGACAGCCAACTGGTCGCAATGCCGGCGGCGCTCAACGCGGAGAGCATTCGCGCGGTGTACTCGGGTCGGTTCAGCAGTCCCATGCCGATGAGTGAGAGCTTTCCGACGTTCTCGTCGACATGGATTGTGCCGCCCAGTTCCTGCATTGCTTCGTGAACAGCGGGCAACGTCTTGTCCACATCCGCCCTACGCATGGTGAAACCCATGCGGAACTCGTCCTCGTGCGGTCCGGACCGGGCCACCAGATCCACCGGGACGGCGTGTTCGGAGAGCATCGCCAGGATGTCGGCCGCCACGTCGGCACGCCGCGAACCGCAGTGCACCAGCACGCGGGCCACGTCGAGGTCGTGTGCGATCGCCACCACCACACCGCTGGTTTCGAGCATGGTCGGATCACTCCCTGCCGGGATGACGGTCCCTGGTTCGATCGGGTCGGCGGAGGACGCCGAACTGCGCACGTGCAACTCGACGCGATGCATGGCGGCCAGTTCGACCGCGCGGGAATGCAGCACCTTGGCGCCGGCGAAGGACATCTCCGCCATGACGCCCACGTCGAGCTGGGGCAGCACCCGCACGTTCGGTACGACACGGGGATCAGCGGTGGCGACGCCGGGAACATCGGTGCAGATCTCGCAGCGTCGCGCACCCAGTGCGGCCGCGACGGCGACGGCGGTGGTGTCCGAACCGCCTCGACCCAGCGTGACCAGGTCACCCGCGGCGTTGACGCCCTGGAACCCGGCCACCACCGGAACCCCGCGGTCGGCGAGTACCGCGTGGAGGCGCTCGGTGTCGATGTCGGCGATCACCCCGGATCCGGCCGGGCCCGCCGCGCGGATGCCCGCCTGCCCCGCGGTGAACGAGACCGCGGGGACGCCGATGTCCTGCAGTGCGATGGCGAGCAGCGCGGCCGACGCGCTTTCGCCGGTGGCCAGCAACTGGTCGGTTTCCCTTCCGGTGCGGTCCCGGCCGGTCGAGTGGCCGAGGCGCAGCAGTTCGTCGGTCGCCTGCCCGCAGGCCGAGACGACCACGACGGTGCGCGCGCCCATGCGATGACCGCGGGCCACCCGGCGCGCGACCTCGCGGAGCTGGTCGGCGGTGGCGAGCGAGCTGCCACCGTATTTGAGCACCGCGATCCCGCCGGGGGCATCGGTGCCGGTCACCGAAGTATCCAGTGATACCGAACTATTCAGGTGCGCCGAATTATGCGAGTGCGCCGAAGCACTCCGAGGCACGGATGGTCGGTGACGGCGGTCGATGACCTGCTGGCTCGTTATCTCCACGTGATGCCCCCAGCGTCGTTGTCGCTTGTTCGGGCAACGAACTCGGTCGGGTGAGTTCGTGTCACCAGGCTGCGGTGTCGGCACCGCCGCGGTCATCACAGGTTCACGGGATCCTCGCCGCCGTGCTCGCACGCTGGGCGATGACGCCGAAGCCGTGCTGAACGTATAGCGATCGAATATTTACGTCGAAGTGTCAGGCATGCGACGGAGAGTAATCAATGTAGTACTATTAGCGAAGGATTCACTCGTCGGGGGTGTATTGCCGGGGAATGTCCGGTCATCGTCATATATAGCTGGGGCTGCCATCCGAAGGGCGGGAACGTTGGCGAGTACTGCGTTATTGGGGAGAGACGAGGTATTTCGCGAGTTAACGGCCGCCCTGGCGCGCACCGCGGGCGGGGCGGGGGACTGCCTGGTCGTGGAGGGCACCGCAGGGATCGGGAAGAGCCGGATGCTCGAGTCGCTCGCCGCCGAGGCATCCACAGTGGACGTCGCGGTGGCGTACGGCCAGGCCGCCGCGATGGACCGGGTCACCCCGCTGGCCACGATGACGAGCCTGTTCCGCAGCTACGCCCCCGAACTGTGCGCCGGGCCGGTGGCCGACGCCGAGGCGGGCGCGCTGTGGCGGGTGGACCAGTTGCGGGCGCGCATCGAGGACCACGTGCGCGACCGGCGGCTCCTGGTCCTGCTCGACGACGTGCACTGGGCGGACGAGCTCACCGCGCTGGCGTTGCGCATGCTGGTGCCCGCGCTGGCGTCGTCACCGGTGATGTGGGTGCTGGCCCGGCGGCCCGGCCCGATCAAGGACGCCGACCCGGCAGCCCAGGACGCGGTGGACTGGCTGATCGCCGAAGGCGCGCAGCGCGTGTGGCTGGGACCGCTGGACGACGAGGCGGTCGCCGCCCTGTGCGCGCAGGCGCTGGGCGCCAAGCCGGACGAGAGCGTGCTCACGCTCGCCGAGCGCACCGGCGGGAACCCCTTTCTGCTGTGGGAGCTGCTCACGGCACTGCACGGCGCGGGTCAGCTGCGGATCTGCGACGGGCAGGCCTCGGTGGTCGGCGACGACCTGCCGTCGGACTTCCTCGGCGCGGTGGACCGCAGGCTGCGTGACCTCTCCGACGGGGTGCGCCGCCTGCTCGAGGTCGGCGCGGTGTTCGGCCGCCCTTTCACGCTGCACGAGGCGGCCGGGCTGCTCGGCTGTCGTGCGGTGGACCTGGTGCCCGCGGTCACCGACGCGGTGGCCGGTGGCGCACTGGTGGACCGCGGCGAGGAGCTGGCCTTCCGCCACGAGCTGATCAGGGAGGCGCTCTACGGCGGGCTGTCCGGACCGGTGCGCTCCGCGCTGCACCGGGAGGCGGCCACCGTGGTGCAGAGCGAGGGCGGCTCCGCGGTGGAGGCCGCCGAGCACCTCATGTTGTGCGGGCATCCGGGTACCGCGCGGGCCAAGGAGCTGCTGCGCACCGCGGTCACCCAGGTGGCGCCCACCGCGCCGGGCAAGGCCGCGGATCTCACCCTGCGGATGCTCGAGGTCGTCGACGAACACGACGGGGACCGGCCCCGGCTGGTGGCCGACGCGGTGCGCCTGCTTGCCGCCGCCGGGCGGGTCGAGCACGCCACCGAGCTGGGCGAGGCGGCGTTGCGTTCCGGGCTGGACGCGCACTGCGAAGCCGTGCTGATGTTGGGGCTCTCCGAGGCGCTCAAGCACGCGGGCCGCAACAGTGCCGTCGTCGACTACACCGGCAGGGCGCTGGCCAGGGACGACATTCCCGAACCCGCGCGTGCGCAGTTGCTGGCCATCCGCGCACACGGCCTGCTCGACGAGAAGGACCTCACCGCGGCCGAAGCCGCCGGCGCCGACGCCGCCGAGGTGGGCGCGCGCACCCGGCAGCACGCCGCGACGGTGTTCGGAGCCGCCGCGTGCAGCGTGGCGGCCCGGGCCAGGGGAGCGCTGGACGAGGCGCTCCGGTACGCCCGCGAGGCGGTCCGCACCGCGGACACCCACGGCGGCGAGGCGTCCCAGCGGCACCCGCGACTGTGGCTGGGCCGGGCGCTGGTCTCGGTGGACCAGTTCGCCGAGGCGGACGCGGTCTTCGAGATGGGGCAGCGCGAGGCCGACCAGCTCGGCACCGCGTGGTCCCAGCCGCTGTGGCACTACTACCGCGCCGAGCTCCGGCTGGCCGCGGGACGTCTCGACGACGCCGAGGCCGAGGCCGAGGCCGGGACCTGGATCTGTGAGCAGCTCGCGGCCCGCGCGCTGATCGTCCCGCTCCTGGGCCTGCTGGCCCAGGTGGCGGTACACCAGGAGGAGCCGGCGAAGGCACGGGAGTACCTGCGACGGGCGCATCAGCTCGTGGCGCAGGGGATCGGTGCCGGGTACGAGGATCTCGCCTGGCCGACGGCGCTGCTGGCCGACGCCTCCGGCGAGCCGGAGTCGGCCCTCGCCGCGCTGGCCGAGGTCTACGACAGCTTCCCGAACCGGTTCCTGCTGCTCACCCATGAACCGCTGGCCGGAGCGCAGCTGGTCCGGATCGCGCAGCGGGCGGGCGCACCGGAGCTGGCCAAGGTGGCCGCGTCCGCGGTGCGCCTGCTGGCCGACCGCAACCCCATGGTGGCCTCGCTGGAGGCGGCCGCGGCGCACGCCGAAGGTGTGCAACGGGGCGACCTGGCCACCCTGCACCGGGCGGTGACGGCCTACCGGTCGAGCCCGCGGGTGCTGGCCAGGGCGGCTGCGCTGGAGGACGCGGGTCGCGGGGAGCGGGAGGCCGGGCAGCGCTCGGCCGCCGTGCAACTGCTCCAGGAAGCGCTCGAGCACTACAAGGCCTGCGGGGCCCGACGCAACGTGATCAGGGTGACCAAGCGGCTCACCCGCCTCGGCGCCCACCGGGCGCGTGCCGCGGAGGTCGAGGCGAGCACGCCCTGGGACACGTTGAGCGACTCGGAGCTGCGCGTGGTGCGGCTGGTCGCCGAGGGGCTGACCAACCGCGAGGTCGCGACCAGGCTGTTCCTGTCACCGCACACAGTGGACAGCCATCTGCGGCACAGCTTCACCAAGCTCGGCGTGAACAGCCGCGTCGAGCTCACCAGACAGGTGCTGATCCATGACCGTCACGAGGAGTGATCCCGGAAAGACGTGATGCCCCTGACGCGACGCGTGCCGACGCTGTTAGGCGTGTCGGCAGCGGAGTGACCCTCGACCAGCCGGCCGCGATGTGAACGGAGGGGCCGTGCTGCGAGCAGATCTGTGCAACAGGCCAGAGCTGGCCACACCGGACGAACCCAATCCACCACACATCCGCGACGAGGCGGGTATCCCCGAAGCCACGATTCCTGAGGTGCCAGGTGCCGAACCAGACGAACTGTCCAGGGTGCTGGGCGTGAACCCGCCGCCGTTCGCCCTGCTGCACCGGCCCGACTCGACCGGCGCGCAGCGGCTGGAGCTGCTGCGCGGCGAGATCGGCGCGGTGCGGCGGCTGGCCGACCTGCCCTTGGGGGCGGATCCGGCATCCGAGACCGACCGCGGCGGCGGTGCCCGGCACGACGTTCTCGCGGTGGTCCCGTTCCGTCAGGTCACCGAACGCGGCTTCGCCTGCCGCGACGACGACGAGCCGATCCTGACCATGGCGGCGCGCACCCAGTGCACCCTCGACATGGCGGAGGTGCTGCGCAGGCTGCCCGCCGGTCCCGTCGACCTGGCCGATGCCGGCTTCGAGAGCGACGACGCCTCCTACGCCGACCTGGTGCGCCAGATCATCGCCGACGAGATCGGTGGCGGCGCCGGATCCAACTTCGTGATCAAGCGCAGCTTCCGCGCGCGGATACCCGGCTACACCCCGCGGTCGGCGCTGGCGCTGTTCCGCGGTCTGCTGGCCGGGGAGCTGGGCGCCTACTGGACCTTCCTGGTCCACACCGGGGACCGCACCTTCGTCGGCGCCAGCCCGGAACGGCACGTGAGCTCGCTGGCTGGCGAGGTGGTGATGAACCCGATCAGCGGCACCTACCGCTACCCGGCCACCGGGCCGAGCCTGCCCGGAGCGCTGGCTTTCCTGTCCGACCGCAAGGAGGCAGGCGAGCTCTACATGGTCGTGGACGAGGAACTGAAGATGATGGCCGGCGTGTGCGACCAGGGTGCCCAGGTGGTGGGGCCCCATCTCAAGGAGATGGCCCGGCTGGCGCACACCGAGTACCTGCTGCACGGCCACAGCTCGCTGGACGTGCGGGAGGTGCTGCGCCGCACGCTGGTCGCCCCGACCGTCACCGGCAGCCCGGTCGAGAACGCCTGCCGGGTGCTGGCCAGGCATGAGCCCGCGGGTCGCGGCTACTACAGCGGCGTGCTCGCGCTGATCGGCAGGGACGACGCGGACCGGCGGACGCTGGACTCGGCGATCCTCATCCGGACCGCCGACATCTCCGCCACCGGTGCCGCCGAGATCGGGGTCGGCGCCACGCTGGTCCGCGACTCGGACCCGGACGCCGAGGTGGCCGAGACGCACGCGAAGGCCGCCGGCCTGGTCGCGGCGGCGGGCGCCGGGACCGACCCCGCACCGCGGGCCGCCGCCGCGACCGGCCGCTCCCGTCTCGACCTGGCCGCTGACCAGCGGGTGCTCGCCGCGCTGGAGCGGCGCAACGCCACCCTCGCCGGTTACTGGTTCGGCGCCCGGCACGAGCGCCGCGAGGTGCCCGCCGATCTCGCGGGCCGGCGGGTCCTGGTGCTGGACGCGGAGGACACCTTCACCGCGATGCTGGCCGCGCAGCTGCGCTCGCTGGACCTGGCGGTCACCGTGCGGCCCTGCACCGGGCAAGTGGCCTTCGACCGGTTCGACCTGGTGGTCGCCGGACCCGGTCCGGGCGACCCGCGGGACCGGGCGGACCCGAGGATCGCCGCGCTCTGGGACGCGGTGGGCAGGCTGCTGCGCAGGGCGGCCCCGTTCCTGTGCGTGTGCCTGTCGCACCAGGTGCTGTGCTCGGCGCTCGGACTGGAGCTGGTCCGCAAGGAGGTCCCGTCCCAGGGCGTCCAGCAGGAGATCGACCTGTTCGGGCGCCGCGAGTGGGCGGGTTTCTACAACACCTTCGCGGCGAACTGTGACCAGGACCTGCTCTACCGGGTGGGTCTGACCGGCCCGGTGGAGGTGAGCCGCCGCGCCGGCGAGGGCGAGGTGCACGCGCTGCGCGGCCCCGGCTTCGCCTCCACCCAGTTCCACCCCGAGTCGCTGCTCACCCAGAACGGCATCCACATCCTCGCTGACCTGGTCCGATACGCGCTCGACGGGCGCCAGGAGGGGGTGCTGAAGCGTTCCGGATGACACCACCCCGTCATCGAGGAAAACCGGCGCGCGAACATAAGGAGAAGCATCGATGTCCCTGGTTCAGGAGCGTGCCCTGCCGCCGTCGGTCGCCGGGCCCGCGGCCTGGGAGGGGCTGCCCTCGGCGCAGCAGCCCCACTGGCGCGACCACCCCGACTACCTGCGCACGCGGGAACAGCTGGCACTGGCCGCGCCACTGGTGACCGTGCCGGAGCTGACCGAGCTGCACGCGGCGCTCGCCACTGTCGCCCGCGGCGGTGGCCTGCTGCTGCAGGCGGGCGACTGCGCGGAAAGCCTCGCGGAGTGCACCCCCGCCGACGTCACGGCGAAGCTGGACCTGCTGCACGGGCTGGCCGACGCGCTCGGCGCGGGCGGCACCGCGCCGGTGCTCCGGATCGGGCGGTTGGGCGGACAGTTCGCCAAGCCCCGCTCGCAGCCGGTGGAGTTGCACTGCGAGCGCGAGCTGCCCGCGTTCCGGGGTCACATGGTGAACTCCGAGCTGCCCACCTACACCGCCCGCGAGCACGACCCGGCGCGGATGTTGTGCGCGTACGAGGCGAGCGCGCAGGTGCTCGCCACGCTCGCCGAGGACCGCGCGCAGCGTGCGGGCACCGCGGCGGCGGGCGCGGGGCCCTGGTCGAGCCACGAGGCGTTGGTGATCGACTACGAGGGCAGCGCGATCCGCACCGACCCGGCGACCGGCTGCAGCTTCCTGGGCTCGACGCATCTGCCGTGGGTGGGGGAGCGGACCCGCCAGCCCGGTTCCGCGCACGTGCGGCTGCTGTCGTCGGTGCGCAACCCGGTGGGCTGCAAACTCGGCACCGCGATCCTGACCGACGACGTGGTGCGGTTGTGTGCGCTGCTGGATCCGGACCGCACGCCCGGCAGGCTGGTGTTCATCGTCCGGATGGGCGCCGCGCACATCGGCACGGCGCTGCCGCCCCTCGTCGCCGCGGTGCGCTCGGCCGGGCATCCGGTGACGTGGGTGAGCGATCCCATGCACGGCAACACCAGGCCCGCCGCACGCGGCCGCAAGACCAGGCACCTGTCCGACATGATCGCCGAAGCGGTGACGTTCCGGTCCATTCTGGAGCGTGTCGGCGAGCACCCGGCCGGCCTGCACCTCGAGGTCGCGGTCTCCGAGGTCACCGAGTGCGTCGGCGGACCGGTCCGCGAGAACATGCTCGGCCACCGCTACACCACGCTGTGCGATCCGCGGTTGAACCCCGAGCAGGCACACGAGCTGATCCGGGCATGGGTGTGACGCGTCGGCGGAGTCAGTTCGCGGTGCGGGTGGCCCGGCGCAGCGTGCGCACGAACCGGGTGCGGCGCGACGGCCGGGAACGGGCCCGGATGCCGGCGTCACGGTCCGATTCCGGCACGTCCACGGTGATCTCCGCGCCGAGGGCGTATCCGTCCGCGAGCTGGAGATCGTCGCCGCTCCAGAACCGCCCGGGGTCGTACCACTGCGCGCGCCGGGTGGCGGGCAGCAGGCCCATCGCCTGGTAGGTGAGCGCGACGATCTCCGCGCAGTAGGCGGTCTCCAGCCGCTGGTCCTGCTCCTCCTGGCCGCGGTGGGGCAGCCGGCCGCGTGCCCAGCGGGCGATCAGCTTCGCGGTGGACGGGAACGGCGTGCCGTCGAGTCGCGCCACACAGCGCAGCACGGCGTCCTCCATCTCGGTGGTCACCGGGTGGTTCAGCTGACGCAGCCAGGCCCGCTGGCCGTAGCGGTTGCGCCAGGTGCGGACCGCGTCGCCCAGATCGTGGAGCTGGACGCCGCGCTGGTGGGTGCCGGTCCACTGGTCGACCAGCGACCGTCCGAGCTCGGCATGCCACATGAGCGCGGGCATGTCGTCGATGACCACGGCCATGCCGACGTGGTTGACCGGGCTGTTGGTCAGGCCGCGGATGGCACGGTCGGCGGGCGAGCGGCCGCGGAAGACCCAGATGTCGCCGGTGCGAGCCAGTTCCAGCGCCGTGTCAAGCGTGATCGGGGTGCCTGGCATGGGCGACAGGCTAGGAGATGAGACGCTGAGCACATGAAGTGGTGGAAGATCGCCGGCCTGGCGGGCATCGCGGGCGTCGCGGGCACCGGAGTGCTGATCGCCCGCGGCGAGCGCACCCGCCGGGCGTACACCCCCGACGAGGTCCGCGCCCGGCTGCACGAGCGCGCCGCGCAGGCCCACGGCGACCGGACACCTGCCGACAAGGCCTGATCACCGGACCACGAGGGGGACGCCCATGCCGATCGCCGAACTCAACGGCATCCGGCTCAGCTACGAGGTGAGCGGGTCCGGTGAGTTGGTGGTGCTGGTGATGGGCACCGGTAGTCCCGGCCGGGTGTGGGGGCTGCATCAGGTCCCGGCGCTGGTCGCGGCCGGCTACCGGGTGGCCACGTTCGACAGTCGCGGGATCCCGCCGACCGACGAGTGCGCACACGGGATGACCATCGACGACCTGGTGGGCGACACCGCGGCCCTGATCAGACAGCTGGGAGGTGGCCCGGCCCGGGTGGTGGGCACCTCGCTCGGCGCGCGGGTCGTGCAGGAGCTCGCCCTGGCGCACCCGGACCTGGTGGCGCAGGCGGTGATGATGGCCGCCCACGCCCGACCGCATCCGGTGCAGTCGTGGCTGAGCGCGGGCGAGCGTGCCCTGCACGACGCCGGAGTGGAGCTGCCCGCGCAGTACTACGCCGCGGTCACCGCGCTGCACAACCTGGCGCCGAGCACGCTGAACGACCCGACCACGGCGCAGGACTGGCTCGACGTGCTGGAGTTCTCCGGTTCGCGCATCGGCGCGGGCACCCGAGCCCAACTGGACCTGGAGGACTTCCCGGACCGGGTGGCCGAGTACCGGAGGATCACCGTGCCCAGCCTGGTGATCGGTTTCGCCGACGACCTGATGGTCCCTCCTGTTCTTTCCCAGGAGGTGGCGCGGGCCATTCCCGGTGCCCGCTACGCGGAGGTCGCCGACTGCGGTCACTTCGGCTACCTGGAACGGCCCACCGAGGTCAACGAACTGCTGCTGAAGTTCTTCGCCGCGGACGCCGGTCGCTGAGCGGCGGCGTCCCGGGTTCCGGTTCAGCCCGGCTCGCCGCGGCGCTTGCGATGGATCACCCACGCCAGATCCACCAGCGCCGCGACCGCGAGCACCGCGAACGCGATCCCGAACACCGGCAGCTTCGCGATGATCGTCAGGACCGCCCCCACGACGCACACCACCAGCCCGAAACCGGCGAGCACGGCGCGCAGCGTCAGCGCGCTCTGCGCGGGCGCCGCACCACCGAATCCGGCGGTCGGGTCGTGGTAGTCGGGCAGACCCCGCTGGTAGTCCGCCTGCGTGCGGGGACCACTGCCGTTCTGCTGTGACATGACGCCTCCTCGCGTAGCGACACCGGGCTCCTCGCGCAGCGACACCGGGCGCAGTGATGGCCTACCCGCGCCGTACCTCTGCTAATCCCGCATCTGCGCGCCGGCGGGGAGGGACCTACGGCTCTGGCGGGGGCGTCGAACGGCCCCGTGACCGCGCACCGGCCACCGGCGAGGCTGAAGGAGGGTCTCAAGACATCGGTGCACCGGACGTTCGGCCAACCGCGACATCGGCCAACCGCGGTGGGGAGGGGGCGACGGTCATGGCGCAGCCTGTGCTCGGGCCGATCACCGGCGCGGCGATCTTTCTCGTGGTGAGCATCGACCGCGGCGGCGAGCGTGCCGCCCGGGCGCTGCTCGGTGACCTCGCCGGACTGCAGCGCGCGGTCGGTTTCCGCATCCCCCGCGCGCATCTGGGCTGCGTGGCAGGAGTGGGATCGGATGCCTGGGACCGGCTGTTCAGCGGTCCCCGCCCCGCTGAACTGCATCCTTTCCGGGAGTTCTCCGGCCTCCGCCACCGTGCCCTGGCCACCCCCGGCGATCTCCTCTTCCACATCCGGGCCGAACAGCTCGACCTGTGCTTCGAACTGGCCGGTCAGATCATGGACCGGCTGGCCGCTTCGGTGACGGTGCGCGACGAGGTACACGGCTTCAAGTATTTCGACGAACGGGACCTGCTCGGTTTCGTCGACGGAACCGAGAATCCCACCGGTGCGGCGGCGCGAGCGGCGGTGACGGTCGGCGCCGAGGACCCCGATTTCGCCGGGAGCAGCTACGTCGTCGTCCAGAAGTATCTGCACGACCTCACCGCGTGGAACGCGCTGCCGGTGGAGGAACAGGAGAAGGTGATCGGCCGGACGAAGCTCGCCGACATCGAACTGCCGGACGATATCCAGCCGGCGAACTCGCACGTCGCACTGAACACCATCGTCGACCCGGACGGGACCGAACGGCAGGTCCTGCGGGACAACATGCCGTTCGGGCGGGTGGGCAGCGGCGAGTTCGGCACCTATTACATCGCCTACGCCGCCACCCCGCAGGTTCCCGAGAAGATGCTGGAGAACATGTTCATCGGCGACCCGCCGGGAAATTACGATCGGATACTCGACTTCTCCGTCGCGGTGACCGGAAACCTTTTCTTCGTGCCCACCGCAGACTTCCTCGATGACCTCCCCGATCTCCCCGCTGCGGCGGAACCGGGGGCGTCGATGCCGGGGATGCGGTCGATGTCCGCGCTCCACGTCGACGCGCCGGTGCACGGCGCTGCCGCATCGCAGACCACCGCTGCCGCCGAGGGTGCGCTGCGCATCGGCAGCCTGAAAAGGAGCGTCGAGCAATGAACAACCTGCACCGGGAACTCGCCCCGATCTCCGCGGCGGCGTGGGCCGACATCGAGGCCGAGGCGGAGCGCAGCTTCACCTCCTATGTGGCGGCGCGCCGCGCCGTGGACGTCTCCGGGCCGGATGGGCCGCGGCTCGCCGCGATCGGAAGCGGCCACCTGCACGGCATCGATCCGCCGACCCCTGGAGTGATCGCGAACGCACGGGAGTCACAGCCGATCATCGAGCTGCGCGTCCCGTTCCGGCTCGCGCGCCACGCCGTCGACGACGTCGAACGCGGCGCGCGGGACTCCGACTGGCAGCCGGTGATCGAGGCGGCGCGGACCATGGCGTTCGCCGAGGACAGGGCGGTGTTCGACGGCTACGACGCGGCCGGGATAGCAGGCATCAGGGAGAGTTCCACCAATCCGGTGCTCACCCTGCCCGGCGACACGCTGGACTACCCCAACGCGGTCAGCCAGGCACTGACCGCCCTGCGCCTGGCCGGCGTGGACGGCCCCTACGCGCTGGTGCTGAGTGCCGCGGCGTACACCGAGGTCAGCGAGACCTCGGACCACGGGTACCCGATAGCGGAGCACCTGGCGCGGGTGATCGACGGCGGCATCGTGTGGGCACCGGCGATCGACGGCGCATTCGTGGTGTCCACCCGCGGGGGTGACTACGAACTGCGGTTCGGCCAGGAATTGTCCATCGGATATCTCTCGCACGACTCGGACGTTGTCGACCTGTACTTCCAGGAGTCGATGACGTTCTTCGTGTACACGGCCGAAGCCGCGGTGGCGCTCAATCCGCCGATAACCTGATCGCGGACCGCCTCCAGAAACGGGGTTGGCCCGCCGCGCGGCCGGGTGAGAGTGAGATCACCCGACGCGCCCGGCGGACCGACTTGCTACTTGTCCTTGCCGAAGGCGTCCTTGACCGCGTCCTTGATCTTCTCAGCGGCCTGGCCCACATTGCCCTTGACCTGATCCGCCTTGCCCTCGGCCTGCCACTGCTCGTTACCGGTGGCGTCGCCGAGGGCTTCCTTGGCCTTGCCCTTCATCTCGTCGCTCTTGTGCTCGACCTTGTCGTCGAAACCCATGTGGTATGTCCCCTTTGCGTCAGCGACGCCGCTGGGTGGCGCCGCCGGTCCATCAGAACACGACACGGGG
>DASXOL010000170.1:0-11714 GCA_036494295.1 Pseudonocardiaceae bacterium
GGTGGCGGGCGTGCCCCATCTGCGGATCGAGAACCGGGTGCTGCCCGCCGGTCCGACCGTGGTCGACGTGCTGGCCAACGCCGCGTTCTTCTTCGGCGCCATGCGCGGGCTCACCGAGCAGGAACGGCCGATCTGGAGCCAGATGTCGTTCCACGCCGCGGAGGAGAACCTGTACGCGGGCGCGCGGCACGGCATGGACGCGCACCTGTACTGGCCGGGGATCGGGTGGGTGCCGCCGGACGAGCTGGCGCTGCGCAAGCTGCTCCCGCTGGCCCACGCGGGGCTGCGCAGCTGCGGAGTGTCCGACGAGGCGCGGGAGCGCTACCTCGGGGTGATCGAGCAGCGCTGCGTGAGCAGGCACACCGGCGCGAGCTGGCAACTGGAGACGGTGCGGACGCTCGGCGCCCAGGGCGCGGACCGGTCGAGCGCGCTGGTCGGAATGCTCGGCCACTACATCGACAACATGCACACCAACCAGCCGGTGCATTCCTGGCCGCCGGTCTGAGCGGCGGACGGGTGTCGCCCGAATATCGGTGGAACGCCCGGATCGGCTGGCCCAGACTGGCTTGTCGTGAAACCCATCCTGCGTCGCGCCACCCTGGACGACCTCCCCGCGATGGCGCTCGTCGACAGCCGGGCCTTCGGCGTCCACATGACCGAACAGGACATCGAGGACTTCCGGCCGCTGTTCGTGCCCGAGGACTATCTGCTCGCCTGCGACCCCTCGGATGGGCGGATCATCGGCATCACCTGCCACTACCCGTTCACGATGACGGTGCCCGGCGGGGCCCGCCTGGACGTCGCCGGGGTCAGCTGGGTGTCGGTGGCCACCACGCACCGGCGCAGGGGGGTGCTGCGCGAGATGTTCACCGCGCAACACCGCCGGTTCGTCGAGGACGGGCTCGCGATGTCGATCCTGACCGCGACCCAGGGCGGGATATACGGGCGATTCGGCTACGGTCCCGCGACCTCCGTGCGGAGTGTGGAGGTCGACCGGCGGCTGGCGGCGTTCCGCACGGACGTGCCGGATCCGGGCGGGGTGCGCCAGGTCGAGGCGGACGAGGCGCGCAAGCACGCGCCGGAGGTGCACCAGCGCTGGTGCGCCGTGACCCCCGGCGCGCTCAGCCGCAGCGAGGCCTGGTGGGACTTCCTCTTCCTGGACCGGGAGAACCACAGGCAGGGTGGGTCGGCGATGTTCTACCTGGTGCATCCGGACGGCTTCGCCGCCTACCGGATCGACGAGCAGGAGCAGCGCTGCCGGGTGGTCGAGCTGGTGGCGGCCACCGACGACGCCCATATCGCGCTGTGGCGGGTGTTGCTCGGACTGGATCTGGTGCACACCGTGACGGCAGCGGCCTGCGCCCTCGACGATCCCCTGCCGTTCCTGCTCGCCGACCCCCGTCAGATGCGGACCCGTGGCCTCGACGACGAGGTGTGGACGCGGGCGCTGGACATCCCGGTGGCGCTCGCCGCCCGGCGCTACGCCACCGAGCTCGACGTGACGATCGAGGTGCACGACTCGTTCCTGGACCGGGGCGGGCGGTTCCGGCTGCGCGGCGGGCCCGAGGCCGCCTCCTGTGCGGCCACCGACCGGGCGCCGGATGTCCGTACCGACGTCGCCACGCTCGGCTCGCTGTACCTGGGCGGGCACCGGGCGGAAAGCTTCGCGCGCGCCGGGCTGCTCGAGACGGCGGAGCGCTGCGTGCTACGCCAGGTCGACGTCGCGTTCGCCGCGGAGCGCGAGCCGCAGACGGGCACGCACTTCTGAGCTGCGGGTGGGTTTGTAGCAGTTATCGGTGTGCGGGGGCGGGGTTTGTGGCTCTTGAAGAGCCACACACGGCATCGGGCCCGACCGGATGGTTCCGGCCGGGCCCGACGTGTTTCCCAACTGCCTGGCTCCCACCACGAAGCCGGCTGGCGGTTAGGTTAGGCTCACCTTGTTTGGGCGTCAAGTCCGGGGAATCGGGAGGCGACGCGACGGGACGGCGGGTTAGGCTCGGCTCCGTGCACCGGTGCTTCCCGATCACCCCGCCACCCCGCTCCTGCTGAGCGGGGCCCGCTGCGCGTCATCCCCGTCGAGCGCAGCTCTCGTCGCCGTGTCCGGCGATACGGGTGGACGTGACCTTGCACCGCGCCCCGCTCCCGCGACCCGCTCTCCCCTCGTCGCAGGAGCCATTCCATGGATCGACTTGCCTCTGCCCACACCTGCCCGGACGCCGAGGTACCCACCGCCCGCACCGATCTGCTCCGGGTGGCGGGCGCCGGGGTGCTCTGGGGCACCGGCGGCCTCGCGGGCATCCTGCTCGCCCGCAGCACCGGGCTCTCCCCGCTGGCCGTGGCCTGCTACCGGCTGCTCGTCGGCGGGCTGCTGCTGGTAGCACTGCTCGCGGCCACCGGGAGGCTGCGCCGGGTGCGGCGCGACGCTGCGGCGCTGCGCAGGCTCACCGCATTCGGCCTGCTCGCCGCGCTGTACCAGTCGTGCTACTTCGCCGCGGTCGCGCTCACCTCGGTGAGCCTGGCCACCCTCGTCACGCTGGGCGCCACGCCGGTGCTGGTGGTGGCGGCCGACGCGGCGCTGACCCGGCGCAGGCCCAGCGCCACCTTGCTCGCCACCGTGCTGCTCGCGCTGATCGGCCTCGCCATGCTGGTCGGCTCGCCGGGTTCGGGCCGCGAGCCGTGGGTGGGCACGCTGCTGGCGCTCGGATCCGCCGCCGGCTTCTCGGCCATCACGCTGCTGGGCCGCAGGCAGCTAGCCGGACTCGACGCGGTGTCCACCACAGCGGGCGGGTTCACCCTGGGCGGCCTGCTGCTCGCCGTCGTCGTCACTCCAGCAGGGCTCGGCTTCGCGGTCGCGCCGGTTCCGCTCGCACAGGTGCTCTATCTCGGCCTCGTACCCACCGCACTGGCCTACGTGCTCTATTTCGGCGGGCTGCGCACGGTGCGCCCGGGACCCGCGTCGTTGATCGCGCTGCTCGAACCGCTCACCGCCGCGATGCTGGGCGCCGTGTTGCTCGGCGACCGGCTCGGCCTGCTCGGCACCGCGGGCGCACTCCTGATCGCCGCCGCGGTCGTGCTCTGCAGACGGCAGTGAACGTCGGGTCCGCCTGCTGAGCACCACGGCGCACACCACCGCGGCGCCCACCGTCACCAGCCCGCCCACCACGATCGGCGCCCGCCCGTTGATCACCTCGGCGATCCAGCCCATCAACGGGCCGCCGACCGGGTTCCCGCCGAGGAACAGCAGCATGTACAGGCCCATCACACGGCCTCGCATGACGGGGTCCACGGAGAGCTGCACCGTGGAGTTCACCGCGGTGGTGAAGGTGAGGGCGGCGGCGCCGCAGGGCACCAGGAGCAGCCCGAAGGTCGGGTAGGTGGGCATGACGCCGACCACGATCTCCAGCAGGCCGAAGGCGAGCGCGCCCAGCAGCACCAGCCGCAGCCGGGGTCGGCCCCGTGCGCTGCGCCGCGCCGCGACGGTCGCGCCCGCCAGCGTGCCGACGGCCAGCAGCGTGGAGAGCATGCCGTAGGCATCCGCACCCCGGCCGAACACGTTGCGCGCGATCACCGGCAGGGTGGCCTGGAAGTTCAGCCCGAAGGTGGCGACGAAGAACACCAGCGACAGCAGCGCGATCAGGTCCGGCCTGCTCCGCACGTACCGCAGGCCGGCGACGAGCTGACCGGACTCCCGCGGGATCGGCGGCGAACGGTAGAGCCGGGCGGGGTTGATCAGCAGCAGCCCGCAGATCACCCCGGCGAAGCTCGCCGCGTTCACCAGGAAGACCCAGCCGGTGCCGATGGCCACGATCGCCATGCCCGCGACCGCGGGCCCGACGATCCTGGCCAGGTTGAAGGTCATCGAGTTGAGCGCGACCGCGTTGGTGAGCTGCCCGCGTCCCACCATCTCCATCGCGAAGGACTGCCGGACGGGGGTGTCCACCGCGGAGAAGATGCCGAGGCACAGGCACAGCAGATAGACCTGCCACAGCGCCACGATGCCGCCGACATCGAGCAGGCCCAGTGCCAGCGCGCACAGGCCCATCCCGATCTGCAGCGCGATCAGCAGGCTGCGCTTGTCGTAGCGGTCGGCGAGCACCCCGGCCCACAGCGACAGCAGCAGCGTCGGGGCGAACTGCAGGGCGATGGCGATGCCCAGCGCCAGCGGGCGTCCGCCGGAGAGCTCCAGGACGAGCCAGTCCTGGGCGACGCGCTGGCCCCAGGTGCCGATCAGCGAGATGACCTGGCCGCCGGCGAAGAGCCGGTAGTTGCGTTCCCACAGCGAGGCGAACATCCCGCCGCGGCCGGCGGGGTCCGAAGTCGTTGGTGCGGGTGCGGTGGATTCAGGTGCGGTGGCGATGTTGTCGGTGGTCACGCCTCAGCTGCTCGCCATCCGGTCGATCAGTTCCGCCGCGCGGCACAGCAGCACCCGCTCCTCGTCGGAGAGCTCCGCGAGCCGCTCGTCCAGCCAGCGTTCCCTGGCCGAGATGTCGGCCTCCACATAGGCATGACCGGCCTCGGTCACCGACACCACGGTCTGCCTGCCGTCGGTGGGGTGCGGGCTGCGGGCGACGAAACCGAGATCGGCGAGCGCGGCGATCACCCTGGTCATCGACGGCGGCTGCACGCGTTCCTTGGCGGCGAGCTCGCCCGCGCTCATCGGGCCGTGGCGGTACAGCGAGGCCAGCGCGGCGAGCTGGGTGAGGGTGGTGGTCGACTCGCTGTCGCGCTGGGCGCGGAGCCGACGGTTCAGCCGGACCACGGCGAGCCGGAGCCGGGCGGCGAGGCCGCGCTCGTCGGTCTCCGCGCTGATGATCGTTTTCGCTGGTCCGGGCATATACTTAGCCTAGCTCACGATCTGGCCGCGGGCGCCGCGATGCGGTGAAGCCCACCTGCCCGGGTGAACCCCGGCGCCGCCCGGTACCCGGATCATCAAGGCGAGCGACGCCGCGATGGCACAGGACAGCAGCGGCAGGAAGACGAACTGGCCGAAGACCCCTGCCTCGGTGGGCATGCCGGTGACCAGCCCGCGCCGCGCCGCGAACCACCGGTTGGTCACGGTCGCGGCGAACGCCGTGGCCATGCAGCCCGCGCCGGCACCGACCAGGACGCCCCAGCAGAGAACCAGTTGCCAGGCGCCGGTCATCACGGTGGTCAGCGCCGAACCGGCCGCGACGGCGGTGAGCGCGCAGGCGATGACCCGGCGGATGCCGAACCGGTCCATCAGCGCCGCGCCGAACGGCCCAGTGAGCCCGTACAGCGCCATGTTCACCAAGACCGCGATGCCGATGGTGGTCCGCGACCAGCCGAACTCGCGGTGCAACGGATCGACCAGCAGCCCCGCCGTGGTCGTGACGGTGCCCGCGCAGATGATCGCCAGCCCGGAGACGGCGGCGACCCACCAGGCGCGATGCACCCGATGCCCGATGACAGCGGTCCGGTCCTGCGTGCAGTACGTCATACCGACCGATCCGGTGTGGACGGCCGTGGGTGGACGAGTGGCCCGATAGACAATATGTGCAAGAATCGGGCCATGGCAGTGGCCGGCTTCGCTCATCCCGACCGCCACCGGGTCGCCGTGCTGGTCAGGCCCGGCCTGCTGCCGATGGAGCTGGGCATCGTGCACCGGCTCTTCGGCCAAGCCCGGGCGGCCGACGGCACACCGCTCTACGAGGTGCTCACCTGCACACTCTTTCCCGGCGCACTCCGCACCGAGGCCGACTTCACGGTCGACATCGCGCGCGGACCACAGGTGCTCGGCGAGGCCGACACGGTGGTCGTGCCCGCCGCGCACGACGACTACGGGCCGCCGACCCAGGGCCGGCTCAGCGCCCCGCTGGCCGACGCGTTCGCCCGCATCCGGCCGGACACCCGTATCGCGTCGATCTGTAGCGGTGCCTTCGTGCTCGCCGCCGCCGGGCTGCTGGACGGGCGCCGGGCGACGACGCACTGGCGCTCCTGCGAGCAGTTCCGCGCGCTGTTCCCGGCCGTCGAGCTCGACCCCGACGTCCTGTACACCGAGGACGGGAACGTCCTCACCTCGGCCGGCGTCGCGTCCGGCATCGACCTGTGCCTGCACATGATCCGCAGCGACCACGGTTCTGCGGTGGCCAACGAGGTGGCCAGGGGCACCGTCGTCTCCCCGCACCGCGAGGGCGGTCAGGCCCAGTTCGTCCAGCGGCCGGTGCCCGAGCCGCGGACGAGCTCCACCGCCGCCGCCCGCGCGTGGGCGCTGGACCACCTCGACCGGCCACTGACGCTGGGCGAGCTGGCCGCGCGCCAGTCGATGAGCGTCCGCACGTTCACCCGCCGCTTCCGCGCGGAGGTCGGGATATCTCCCGGTCAGTGGCTCACCCAGCAGCGCGTCGAGCGGGCCCGGCACCTGCTGGAGGAAACCGACCTCCCGGTGGACCGGATCGCCGCGGACGCGGGTTTCGGCACCGCGGCGTCACTGCGCCAGCACCTGCAGACCGCGCTCGGGGTGTCCCCGAGCACCTACCGCGGCACCTTCCGCAGCGCGAGCTAGCCGAGCTAGCCGAGCTCGCCTGCCGGGGCGATCGACGCGGCGTAGAGCGCGTCGCTGACCCGCCGCGCCTCGCCACGGGTGAGCGCCACGGTGTGGCCGCCGACGGCGAGCGTCAGATACGGGTCGTGGTCGTGCACCTCGACACTCACCAGCGATTCGCCCCGCGGGGTTCCGATTCGGACGGTGGCTGTCATGGCTTCCTCCCTGATCAGACGCCCTCCCCGGCGGCGAGCGGAGGGCGACGGCGCGGCGCGGCGCGGGCCTAACCGTTCGTACAGTCCCAGCAGCAAGCCTTGCTAGAACCGCAGCTACGGTGAATATAGTCCACTAGCTCCGTTAATGCGTTAACAGAGAGAGCTAGACTCCGCTGAAGCGCCATGGCATCCGGGCCTTCACCGCAGGTGCGGATACCGACGCAGCGTGGCGGCGGTGCATCGGGCAAGGGCTTGTACAAGTGGCGAGGAGGTCGACGATGACGCTGACGTTCGAGGAACCGCGAATCCGCGAGGCGCTCGACGCGGTCCATCGCAAGATGCTGATCAACGGGGAATGGGTGGACTCCGCGTCCGGGCAGGAGTTCGAGTCGCTCAACCCGGCCACCGAGGAGGTGCTCGCCAGCGTCCCGCGCGGCGAGGCCGAGGACGTCAACCGCGCGGTACGGGCCGCGCGCAAGGCCTTCGACGAGGCCTCACCGTGGCGGCGGATGCCACCGGGACAGCGCGGCAAGATCATCCACAAGCTGGGTGACCTCATCCTGGAACACCTCGAGGACTTCGCGCTGCTGGAGTCGCTGGACAACGGCAAGCCGTACTCGGTGGCCAAGGTCGCGGACGTGCCGCTGGCCGCGGACCTGTTCCACTACATGTCCGGCTGGGCCAGCAAGATCGAGGGCAACACGATCCCGATGTCCGGGGCCAGCCCTGGCTCGTACCTGGCGATGTCGCTCAAGGAGCCGGTCGGGGTGGCGGGCCAGATCATCCCGTGGAACTTCCCGCTGCTCATGGCGGCGTGGAAGCTGGGGCCCGCGCTGGCGGCCGGCTGCACCATCGTGCTCAAGCCCGCCGAGCAGACGCCGCTCTCGGCGCTGCTGCTGGGTGAGCTGTTCATGGAGGCCGGGCTTCCGCCGGGGGTGCTCAACATCGTCACCGGCTACGGCGAGGCGGGCGCCGCGCTCGCCGCGCACGACGATGTCGACAAGGTCGCCTTCACCGGCTCCACCGAGGTCGGCCAGGAGATCGTCCGGGCCGCGGCGGGCAACCTGAAGAAGGTGACCCTGGAGCTGGGCGGCAAGTCCCCGAACGTGGTCTACGCCGACGCCGACCTGGAGAAGGCGATCGCGGGCTCGGCTCACGCGATCTTCTTCAACCAGGGCGAGTGCTGCGTGGCAGGCTCGCGCCTGTACGTCGAGCGGTCGGTGTTCGACGAGGTCGTCGAGGGCGTCGGCGAGCAGGCGAAGTCGATCAAGGTGGGCAACGGGCTGGACCCGGAGACCACCATGGGGCCGCTCGTCTCGCAGGAGCAGTTCGACCGGGTCACCGGCTACATCAGCTCCGGGCGCGACGACGGCGCCACCATCCATGGCGGCCGGCGGGTGGGCGAGCGCGGCTACTTCGTCGAGCCGACGATCCTCACCGAGACCCGGGAGGACATGAAGGCGGTGCAGGAGGAGATCTTCGGGCCGGTGGTGGTCGCCGCTCCGTTCGACAGCTCCGACGAGATCATCCCGACCGCCAACAACACGCCGTACGGCCTCGGCGGCGGCGTGTTCAGCCGGGACATCTCCAAGGCGCTGCGGACCGCGCAGCGGCTGCGCACCGGCACGGTCTGGGTCAACTGCTGGAACGTGTTCGACGCGGCGGTGCCCTTCGGCGGGTTCAAGCAGTCCGGCTGGGGCCGCGAGATGGGCCACGACGCGCTGCGCAACTACACCGAGACCAAGTCCGTGATCGTCGACCTGGCCTGATCACTCAGGCCAGCCCCGGGTGGGGGCCGCTGCGGCCAGCGGCCCCCACCCGTCCGCTTGCCCGAATCCACCACTGGAGTGCTCAGCAGCGCACTGGCGGGGGGTGGCGGACCGTCTCAACATCGTTACTGTGAGCGTTCACGCAGTTACGTTCTGTCCTATCCGTATCGTGAAAGGACGGCAGGCGATGTCAGGTGTGCGGTTCGCGGATGATCCGTTGGTGTCGGTGTCGGCCCAGTTCCCCCTGACCCCGCCAGGGTTCTCGGCACCCGAGCACAGCGAGCCGCCGTCAGGCCCCGCGACCCGCCCGTTCGGGCTGCGGTGGCTGGTCCCCATGGGAGTGCCCACGGTGCCCACCTCGTACCGCTACTGCCCGGCCCGTCAGATCGCGGTCGACGTGCGCACCGGGCAGCCGCTGCCGCCCCGCGCCCGGCAGGACTGGACCACGGTGAGCCAGAAGGACGGGGACGAAGGCCCGAGCAAGGACTACGGCTGGGAGACCGTCCCGGATTTCACCGGCTGACTCCGCGATGACAGTCCTCGTGCTGGCCGAAGAGCTTGATCGGACGGCAGACGGGGTGATCCAGGGTCTGGTGGACCGGGGCGTCCCGGTCATGCGGCTCGATCTCTCCTGGTTTCCCCAGCAGCTCGCGCTGGACGCGGAGTTCCGCGACGGCCAGTGGCGCGGCTCGCTGCGCACCGACCGCCACGGTGTCGAGCTGGAGGAGATCCGGTCGATCTGGGTGCGCACCCCGTCCTCGTTCCGCATGCCGGACGGAATGAGCGCGGTCGAGCGGGACTACGCGAAACGGGAGGCCAAGCTCGGCGTCGGCGGGGTGCTGATGAGCCTGTCCCAGGTGCTGTGGGTGAACCGGCCCGACCTGGCGGCGACCGCGGTGTACAAGCCGGTCCAGCTGGCCACCGCGGCGCGGTGCGGCCTGTCGGTGCCGCGGACTCTGGTGACCAACAGCCCGAAGGCGGTGACCCGGTTCGCCGCCGGGTCGAGCACCGGGCTGGTGCTCAAACCGCTGAGCACGAATCTCATCTGGGAGGACCACACCTACAAGATGGGCTGGACGCGCCGGTTGTCCGAGCAGGACCTGTCGGACCTGCGCGGGCTCGACGTCACCGCGCATCAGTTGCAGGATTGGGCACCGAAACGGTTCGAGTGCCGGGCCGTGGTGATCGGCTCGGAGATCTTCGCAGTGGCGATTCACGCCGAATCGGCGGCGGCATACGTCGACTGGCGCAGCGACTTCCCCTCGCTGCGCTACGAGGTGATGCAGCTTCCGGACGCGGTGACCGCCGGACTGCGGGCGTTCATGTCCGAGCTCGGGCTGGTGTACGGGGCATTCGACCTGGTGATTGGCGTCGACCAACAGGGTGGGGACCGGGTCTGGCTCTTGGAGTGCAACCCCGGCGGCCAGTACGGATTCCTTGAGGGGGCGGCGGGGGTACCGGTCACCAGCACCCTGGTGGACCTGCTGGCCAACGGGACGGGGGAACGCCGGTGAGCGTCTCAGCCTGGCCGGAGTACGCCCGCCTGCTCGCCGACCAGCTCACCGCCGACGGCGACCTGCACTCCGCGGCCTGGCGCGAGGCCATGCTCGCCGTGCCCCGGCACGTCTTCGTGCCGCGGTACTACCTGCAGGACGCCACCACCTGCCCGCCTGCCTGGGTGTTGCACGAACCGCACGACGCGGCGAGCACCGCGCGGTGGCTGGAGCTGGTCTACTCGCCCACCACGCTGATCACCGCGATCGCGCAGTACGCCGACCGCGGCGTGCAGACGCCGGTGTCCAGCTCCACCAAGCCGGACCTGATGATCCGCATGCTGGAGGCATTGCAGGTCGAAGACGGCATGCGGGTGCTGGAGATCGGCACCGGCTCGGGCTACAACGCCGCGCTGCTCGCGCACCGGCTCGGCGACCGCAACGTCTGCTCGGTGGACATCGACCCGGCGTTGATCGACGACGCCGGGAGCAGGCTGGCCGGCCTGGGGCGGTACCCGACCTTGGTCGCCGCCGACGGCGCCGACGGCCTGGCGGGTTACGCGCCGTTCGACCGTCTCGTGGCCACCTGCTCGATGCAGCGCGTTCCGCCGGAGTGGATTCAGCAGCTGGGGCCGGACGGACGGGTGCTGGTACACCTCGAAGGGCCGCTCGGCGCGGGCAACCTGGTCGCGCTGAGCATGGAGGACGCCGGGGTGTTGCAGGGCCGGTTCCTGCCCTGGTGGGGCTGTTTCATGCGACGCAGATCCCGCTACGGCCCGACCACCGGCACTCCCCGCCCGGTGCCCACGACGGAGACGCCGACCACCCGGCACACCACCGTCGACCCGTCCGAATTGGACGGAGGCAGGCCGTTCCCGTTCCTGGCGCAGCTCTACCTGCCGTCCGGGATGCTGCGCAGCATCCGCGCCACCGACGCGCTGCGGGCGATCAGCCGCCTCGCCGCGCCGGACGGCTCGTGGTGCGAGATCGCCCGCACCCCCGAGGCAGCCGGGTGCTACACCCTGCGCGAAGCCGGCCCCACCCCGCTGTGGGCGCGGGTGGAGGAAGCCTGGACCGAATGGATCGAGCTGGGCCGGCCCGCCATGCACGAATTCGGCATCACCGCCACACCGACCGCACACCGGATCTGGCTCAGCGACCCCGAAAAAGGCCCACACTGGGACCTGCCCGTACCGAACGGGTCAGGAAGTCAGTGAGCCAAAAGATTCAAGGGCGGTACGCACGTGCTCTGCCGTCAAACGACACGCGTGCGGCGGCACTGTTTCGCAAAGCACCATCCCACCTAGAAGTTCTGCCGTGCGGCCAACACGGGAATCGCAGCGATCTGCGCCGCGCTGAGGTCCGCCCACAGAACACCGCGCGGACGGTGCGGCTCGCCGCACCTGATCACTTCGTCCGGCGTCACGATCAGGTCAACGCTGAAATCGTGCTCGGTTTCGGGTAGCTCGCCGTCAACGACCTGCAAGGAATGCACCGTTGTCGCGATCGTCGTGTTCGGTCCTATGAGGCAGGCCTCCTGCAACAGTGCGACCTCGATATCCGAGTATCCAGCGCCCTTACCGAGCCGGACCCCACGCCGATTCACCGCCACGCTGCCACAGACAACCAGGTCGACGGGCTGCATTTCGTCGACACCCACCCTGGGGGCGAGCTGTGCCACGGTCTCTTTCGACGCGGCGTCCTCGGGCGACACAGACAGGACGGCGGGATCGAG
>DASXOL010000171.1:0-5113 GCA_036494295.1 Pseudonocardiaceae bacterium
TCGCCAGCCGGCCGGCCGGGACCTCGCGGCACGTGGTCGTCGTGGGAGCGGGCCCGGCGGGGCTGAAAGCAGCGGAGGCCGCTGTCCGGCGCGGGCATCGTGTCACCGTCGTGGACGACGGCCCCCGGCCTGGCGGGCGCCTGCGCGCCGCCGAGAAGACGGCTGCGCTCGGCCTGGTCAGCGCCGTCGACTATCTCGTGGCCGAGCTGGCCGAGCACGGAGTCAAGGTGCGCAGCGGTACCACCGCCGGCGAGGCCCTGCTGCGCGACCTCGCTCCCGACCACGTCGTGCTGGCTACCGGCGGCCGCCCCCTCACCACCGCCGCGTATCCGGGTGCGGCGGACGGCGTGGTGATCAGCAGCGCTGACGCGCTCGCGGCCGTGGACGGCGGGCGGGTGCTGGTCTTCGACGCGGTCGGCGCCAACGAGGGCCCGCTCGTCGCTGAGGAGCTCGCTCGCCGCGGCGCGGCCGTCGTCTACGTGACGAGCTGCGAGACGGTGATGCCCTGGGGCGGGCAACTGCACCGCTACGAGGTCCCGGCCATCTTGCGCAGGCGCTGCGAGCAGGTGGTCACCGGCGGGCTGCTCGGCGACGTCGACGGAAAGCACGTCATCGTCGTCCGCCCCGACGGGGAGACCATCACCGAACTGGACGTCGACCGGATCGTGCCGGTTACCGCCCCCCGGCCTGCGCTCGAGCTGGTCGAGGTCGTGGAACGGCTATCGCTGCCGTACACGATCGTCGGCGACGCGCTGGCCCCGCGGACCGCGATGCACGCATTCAAGGAGGGCTACGAGGCCGCCTTCGCGCTCTGACCGCCTGTGCGCCTGACCGCCCGCACCCGCCACCATCCCTCCGGAGAAACGACCGTGAGTATCGCCTACGTCAGCGCCACCATCGAGGCCGACATCGACACGGTCTGGTCTGTGCTGCACGACTTCCACGGCATCGATAGGTGGGTGGGCCGGATCCGCTCAGCCGAGCCCGAGGACGGCAGCGGACCAGCCGCGGTCGGTTCCACACGGCGGCTGACCATGCAGCCCGACGGCCGGGTGGTGCGGGAACGGCTGGTGCACTATGACGCCCCCGGGCACCGCTACTCCTACGAGTTCGCTGGCGAGCAGCCGTTCCCGGTCCGCGCCTACCGGGGAACGGTGCACCTGCTGCCCGTCACCCTGTCCGGCACGACCTTCGTCGAGTGGTACGGGGAGTTCGACTGCGACGCCGCTGTCGCCGACCGGCTCACCACGGCGTTCACCGGGATCTACGCCGGGTTCCTCGACGATCTCCGCGCCCACCTCACCGGAGGAATGGCCCCCGCCGGCGGCGCGGCATGAGCAGCCCGGCCGCCGGCCTGCTGGCGCCGCCGGACCGCGCCGAGATCGATGACCTGCTCGCCCGGTACTGCTTCGCGATCGACCGGCGCGACTGGGACGGCCTGCGCGAGGTCTTCGCCCTCGACGCCGTGATCACATACTCGGGTCCACGGGTCCGCGCGGGCATCGACGAGATCGTGGCGTTCTTCCGGGCCGCGGCATCGGCCGCCACCACCCAGCACCTCCTGCACACCTCCCGGGTCTGGGCCACCGGGCCGGGCACCGCCGAAGGGCTGAGCCATGTCACCGCGCACCACGTCGGCCACGACGCGGTGCTGCCCGCGAACGAAGCGGACACGTACACCGTCACGGGCACCTACGACGACCGGTTCACCCGCACGCCCGAAGGCTGGCGCATCGCCCGGCGCACGCTCACGCTGCTGACCAGGGCCGGCGACCCGGCCATCCTCCGGCCTGGCTGACCGCTCAGCCCTCAGCGACCCTCAGCGCCAACCCCTCAGCAGCCGGACCTCTCAACGCCCGGACTCCGACCCCGCCGTCAGCAACTCGCCGCCGTCGATCGGCACCGTCACGCCGGTGATGAAGGCGGCCTGGTCAGAGGCGAGGAACGCGACCAGGTCGGCCACCTCGCGGTCCAAGCCGATCCTCCGCATCGGGTTCAGCGGTCGTTCCGTCTTCTCGCTCCACCGCAGGATGGGCTGCACGAGATCGGTGTCGATCTTGCCGGGAGCGACGCCCACGACCCGGACGCCGTCGCGCGCCCACTCCAGCGCGAGCACCCGGGTCAGCATCACCAGCGCAGCCTTGCTGACGTTGTAGCCAACCAGGCCCCGGGACGGGTAGTAGGAGGCCGTGCTGGCGTTGTTGACCACGACTCCGCCGCGGTCGGCCATCAGTTCCTTCGCCCGGCACGCCAGATACCACGGTGCAGACAGGTTCAGGCCGATCGCGCTGTCCCATTCGGCCCAGCCGGTGGCCTCGGCCCGGGCTGCGGCCGGCAGCAGCCCCGCGTTGTTCACCAGCACCTCGAGCCCGCCGAACTCCTCGCCGACCCGGGCGACCAGAGCCCGCAACGAGTCGCGGTCGGTCAGGTCGGCCGGGACCGCGACCGCGCGCGCACCCGCGTTACGCAGCTCCGCCGCGAGCGCCTCGACCGCCTCGGCACTGCGCGCGGCGAGCGCGACGTCGGCACCAAGCTCGGCCAGCCGCCGCGCGATCGCCGCCCCGATGCCGCGGCTGGCCCCGGTGACCAGCGCGCGTCGCCCGTCGAGCCGCCCGGCCTGCTCCCCCGTCAGAAGACGATCATTCCGCGCATGATGCGGCCTGCGAGGAGGTCGTCGTAGCCCTCGTTGACCTGCTCCAGGGCGTAGCGCTTGGTCACGAGTTCCTCGAGCTTCAGCTCGCCGCTGCGGTAGAGCGACAGCAGGCGGGGCAGGTCGGCGTGCGGGTTGTAGCCGCCGAACACGTTGCCGACGATCTCCTTCTGCCCGAAGATCACATCAACCAGGATCAGGTCGACCTTGTCCACGTTCGGATTGGCCGTGGAGGTCAGGCAGGCGCGGCCGCCCTTGCGGGTGAGCAGCATCAGCGGCTTGAGCATGTCCGAAGTAGCCAGGCTCGCGGTCAGGATCGTCCGGTCGGCCATCACCCCGCGGGTGAGTTCCGCAACCAGTGGCATCGCCTCGTCCATGGACGCCACTGAGTGCGTCGCACCAAGCAGCATGGCCTGCTCACGGCGGAACGGGATGGGATCGACCGCGATGATGTTCTGGGCGCCGGCGACGCGCGCCCCCTGCACCGCGCTGGACCCGACGCCGCCGGTGCCGACGACGACCACGGTGTCCCCTGGCCCGACCTGGGCCCGGTTCACGGCGGCGCCGAAACCCGTCGCTACCCCGCACCCCACGAGCGAGGCCAGCTCCAGCGGGATGTCCTCGTCGATCTTCACGCACGAGTCCTGGTGGACGACCGCGTACGGGCTGAAGGTGCCGAGCAGCGACATCCGCATCAGGCCCTGGCCGCGCGCGTGCGTGCGCGGCTTGCCGTCCGCGATCGGCAGCCCGGACATGATCACGGCGCCGTAGTCGCACAGCACTGATACGCCGCTCGCGCACCAGCGGCAGTGCCCGCAGGCGGGCATGAACGCCATGACGACGTGGTCGCCGGGCTTCAGCCGGGTGACGCCCGGGCCGACCTCCTCGACCACGCCCGCGCCCTCGTGCCCGCCGATGATCGGCAGACCGGTGGGGAGGTCACCCTTCACCGAGTGGTCGTCGGAGTGGCACAGGCCACTCGATGCCAGCTTGACCCGCACCTCACCGGGCTGGGGGTCGTCTAGTTCGACCTCCTCCACGCTCCAGGGGGTGCCAACTTCCCAGAGGATCGCCGCCGTGGTCTTCATGGTCAGCTCCCCGCCTTCTTGACGTGCACGACCTGGGGTTCGGTAAATGCCAGCAGGCCCGCGGTCCCGTTCTCGTGCCCAAGACCGCTCCACTTGGAACCGCCGAACGGGACGGTCGGCAGCAGGTCGGCGTGGGTGTTGACGAACGTGGTGCCGCACTCCAGCCGCTCAGCGACCGCGGTCGCCCGGTCCACGTCGGCGCCCCACGCCGAGCCGCACAGCCCGAACGTGGTGTCGTTCGCGCGCTCGACCGCCTCGTCCACGGTGGCGTAGCGCAGGATCGGCAGCACTGGGCCGAACTGCTCCTCGGCGACCACCGGGGCGCTGTCCGCGATGTCGGCGAGGATCGTCGGCTCGAAGAAGAAGCCCGGGCCCGGGCCGGGGTGGCCGCCCGCCGCGACGCGGGCGCCCCGCCGTACCGCGTCCTCGGCCAGCGCCTTCACCCGCTCGAACTGCGGCCGGGTCGACAGCGGGCCGAGCTGCGCGGCCGGGTCGGACGGTGGCCCGACCGTTATCGCGGCCGCCGCGGCGGCGAACGCCTCGACCACGTCGCCGTACCGCTCGCCGGGGGCAATGATGCGCTTGGGCAGGGCACACGCCTGGCCGGTGTTGAAGAAGGCGGTCCCTAGCAACACGGGCACCGCGGTGGCCAGGTCGGCGTCTGGGAGCAGGATCGCGGCGTCGTTCCCGCCGAGCTCGAGGGTGACCCGCTTGAGGTCGGCGGCGGCGGAGACGGCCACGCTCTTGCCGCCCGCGACCGAACCAGTGAAGGTCACCTTGCGCGGCACCGGGTGCGCGACGAGGCCGGCGCCGAGCTGGTCGCCACCGGTGACCACGTTCAGCACGCCCGGCGGCAGCACCGACTGGGCGACCTCGCCGAGCAGCAGCGAGGCGAGCGGGGTAAACGGCGAGGGCTTGAGCACCACGGTGTTGCCGGCCAGCAGCGCGGGCGCGATCTTCCACATGGCCAGCCCGAGCGGGAAGTTCCACGGGGTGATCGCGGCCACGACCCCCAGCGGGCGCTGGGCCAGCTCAATCCGCGCCTTCTCGTCGTCTTGCAGCAGCTCCCGCGGGATCTGCAGGCCCGCGTAGTACTGCAGCCACGCGGCGCAGATTCCCGGCTCGGCGCCCGCCACGGGCAGTGGCTTGCCGGTCTCACGGCTCAGCGTGGCGGTCAGCTCATCGGATGCCGCCACGATCGCGTCAGCGAAGGCGAGCATCGTCTTGCGCCTGGCCTCCTCATCGGTGCGCCACTCCCGCTGGGCCCGCGCCGCGGCCGTGACGGCCCGGTCGAGCTGCTCCGGGGTGCAGTCCGGGGCCTGGGCGGTGACCGCGCCGAGCGCCGGATCGACGACGTCGAATGCCCGCTCCGCGG
>DASXOL010000172.1:0-6663 GCA_036494295.1 Pseudonocardiaceae bacterium
CGCGGTCTTCGCCGACCTGCTCGGCGGACCCGCCGCCGGCTACTTCTCGATCACCCCGCAGCGCAACGGGCTTCCGCTGGGCCAGCGCTACGTGCCGGGCACCATGACGCTGGAGACCCGCTGGTCCCGGCTGCTGGTCACGGACTACCTGGTCTACCTCGACGAGGTCGGCCGCAACGACCTGGTCCGGGTCGTCTCCGGGCAGACCAAGGCCGTGGTCGAGTTCGTGCCGCGTCCCGAGTTCGGCCAGGTGTCGGTGCGTCTGGAGGCCGACCAGGACGGGCTGCGGGTGCTGGGCACCTCGGACCCGATGGTGCTGCGCTCCCCCGGCGTGCGGTGGGAGATCAGCAGCGACGGCTGGCATTCCAGCGCCCGCGCGGTGATCGACCCCACCAACGCGGACGTGCTGTTCGAGCTGCGCTGCGGCAGCGACGACCTCGGACCGTCCCCGGTCAGCGAGCCGGAGCAGCGCCGCCGCGCCTCGGTGTGGTGGAGCGACTGGCTGGCCGGGCTGACGCTGCCCAGGACGGAGCACGAGCTGGTGGCCCGGTCCGCGCTCACCCTGCGCGGTCTGTGCCACAGCGAGACCGGCGCGATCATGGCGGCGGCCACCAGTTCGCTGCCCGAGGAGATCGGCGGGGTCCGCAACTGGGACTACCGCTACTGCTGGCTGCGCGACGCCGCGATGTCGGCACGGGCGCTGGTGACGCTGGGCTCGCTCGGCGAGGCGGACGCCTACCTGGACTGGCTGCACCGGGTGCTGGAGACGATCTCCAGCCCGGAACGGCTGCACCCGCTCTACACCATCCGCGGCAGCGCGCTGGGCCCCGAGGCGGTGATCGACACGCTGCCCGGGTACGCCGGGTCCCGCCCGGTCCGGGTGTCCAACGCCGCCAACCAGCAGATCCAGCTGGACGTGTTCGGGCCGGTCGTGGAGCTGATCGCGGACGTCTCCGCGGCGCGCGGCGACGTGTCCGACCACGACTGGGAGCTGGTGTGCTCGATGACCGAGGCGGTGACCCGCCGGTGGCACGAGCCCGACCACGGCATCTGGGAGATCCGCGGCGCACCCCGCCACCACGTCTACTCCAAGGTGATGTGCTGGGTGACCGTGGACCGGGCGCTGACGCTGGCCGCCACGCACGGCAGGGAGCCCGAACCGGGCTGGGCCGAGCTGCGCGACGACATCGCCGCCGACGTGCTGGCCAAGGGCTGGAACGACGAGGTGCAGGCCTTCACCACCGCCTACGACGGGATGGACCTCGACGCCGCCTCCCTGCACGTCGGGCTCAGCGGGCTGATCGACCCCAGCGACGACCGCTTCGCCGCCACGGTGACGGCGATCGAGTCGGAGCTGCGCAGCGGCTCCACGGTGTACCGGTACAAGCACGACGACGGCCTGCCCGGCGGCGAGGGCGGCTTCCACCTCTGTGCGGCGTGGATGGTCGAGGCCTACCTGGCCAACGGCAGGCGCACCGAGGCCGAGCAGCTGTTCCAGCAGCTGGTCGACGTCGCCGGGCCCACCGGGCTGCTCTCCGAGGAGTACGACCCGGTGGCGGAGCGCTCGCTGGGCAACCACCCGCAGGCCTACTCCCACCTCGGCCTGATCCGCTGCGCCCAGCTGCTGGACGCCGCCGGTGACTAGTTAGAGCCCGGAGAACCAGGGCGTTTCGTGGTTCTTGGCGGGACCGCAGGTGGCCCGCACCAGCAGCTCGGTGGGCAGCATCATGCTGCGCGGGTTGCTGCTGCTGCGGTCCAGCAGCAGGCGGCCCGCCGCGCGGCCCTTCTCCAGCACCGGCTGCGACACGGTGGTCAGCCCGGCGCGTTCGGCCTCCGGCACCCCGTCGAAACCGGTGACCGTGACGTCGTCGGGCACCCGCAGGCTGCGCCGCCGCACCTCGGTGAGCGCGCCGAGAGCGAGGATGTCGGAGGTGCAGACGATCGCGGTGAGGTCCGGGTCCCGGTCCAGCAGCTCGGCGGCCGCGGACGCGCCGGAGGACATGGTGTGGTCGAAGCGCTCCACGACAGGGACCGCGTCCCAGTCCAGGAGCACCGCCCCGAAGGCATCGGACAGCCCGGCCAGGCGGGAGCGTTGCACGTGGAAGCTGGCGGTGCGCTGGCGCCGCGCGTCGACGAACCCGTCATGGCGGTCCCGCCCGAGGCGCATGCACACCACACCGATGCGCCGGTGCCCCAGGCCGATCAGGTGGGCGCCCAGGCTGGCCATCGCCTTGCGATCATCGATGCCGACGTGATCGACACCACTCACGTGCGGCTGGTCACACACCACGGTCGCTAGCGGGCGCTGCAGCACCGCGGCGAGGTTCGGGTCGTCGTCCGGCACCGAATAGACCACGAATCCGTCCACCCCGGCGCGGTGCACCGCAGCGGCCGTCTCCTGCGCGTCGGCCTCCGGGCTGGCCGGCACCAGCAACAGCCCCTGACCAGCCTCTTCGCAGGCCATCGCGAGACCTTCGAGGAAGCCGATCGCGGCCGGGTCACGGAACGCGTAGGACAGCGCTTCGGTGAGCAGCAGTCCGACCGCACCGGCCTGCCGGGTCCGCAGCGACCTGGCCACCGGGTCCGGGCCGGGATAACCGACCCGGCGAGCCGCCTCCAGAACGCGTTCACGCAGCTCAGGCGACAACTGGTCGGGCCGGTTGTACGCGTTGGACACAGTGGTCCGTGATACCCCGAGCTCCGCGGCCAGCGACGCCAGGGTCGCTGGTCTGCAGCTCTTCACCGTCCGCGCCATGAAGGCGACGGTAACGGGTGCGATAGCACAGGGCGAAGTTGACAGCGCCACCACCCGACAGCAGGCGGTTCCCTCATCCGGCCGGACACGGCGGCGCCGGGTCCGGGCACCGGAGGGCGCCGCGCAGCGGGTGGTCCTCCGACCGGGGTCGCTCTATAGTGAAGACGACAACGGTTTCCATTTCGTGATCGGGCGGCGGCGTCCGGTGACCACAGCAAGGAGTACCCATGATCCGGCGGCTCGCCGCATCGGTTGTCGCCGGGGCGGTCCTGGTGGGAACAGCCGGGTGTGGCGCCGCGGGGCACAGCTCCGCGGGCGGCAGGCCGACCGTGGTCGCGTCCACCGACGTCTGGGCCAGCGTGGTCCGCGCGGTCGCCGGGGACACTGTCGAGATCAAGGCGATCATCGACAACCCCGCCGCCGATCCGCACTCCTACGAGAGCAAGCCGGTCGATGCCGCCGAGGTCGCCCGCGCCGACCTGGTCGTCTACAACGGCGGCGGCTACGACAGCTTCATGGACAAGTTCCGCGCCCAGTCCGGCGACAAGCCCGCGGTCGAGGCGTTCACGCTGCTGCCCGCCCAGCCCGCCGGACGGACAGCCCCACCCAACGAGCACGTCTGGTACGACCTGCCGGTCGTGGCGCAGGTCGCCCAGCGGGTGGCGGACGAACTGGACCGGATCGACCCCGCGCAGGCGAAGCTGTACGCCGCCAACCTCAGCCGGTTCCGCTCCGATCTCGACGCCTTGAGCGGCAAGGAGCAGGCCATCGCCAGGGCGCACGGCGGCGAGCCGGTCGCGCTGACCGAACCGGTGGCCGTCTACCTGGTCGAGGCGAGCAAGCTCCGCGACGTGACCCCACCCAAGTTCGCCTCGGCGAGCGAGGAGGGCAGCGATCCGCCCGCAAGCGTCGTCGCCGCGACGAAGGACCTGCTCACCCAGCACCGGGCCACGGTGCTGATCTACAACCCGCAGACCGAGACCCCGCTGATCGGCCAGCTGCGTGCGGCCGCGGAGTCCGCAGGAGTGCCCGTGGTGAACATGACCGAGACGCTGCCCCCGAACACCGACTACCGGAGCTGGATGTCCGGCCAGCTCGACCAGCTGGCGGCCGCACTGCAAGGCGCGAAGAAGTGAGCCTCCTGGACACCGCCAGGACCGGGCAGGCGATCCGCCGGTCTGCGCCGTCCGCGGCGCCGTCGGTCCGGTTGCACGGCGCCCGGCTCGCCTACGGGCACCGGGTGCTGTGGGACGAGCTGGACCTCGACGTCGCGCCGGGGGAGTTCCTCGCGGTACTCGGGCCCAACGGTTCCGGCAAGACCAGCCTGCTGAAGGTGCTGCTCGGGCTGCAGCCGCTGTCGGCGGGCACGGTCGAGATCGCGGGACGGCAGGTGCGCCGCGGGAACCGCAGCGTCGGCTACATACCGCAGCAGCGCGCCATGGACCCCACTCTCACCTTGCGTGGCCGGGACCTGGTGCGGCTCGGCCTGGACGGGCACCGCTGGGGATTCGGACTGCCGTCCGCCCGGCGCCGCGCGCGGGTGGACGAGGCGCTGGACGCGGTCGGCGCGCTCGGCTACGCCGACGCGCCCGTGGGGCTGCTCTCCGGCGGCGAGCAGCAGCGCCTGCGGGTGGCCCAGGCCCTGGTCGGTGACCCCGACGTGCTGCTGTGCGACGAGCCGCTGGCCTCGCTGGACCTCGCCCACCAACGAGCGGTGAGCGACCTGATCGACGCCCGGCGCCGCGCGACGGACACCGCGGTGCTGTTCGTGACCCACGAGATCAACTCGATGCTCTCCGCGGTGGACCGGGTGCTCTACCTGGTGGACGGGCGGTTCCGGATCGGCACCCCGGACGAGGTGATGAACTCGGCGACGCTCTCCGAGCTGTACCGCACCGAGGTCGAGGTGATCAGCGTGCAGGGCCGGGTGCTGGTGGTCGGCGCGTACCAGGACGACGACCCGCACCATGTGGCGGAGCCACGAACCTCGGGGGCCCGATGAGCTTCGGGGAGATCATCGACCGGCTGTTCAGCTTCGCGGGCACCGGGGACCTGCTGAGCCTCGACTTCGTCCAGCAGTCACTGATCGCGGGTGCCCTGCTGGCGCTGATCGCCGGCGCGCTGGGCCCGCTGGTGGTGGCCAGGCAGGTCTCCTTCGCGGTGCACGGCACCAGCGAGCTCACCTTCACCGGAGCAGCCGCGGCGCTGCTGGTGAGCAGCTCGCTGGTGAGCATCGGCGCGCTGGTGGGAGCGGTGGCGGCGGCGCTGGTGTTCGGGCTGCTCGGGCTGCGCGAACGGGAACGCGACTCGGTGATCGGCGCGGTGCTCGCGTTCGGCCTCGGCCTCGGCGGGCTGTTCCTCTGGCTCTATCCCGGGCGCTCCTCCAACCAGCTGTCCCTGTTGTTCGGCCAGATCGTCGCGGTGAGCCGCAACGACCTGTGGCTGCTCGGCGGTTGCGCGGCGGCCGTGCTGGCCGTGCTCGCGCTGGTGTGGCGCCCGCTGCTGTTCGCCAGCATGGACGCCGACGTGGCCCGCGCCCGTGGCGTGCCGGTGCGGGCGCTGTCGATGGTCTTCGCCGGGCTGATCGGGGTGGCCACCGGCCTCGCCGTGCCGACCGTGGGCGCGCTGCTGGTGCTCGCGCTGCTCATCACCCCGGGCGCCGCGGCGGCCAGGGTCACCGCCAACCCGGTGACCGCGCTGCTGCTCGCGACGCTGTTCGCCGAGGTCGCGGTGATCGGCGGCATCGTGCTTTCGCTCGCGCCGGGCGCCCCGATCAGCGGCTACGTCACCGCGATCTCGTTCCTGATCTACCTGGGCTGCCGGGCCATCGGCGCGGCCCGGCTACGCGGAACCGGCCGCCGCGCCCTCAGCACCGCGAGCGCCTGACCCCGGGCCCACGTCGCGTTCCGGATACGATCGACCACCGGGCAGTCGACGACAAGGAGCAGGGATGACAACGGGTGGCGGATTGCACTTGCTGTGGCCGACCCCGATCGGGCTCCACCGCTACCAGGGGGCCGACCGGCTCAACCCCCAGCTGGTCGAGGCGTTCGGGCAGATCCGGGCGGTGCAGCAGCGCAAGCGTGGCGAGGAGCCCGGGCCGTTCTTCGCCAGCGACGACGATCTGCTGCAGCGCGTGAAGCTGACCGGCTGGCAGGACCTGGTCCAGTTCATCGTGTCCAGCCTCGTCGAGACCGTGAAGGCGGCGAACCAGCAGGCCTGGGCCGGGCAGGTGGCCGAGGCCACGGTCGGCGTCGAGGGCATGTGGTTCCAGTGCAGCAACAGCGGCGCGTTCCACGATGTCCACACGCACGGCAACTGCTCGTGGTCGGGCGTCTACATCGTGCAGGTCGACGAAGCCGCGCAGCGTGTGAAGCATCCGGTGTACGGCGCGGCGAACGGCGTGACCCGGCTCTACGGACCGCCCTTCGCCACCCTGGGCGGCGCCTTCGTCGACGTCGGCAACGCGTACCTGCAGCCACCGCATCACGACGTCGAGCCGCTGCCGGGCCAACTGCTGCTGTTCCCGTCCTGGCTCTCGCATCAGGCGCTGCCCTACGGCGGCGAACTGGAGCGGGTCATCGTCTCCTTCAACTTCAGCATCCACGGGTCGCAGGGCGACCAGATCCACGGCTACAGCGCGCACTGACCCGCGCGCGGGAGTGGGTCAGATGTCGGCCGCGGGGGCGGGCTGAGGTTTGCGGGGCCGAAGGTCGGCGAACACGTCGGGCGGTTCGCGCCACGGGTCGGGCAGGGTGCCCGCGCGCGCGTCCCGGATCGCCCGCCACACCCGCTGCGGCGTGCACGGCATGTCGAGATGCCGCACGCCGAGGTGGGCCAGCGCGTCGACCACCGCGTTCTGCACCGCGGGGGTGGCCCCGATCGTGCCGGCTTCGCCGATGCCCTTG
>DASXOL010000173.1:0-6595 GCA_036494295.1 Pseudonocardiaceae bacterium
CAGCTCCTCCAGCGTCTCCTGCAGGGGAGTGGTGGCGTAGCGGTAGAACAGCGGTACCGGACGCTCACCCGAGCTGACCACGGCGGTGCTGCGACCGGTGCGGCGGGTCAGGTCCTCCTCGAACCGGGTGACGTCGCCCAGCGTGGCGGACATGAGCAGGAACTGGGCGTCCGGAAGCTCCAGCAGCGGCACCTGCCAGGCCCAGCCGCGGTCCGGGTCGGCGTAGAAGTGGAACTCGTCCATCACCACCGTGCCGACGTCGGTGGCCGGGCCGCTGCGCAGCGCCATGTTCGCCAGCACCTCGGCGGTGCAGCAGATGATCGGCGCCTCCGCGTTCACCGCGGAATCACCGGTCATCATGCCGACCTGGTCGGCGCCGAACGTCTCGCACAGGGCGAAGAACTTCTCCGAGACCAGTGCCTTGATCGGCGCGGTGTAGATGGTGCGCCTGCCCTGGGCCAGCGCGACGGCGTGGGCGCCGGTCGCCACCAGGCTCTTACCGGAGCCGGTGGGTGTGGCCAAGATCACGTTCGAGCCCGAGACGATCTCGATGAGGGCGTCCTCCTGCGCCGGATAGAGGGTCAGACCCTGTGCGGCCACCCAGGTCGCGAAGGTGTCGAAGAGCTCGTCGGGCCCGGTAGCGTCGGGCAGTGCCTCGGTGAGCGTCATGATGGCTCGATCGTGCCTGCGCCGGCCGAAGGCCGGCCACGCGGGTCCACCACGGGTGACGACCATCGCGCGGATGCGCGCGGTAACCTGACGCCCGGTCGGGGATGGCCCGCGTTCGCCATGCGGAGCCCGAGAACTTGTGCGGAGCCGAGACGGATCCCAGTCCAGACGGGAGTGACCGATCATCGACACGGGTCAGCTGATCGCCGGTCATTACCGCGTGCTTGATCGGGTGGGCAGCGGTGGGATGGGCGTCGTCTGGCAGGCCAGGGACGAGCGCCTGCACCGGCTGGTCGCGGTCAAGCAGCTGCTGCTGGGTCCCGATCTGGGCCCCGGGGAGACCGAGGGTGCCCGGCAGCGCGCGCTGCGTGAGGCGCGTATCGCGGCGCGGCTGCACCATCCCAACGCGATCGTCGTCTACGACGTCGCCGAGCACGACGGTGAGCCGTGCCTGGTGATGGAATACCTGCCCTCCCGCAGCCTCGCCGCGGTGCTCGCCGAACGGGGCTGCCTGCCGGTGACCGAGGTCGCCTCCATCGGCAAGCAGGTGGCCTCCGCGCTGGCCGCCGCGCACGCCGCGCAGATCGTGCACCGCGACGTGAAGCCCGGGAACATCCTCATCACCGAAGGCGGCACCGCGAAGATCACCGACTTCGGGGTGTCCCGCGCCTCCGGCGACGTCACGGTGACGCAGACCGGGATGATGGCGGGCACGCCCGCCTTCCTGGCCCCTGAGGTGGCCCGCGGGCAGACGCCCACCCCCGCGTCGGACGTGTTCTCCCTCGGCGCGACGCTCTATGCCGCGGTCGAGGGCAGCGGGCCGTTCGGTGACAGCGAGAACCAGCTCGCGCTCCTGCACAAGGTGGCCGCGGGTGAGGTGGCGCCGCCGCAGCACGCCGGTTCGCTGACGCCGACGCTGATGAGCCTGCTGGCCAAGGACCCCGACGACCGGCCGGACATGCGCAAGGCGAGCATGGAACTGGGCGCCGCGCTGTCCACCCGCCCGATCCAGATCTCCTCGGCGGGCCGCGCGGACCGGACCGAGCCGCAGGCGGCGCCGCCGCCACCGCCGCGCAGCGAGCCGCCGCGCGCCGCCGCCCCGCCACCTCCCCCGATCTGGCAGCCGCCGGTCGCCGAGCGCCATGACGAGCGCCCGGCCCCTCGCCAGCAGACCCGCTCGCCGGAGGAACGCCGCAAGCTCGCGATCCTGGTCGGCTCGATCGTCGCGGTGATCGCGCTGGCGGGCCTCGGCGTCGTGGTCGCGCTGAACTCGCAGGGCACCCAGAACCCCCCGTCGAGCCAGGCCGCCGGTTCCGGCACGCACGGGAGCATCCCCTCGGTCACCGCGACGCCTCCGCCTACGACCTCCGCCGCGCCGCCCCCACCGCCGCCACCGGCACCCCAGAACCAGCCGGTGCGCGCCGACGGGCCGATCGACTGGAGCTCCGCGGGGCAGCTGGTGATCAACTACTACAACGGCGTGAGCGACCCGTCCTCCGCGTGGCAGATGCTCTCTCCCGGCGCTCAGGCGGCCTTCGGCAGCGAGCAGCAGTTCCAGCAGTACTGGAGCCAGTTCTCCTCGGTCAGCGCGCGCAACGCGTTCGGCGTCACGGAGAACGCGGACGGCTCGGTGGACGTCCCGGTCGACGTGAGCTACTCCGGGGGCAGCGGCAACGAGGCGACCAAGCGGCACCTGCGGGTCACCAGCATCGGCGGCCGGCTGTTCATCGACTCCGATCCTCGGTGAGCTCCGGACCTTCCTCCGGTCCAGCGCCCTCCCCGACCCGCAGCGGACGACGGCACACGTAGCTCATCGCGGGCGGCATGTGGCGCAGCATGGTGCGGGTCGGCAGCACCTCGCCGAAGGTGCGGCCCAGCTCCTCCCGGAACCGGCGGGCGGACGGCGCCCAGTAGCCGGTGCTGTACGCCGCGGCGGTGAACACCCCGTCGTCGTGCAGCGACTCCGCGAAAGCGGTGAGCAGCGCCCGCTGCTGCTGCGCCCCGAACAACGTCCAGGGCAGCACCGAGACGATCACGTCGGCCTTGCTCGCCCCGTGCTCGGCGAGGATGGCGGGCAGCGTGACCGCGTCCGCGGTGACCACCCGGACACCGGGCTCACGGGTCCGCAACCGGGTGGCGAGGGCCGCGTCCCTCTCCACCGCGATGATCAGCGCGTCGGGGCGGGCCTGCGCCACGATCGCCCCGGTCACCGCGCCGTCCCCGGCACCCACCTCGACCACCACGGCGGGGCGCCCCGCGGGGCCGCTCTGCGGCACCACCGCGGCCAGCCGACGGGCCAGCTCCGGCCCGGACGGCAGCAACGTGCCCACCTCGCGGGGCGAGCGGACCGCGGCGGCGAGGAAGCCGCTCCAGCGGTTGCCGCGCTGGACGGTGTTGCGAGGAGACGGTGCGGAACGGGACGTCATGGCGATAGTGCACACCACCCGGTGCGGCGACGCACCCCGTGGTTGCCACCATCCCTAGGCTGTGTCGCCACCGACCCCGGGAGGATCCGCCCGATGACTCCGCTCAGCGACGACCGCTACCTCGACGCATTGACCGCGCAGTCGGCGCGGTTCGCCGACGCACTGCGTGGGGCGGACCTGCAGCGGATCGTGCCCACCTGCCCGGAGTGGACCCTGCACCGGCTCGCCGAGCACGTCGGGCAGGCGCACCGGTGGGTCGGCGAGATCGTCGCGCGGCGGGTCACCGGCCCGGTCCAGGCCCGCGAGCTGACCGCGGCGCACGCCCCGGAGGGGGCGAACGAGCTGGGCCGCTGGCTGCGCGCCGGGGCGGCGGACCTGGTGGACACGATCCGGGTCACCGGGCCGCAGACCCCCATGTGGACCTTCGGTGACGACCAGCGCGCGGGTTTCTGGGCCCGCCGGATGGCACACGAGACCGCGGTGCACCGCGCCGACGCCGAGCTGGCGCTGGGCCGCAACTTCTCGCTGGACCCCGACCTCGCCGCGGACGCGATCTCGGAGTGGTTGACGCTGATCTGCTCCCGCCACGCCGTCGAGGCCCGCCCCGAGCTGACCAAGCTGCGCGGCGACGGCGAGATCCTGCACCTGCACTCCACCGACGCCGGGCTCGGTGAAGCGGGGGAGTGGGTCGTGCGCAGGACGCCCGACGGCCCGGTCTGGGAGCACGGCCACGCCAAGGGTGCGGTGGCGGTCCGCGGCGGGGTGACCGACCTGCTGATGGTGCTGCTGCGCCGGGTGCCGGTGCCGCAAGCGCCGGTGCAGGTGCTCGGCGACCAGGCACAGCTGGCGTACTGGCTGGAGCACACCCGGTTCTGATCCGGTCCTGACCCTTCCTGCGGGCGCTCAGCTCCTGCGCAGCCGCATGCTGACGTCCACCCCGCCGTGCAGGGTCTGGTAGACGACGCAGTAGCGCTCGGTGAGCTTGGCGAGGGTGGCGAGCTGGTCGTCGTCGGCGTCGGTGTCCAGCGCGAAGTCCACGCGGATCGCGCGGAAGCCGACCGGCGCCTCGCGGTCCACCCCCAGGGTGCCCCGGAAGTCCAGGTCACCGTCGGCCCGCACGGTCCCGCCGCGCACCGGCAGCTCCATCGAGGTCGCCACGGCGCGCAGCGTCACGCCCGCGCAGGCGACGAGCGCCTCCAGCAGCATGTCCCCCGAGCACAGCTGGGTGCCGTCGCCGCCCGACGCCGGGTGCAGCCCGGCCTCGGCGAGCGCCTGTGCGGTGCGGACCCGGCAGGCCACCCCGCTGCCGTCCAGTTCGCCGTCGGCGCTCAGCGTGACCACCGCGCTGCCCGGGTCGTTGCGGTACCGCTCCTTGAGCGGACCCTGGATCTCCCGCAAGCTCGCCGCGTCCACCCGCGCCTCCGAACCGTTCGCGCTGCCTCGTCCCGGCTGGGCAGTCTGCCTGCCGATCGGCCGGACGTCGACCGGTCACGGGCACCGGCGGGGGGTGCGGAGGCCGTGTGGCACGCTGAGCGCCCCCGGAGCCGCACCCCCACCGCTGCGCGGCTCGGGTGCGATCAGGAGGGTCCCGAGGTGCAGCCGAGCCAGCCGCGGCCGGAGGCGCAGGGCCCGGCCAACCGGTTGCTCACCGTGCCCAACGTGCTGAGCCTGGCCCGGCTGGCCGGAGTGCCGCTGTTCCTCTGGCTACTGCTCGGCCCGCAGCGCGACCTGCTCGCGGTCGTGGTCCTGGCGGTCTCCGGGGCCACCGACTGGCTGGACGGCAAGCTGGCCCGCTGGCTCGACCAGTCCAGCAGGCTGGGCGAACTGCTCGATCCCGCGGTGGACCGGCTGTACACGCTGAGCACGCTGCTCGCCTTCGGGCTGCGCGACATCATTCCGTGGTGGGTGATCGCCGTGCTGCTCGGCCGCGACCTGGTGCTGCTGCTGACGCTGCCGGTGCTGCGCCGCTACGGCTACGGCCCACCGGAGGTGCACTACCTGGGCAAGGCGGCGACGCTGTGCCTGCTCTACGCGTTCCCGCTGCTGCTGCTGGCACACGACGCGCACGGCACGCTGCACGCCGCGGCGTGGCCCTTCGCGGTGGCCTTCACCGTGTGGGGCGGCGTGCTCTACCTCTGGGCCGGAGTGCTGTACCTGGTGCAGGCGGCTCTGGCGATACGCGCCGCGCGGGAGGCGAGCCGTGGCTGAGGGCACCCGCAGCCACCGCGGCCTGAGCGGTTGGATCTTCTCCGACGAGATCGACCCCGGCTACCGCGTCGCGGCGCAGCGGCGCGGCGGCGCGCCCGCCTGGGGACCGGTGCAACTGACCTGGCTGGTGGCGGGCACGCTCCTGGTCGGTGTGCTGTTGGGGATCGCCGCCCGCAACGCCGCCGCGCTGGCGCCAGGGACGCACGAGGCGTCCCGCGGCCTGGCCGCCGAGGTGGCGCAGGCCCGCGCCCGCACCGACGAACTGGGCAGGCGCGCCGAGGAGCTGCGCCGCCAGGTGGCCGCCGAGCGCAGCGCGGCGCTGTCCGGTGACGCTGCGGGACGGCAGGTGCTCGACCAGGTGGCCCGCCTGGAGATGGCCGACGCCGCCGTGCCGGTGACCGGGCCGGGGCTGCGGATCACGATCGCCGACCCGCCCGCCCGCGCCGGCTCGTCGCTCCAGCGCGACCAGACCGTGCTGGACCGTGACCTGCAGACGCTGGTCAACGACCTCTGGTCGTCGGGTGCGGAGGCGATCGCGCTCGGCGGCGTCCGGCTGCATCCGCTGGCCACCGTCCGCCAGGCCGGTGGCGCGATGCTGGTGGACAACCGCCCGGTCGGCCAGCCGTACCGGTTCGAGGTCATCGGGGACCAGGCGACACTGCAGACCAACCTGGTGAACACCGACGGGTACGGCCGGTTCCGCGCCTTCCAGCAGATCTACCACACCGAGTTCACCCTCGAACCCGTCGACCAGCTGGCATTGCCCGCGGGCAGCGCGGCCACCAGGCTCGCCGTTCCCGCGGCCGCACCTGTACCTACCACTGAGGGGGGCCGGTGATCGGACTCGTCGCTCTCGTCATCGGGCTGATACTCGGCCTGCTCATCGACCCGACCGTGCCCAGCTGGGTCGAGCCCTACCTGCCTATCGCCGTGGTGGCCGCGCTCGACGCGGTCTTCGGCGCGGTGCGGGCCCGGCTCGACGGCCTCTTCGACGCCAAGGTCTTCGTGGTCTCGTTCGTCTCCAACGTGCTGATCGCGGCGTTGATCGTGCTGCTGGGCGACGAGCTGGGGGTGGGCAGCCAGCTCTCCACGGCGGTCGTGGTGGTGCTGGGGATCCGCATCTTCGGCAATGCCGCGGCGATCCGGCGTCGACTCTTCCGGGCCTGAGCATGACGAACCCCCCACCGGACCACACCGAGCCCCAGCCGCCCGCCGAGGCCGGCGATGCTGTCGACCGCGGCGAGCTGGGCGATGCCGCCGAGCGCGGCGAGCCGGCCGATGCCGCCGAGCCC
>DASXOL010000174.1:0-2830 GCA_036494295.1 Pseudonocardiaceae bacterium
GCACCACCCAGATCACGATGCCGCTCACCGCGAGGACCCACAGCCAGCTCGCGGCGAGTTCGGTGTAGACCCGGCCAACGTCGCCCAGCAGCAGGGTCCGGTGCAGTTCGTCCAGCCAGGCCCTGGCGGGCAGCCACTCGCCGGAGGTGTCCAGCGTCCCGCGCACCTGCCCGGTGTAGGGGTCGACGAACACGGTGCGCTGGTAGCCGTCCCGCACACCGGGCGTGTCGAAGGAGACGCGGGTGGTCCCGTCGGGCGTCGCCGCCGGTCGCACCTCGGTGAGCGTGCCCGCGGGCAGCGCCGCCTCCGCGGCGGACACCTGCTGGGCCAGCGGGACCTGCTGGGTACCGACCGGCACCGTCAGCTCGTGCGCGTGCACCGCCCGCTCGATCTGCGGGCTCAGTGTGTACAGCAGCCCGGTCAGCGCCGCGACCAGCACGAACGGCCCTACCAGGAGCCCGGCGTAGAAGTGCAGCCGCAGCAGCAGCGGCCGCAGCCCGGCCAGCTCCCCCGGCCGCGCCGGTGCCGCCGAGCGCGGCGGGTCCGCGCCCCGGTCCGCGGCGCCCGGTGCGAGGTCGGTGTCCTGCAGCGTCATCGCATGCCTTCCCGGTCAGACCCCGGTCGGTGCCGGAGGTGAACAGCTGCCGTACTCAGACCATCACCAGCAACATGGCCGCCATGGCGAGGCCCATCAGGGCGTGGCACCAGCCCGCGGCACGGTCGTGCACCGCGGCGGCCGGCGCGGGAGCGCTCGTGCGGGCACTGGCCGTGGCCCACAGGAAGGCGCTCGCCGCGAGGGCTACCGCCAGCGCCACGCTCACCCCCACCGCCCACATCGGAGTGACGCCCATCGCGGCCGCGTCGGCGGGTGCCATCGCCATCGCGGTCTCGCCGTGGTGGTGCCCGCCGCCGCCGGCTCCCGCGCTGTGCGCAGGCAGCACCGTCGCCGCGACCATCCAGGTCATCGCGCCCGTCGCCAGCGCGTGGTAGCCGAACGCGGGCCGGCCGGTGTGCAGGCCCGCCCCGGCGCGGGCGGTGAGAACCCGCGCCACGAACAGGACCGCGAGCAGGCCGAACACCACGATCTGCAGCCACCGCGAGACGGAACCGCCCCACGCCCAGACCATGGCGATCATGCCCAGGCTCATCAGCAGATGGCCCAGCTCCACCGCGGGGTCCCGCCCCGCGACCGGTCCCGCCGACCACAACAACGCGCATCTGCGCAGGTGGAACACCCCGGTCACGGCGAAGACCACGGTGAACGCCACGGCCACCGCAGGCGATGCGATCACGACGACCTCCTCGTCATCTGCAGGGAGTAGTCGCCCTCGGTGGCGCTCCGGTTCCCCGACGGGGTGAACCAGAACACCCTGCCGTGATCACTTCGTGTGAGAGGGAGATCCGGTTCTCCCCGGATCACTCAGGCGCGGTTGACGCCCCGGGTGAGCAACCGCGACACGTAGGTGGCCAGTTCGGGCGCGGTCCACGGGTAGTCGTCCAGCACGAGCATGCGCGCACACGACTCGGCCATCGAGGCGAGCAGCTCCGCCACCACCGGCACCTTGCGCTCGATGTCGTGGATCTCGACCGACTCGAGATAGGCCCGCACGAGCTCGCGCAACTGACCCAGCAGCATCTCGCGCGCCTTCCTGACCCGGGCCGCCACCACGGACTCCGAGCCGCGCCGCGCGTCGAAAACCACCCGCCAGGAATTCGTCGCCTGCCCCGCCGCGACGAGGAAAGCGGTGAGCCCGGCGACGAGCACCGCTTCGAGATTGTCGAACGACGGATTCGTGGGAAAGGCCGCGGTGATCGCCTCGATCAGGCGGCGCTCCTCGCGGTCCAGCAGCGCGAGGAGCATCTCGTCCTTGTTCTGGAAGCACTCGTAGACCACCGGTTTGGTCACGCCCGCCGCCTCGGCCACCGCCTGCATGGACGTGTCCCGGTAACCACGCTCGACGAAAATCTCCAGCGCAGCGTCGAGAATCAGCGGACGCCTGCGATCAGGTCCGAGATGTGCGGCCCTCGCGCGTCCGGAACGGCCCGTCCCCGCGGCCGACAGCGGCACCACCTTCCGGCTTTCCACTTGACAAAAACTACCACGGCGTAGGAAGTTCCTACGGATCAGTAGGAACTGGTCTCCCGGCGGAGGTGAGCATGCCAATCGAGCCGATCACAGCACCCGCCGGAACAATGCCCGGCGCCGAGCACACCTCAAGGCGGACGCCGTGACCAGCAACGTCGTCAGCACCGACGGTGTCACGCTGCGGGTGCACGAATCGGGGAAAACCGGCGCACCGACCGTGGTCTGCGTGCACGGTTACCCCGACGACCACTCGGTGTGGGACGCCGTGGTGGCCGAGCTGTCCGGCCGCTACCACGTGGTGACCTACGACGTGCGGGGAGCGGGTGAGTCCGACAAGCCCCGCGGACGGCAGGCATACCGGCTCGACCAGCTCACCGAGGACCTCGGCGCGGTGCTCGCCGCGGTCAGCCCGGACCGGGCGGTGCACCTGCTCGGTCACGACTGGGGCGCCGTGCAGAGCTGGCACGCGGTCACCGGGCAGCGGCTGCGGGGCCGGATCGCGTCCTTCACCTCGATCTCCGGCCCATCCCTGGACCACGCGGGTCAGTTCTTCCGCCGCCGGCTGCGCAGACCCACCCCACGGGGGCTGCGCCAGCTGACCAAGCAGTTCCTGTCGTCCTGGTACATCGGGTTCTTCCAGCTGCCGCTGCTGCCCGAGCTGGCGTGGCGCAGCGGAGTCGCCCGGCGGGCCGTCGCGCTGCTCGAATCCACCGACGCGCCCGCGGTCTCCGACGCCGTGCACGG
>DASXOL010000175.1:0-13143 GCA_036494295.1 Pseudonocardiaceae bacterium
CCCTAAACGGGCGGCCACCGAGCGTCTCACGTCCATCCAGAACGCGGTGTCAAAGGTGATGGGCGGCGTTCTTGGGGCAGCCGCAGCACTGCGGTGTGATGTGCCCGAAGTCGACGATGGCGCGGAAGCCGATCTGCTCGCGCGGCACAAGTCGCTCGTCCTCACCCGGCATGGCCCGACACCAAGACGGCGTATCAGGAGTTCGGTGCCGCCCGTTCGCCGGGGCGCAGCGCCGCGGCCAGCCGGTCCCTCGCGGCCCCCAGAGAAGGGCCGTACCAGGTGAGATGGCGACCGGACACCAGCGCGAACGGCATACCGGGGAACGCCTCGGGCCCGTCCTCGGCGGTGAACTCGTAGGGCTCGTCGGGCAGCACCACCAGGTCCGCGCCGGCCCCGCGCAGCTCGTCCAGCGACGGCCGGGGATAGCGGTCCGGATGATCCGCGTACACGTTGGCGACGCCGAGGTGGCGCAGCACGTCCGCGGCGAAGGTGTCCCGGCCGAGCACCACCCAGGGCCGCCGCCACACCGGGATCACCGCGGTAGACCAGACCGGCTCCGGCCGCGCCCAGATCCGGGCGGCCTCGCGCAGCCACTGCGGCTCGGCGAGGCCGAGCGCGTCGGTCAGCATCCGGCGCAGCGAGCCGATCGCGGCGTCGACCGTGCCGGGGGCGGTGACCCACACCGCCACGCCGGCCGCTCGCAGCGCAGCGACGTCCTGCGGGCGGTTCTCCTCGGCGTTGGCCAGCACGAGGTCCGGGCGCAGTGCCAGCACGCGGTCGAGGTCGGGGTACTTGGTGCCGCCGACCCGCGGCACGGCCAGCCCGGCGGGATGCGTGCAGTAGTCGGTGGCACCGCTCAGCAGCCCCGGCGCGGTCACCGCCACCGCCTCGGTGAGCGAGGGCACCAGCGACACGACCCGGTCCCGGCGCAGGTCGGCAGGCAGCGGCGTGTCCAGATCGTCCACCGCGCTCACCGGTCGCCACCGCGCTCGACGTAGTCCCGCAGGATCTGGGCGTGGCAGGCGTGCTGCGGCACGCACCAGCAGCCCAGCGCCCGCCCGGTCAGCTCACCGTCGCTGATCCGGGCCAGCAGATCCGGCTGCTCGGCGAGCCATCCCCGGTAACGCCGCAGCATCTCGGGCAGGTCGAGACCCGGCTCCCGGAGAAACGGATTGGCGAAGTCCGACTCCGGCCAGCCGTGTCGCGGACCGGCATGCCCGACGTAGGTGACGAGTCCCTGCTCCACGAGCCACCGGACGAGGCGGCGGTGCGGCCCGCCGCGGCGCACGTTGACCACCACGGTCCGCCCTTCGAGCAGGTGCGCGGCCAACTCCCGCTCGGCGGCGGTCCAGCGCAGGGCTTCGTCCGGCAGCGTCACCGGTTGCCAGCCTAGACGTCGGTGATGCGGACGCCCGCGTGCGCCTTGTACCGCTTGTTGATGGCGAGCAGGTTGGCGGTGAGCGCCTCCACCTGGCCGGCGTTGCGCAGCCGCCCGCCGAAGATCCCGCGCACCCCGGGCAGCGCGTCGGCCAGCGCGCGCACCAGGTCGGTGGCGTCGCGGTCCTCGCCGAGCACCAGCACGTCGGTGTCCAGGCTGGTCACCTCCGGGTCGTCCAGCAGCACCGCGGAGACGTGGTGGAACGCCGCGGTCACCCGGGACTGCGGCAGCAGCGCCGCGGCCTGCTGCGCCGCGCTGCCCTCCGGCACCGGCTTGGCGTACGGGCCGAACTTGTCGAACCCGAGCGCGCTCACGCAGTCGATCACGATCTTGCCCGCCAGCGGCTCGCCCAGCTGACCGAGCAGGTCGGCGTGCCCGTCGTAGGGCACCGCGACGAGCGCCACGTCGGCCTGCGCGGCGCACTCGCGATTGCCCGCGCCGCGCACCCGCGACGAACCGGACCGCTCCCGCAACGCGGCCGCCGCCTGTTCGGCCCGCTCGGCGTCACGGGAGCCGATCACCACGGGCAGCCCGCTCACCGCCCATCGATAGCCCAGGCCGCGGCCCTGCGGGCCGGTGCCGCCCAGCACCCCGACGGTAAGCCCGGACAGGTCAGGCTGGCTCATGCGAACCTCCAGTTCACCCGCACGACAGGGTCACCAAACGTCGAAGGACACCGCCTCGGTGCCCATCGGGCCTCACCGTACGGGGTGGCCGACGGGCCACCGCGGGCCGAGCCGTGACCCTGGGCGATCCTCAGATCAGCGGTGCGGGACCGGGGCCCGCCGGTGCCGGTGGCACCTTGGGAATCGGGTCCAGGCAGGACACCATCACTTCCCGGTCCTGGGGATCCGGCACCTCGACGCCGTCGCGGTCGCGGTAGACCAGCTCGCCGTCGGCGTCGATCTCCAGCAGGTAGCCCGCCTCGGCGAGCTGCCCCTCGTCGAGATCGACCAGCCGCTCGGTGCGGCTGGGCACGACCCGGTAGAGCGGCCAGGGCATGGTGCCGTAAGTCTGGTGCAGTTCACCGATGAGATAGGCCATCTGCTGCTGCCAGGGCAACGGCATCGCCTCGGCGAGCGAACGCGGCACCACCACGTACCCCTCGTTGACCCCCAGCTGGGTCGTCGCGAGATGGTCGCGTAACGGAGTGGCCGAGGCAGGCGGCCCGGCAGGCCGCGGAATCGGATCCGATGTGTACACCCTTCACCTCCGCACCTCATGCGTCCGGCGCCGGCGTACCGGGCCGGACCGCGAGCGGCATCAACTCATCCTCGTCGAAGCTCACGGATCGCTGTCGCAACGGCACGCTGGGATTGGCCGCCTCCACCATCCGGCCGTTGCCCAGGTACATCGCCACGTGATGGATGCTGTCCGGATTCGAGGTGTTGTAACCCCAGAACAACAGGTCCCCGGGCTGCGCGTCGCGTACCGGCACGTGGGTGCCCGCCCAGTACTGCTCGCGGGCGGTCCGCGGCAGGGTGATCCCGGCCGCCTCGTAGGACCGCAGCATCAGCCCGGAGCAGTCGTAGGAGTCGGGGCCCTCGGCGCCCCACACGTAGGGCTTGCCGACCTCACCCAGCGCGTAGCTCATCGCCCGGCCCGCCACCTGGGAGGGCGGCACCGCGGTCAGGTCGGTCGTGCAGGAGGCCTTGGTGAATGCCTCGACGTCGCCGCCGTGGGTGTCGATCACGTCGACGGCGAGCGCCTCCCACTGGTGGTAGCGGCTCGGGAAGGCCGAGCGCTCGATGTACTGCGCGGTGTCCCCCGGACGCTGGGTCTGCCAGTCCGGCGCCGCCAGCAGGACGTCGTAGAACTTGTTGATCTGGTAGACGGGGTCGCTGAGCTGCGCCGGGGTGCCCCAGCCCTGCGAGGGACGCATCTGGAAGATGCCCAGCGAGTCGCGGTCCCCGTAGCTGAGATTGTGCAGCCGGGACTCGGTCATCCCCGCCTGGATCGCGATCTGCCAGGCCCTGGGCGGCAGGTTGCGCTGCTTGCCGATCGCGATGATGAGATCGACGATATGGCGCTGCTCGTCGTCGAGATCGCCGGCCTTCATCGCCACCGGCGGAGCGTCGTAGGGGTCTGTCGAGGCGAGCACCGATCCGCACGGCTGGCCGCCCAGCACGCCGCCGCCGGTCAGGCCGCCCAGCAGGGTGGCGACCGCACTGACCCCGATGAGCCCGGCGAACGCGCCGACCATGACGAGCCCGACCAGCCACCGCCGCACCGCTCAGCCCGCCTGGTCATAGCCGGACACCAGCCAGCCGGTGGGCGTGGAGACCAGCAGGAGCCGCACCACCCCCGCGGTGGTGGCCACGTCCACCTCGGCAGAGCCCGCGCCGGCGCTGATCGACCGCGGCGGCGCGCTGATCTTCGCGTCCGGCACGTTCGCCGGGTCGACCGAGCGCAGTTCGGTGACGATCTCCTCGGTGGTGAACGGCCGCAGCTGCTCGACCCACTGCTGCGAGCTGATGCCCCGCGGCGCGTGCAGGAAGGCCCGCACCCAGGCGTCCGCGACCGCCAGCGCTGCGGGGGGTGCCTGCGCGTTCCTGGTGGCGGGCCTGCTCGCGCCGGGTCGCGGCGACCGGGACGCCGGGTCGAACTCGTTGGGATGCGAGGTCGCCGAGGGCCGTGCCACCAGGCGGTCGGCGCCGTGGCCGGGCAGCACCACCGCCACGACGCCTCCGAACACCGCGAGCAGCACCACGGCGGCCGCGAGGTGCCGGGGGGAGCGCAGCGGCCAGCCCCAGACCGAGCGATAGACCGCGGCCCGGCCGCGGTGGGTCCGGATCGGCACTGCGCAGCCCTCCCCCGCTCAGTCAGTCGTCCGGTCGTTGTCGCCTTCGTTGACCTCGAGTCCCGCGGACGGCCGGTAGACCACCCACACCGGGCGTCCGGCCACTTCCTCCAGGTCGGCCTTGCGCGGCTCCGCCCGCGGGTTCCTGGCCCGGGAGGGCACGTAGACCGGCTCGTCCTCGGCGCGCTCCCCGCCGACGTCCACCACCGGCGGCGAGTCGGTGACCCGGCTGTGGCTGCCGGTGGAGCTGAACCCGGTAGGCAGCGCGGGCACCTGGTCGCGCCCGCCGGTCGTTCGCCGGCCGGGCGAAGCATCGCCCGACGCACCGCGCCCGCCGGGTGCCGGCCCGCGGGGTCCCAGCGCCGCAGGCCCGCCGTGGCGGGTTCCGCCGGAGCCGCCCGGTCCGAGCACCCCCCCGACCACCGGGTAGTCGGGACCGCCGGTGCGGTCGAGCCGCTCGGCCGCGGCCGACACCGGCGATGCGCCCTCCGGCCGGTCCGCGTCCGAACCCGCGCGGGCCGCTCGCGGGTCCGGGTCGGTGTCCCTGGTCTCCTCCCAGAACCGCTCCGAGGCGCTCGGTTCGGTGCCCGCGGCGCGGCGGCGCAACCGGGAGAGCACGCCGGGCGGCGCCGACGGCAGCGCACCGCCCACCGCCCCGACGGAGAGCTCCAGCATCTGCCACATGCGCCGCACCGGACGGGCCACCATCAGCATGACCAGGGTGATCAGCCCGGCGAGCAGCATCTGCGCCAGCACCGCGATCCCGTGCGCCGGGTCGAAGACCCACACCAGCACCAGGGTGTGCAGTGCGGCCAGCGCCGAGAGCACGATGACGTTGAGCAGCGCGGCGCCGACCGCGCGCCCGACGCTGCGCAGCAGGTCGTGGTAGATGACGGCGACCAGACCGATCACCGGGCCGAGCAGGATCACCACCCGCAGCATGATCTGGGCGAGCAGCAGCGCGGCCTGGGCGAGCAGCTGGAACAGCGCGAACATCACCGCCTGCAGCGTGGCGAGGAACCCGATGCCGATCCGGCTCCCGTCGATGCCCTGGAAGTAGCCGTACGCGCTGCCGGTGCGGGCCGCGATGGCCGCGTACTGCTGCTTCTTCTGGTCCGATACACCGGAGCTCGGGTCGTCCGCCCGGTTCGCGATCTCCTGCTTGGTGTAGGCCTGCGCGCGGAGCAGGTCGCGCCCCAGCTGCTGGGCCTGCGGACCGTCGGGCGACCCGAACTCGCCGCGCAGCCAGTTCCGGTAGACGATCTGTTCGTGCAGCAGCGTCGGCAGCGCATCGCGCTGGTCCGCGCCGACCTCGTGCAGAAATCCGGTACGCACCTGGTTGCTGCCCTCGACCAGCACCCCGTCGAGCACATGGGTGTAGAGCAGCGGGGTGAGATAGCTCGCCGCGGCCACCCAGATCGCGGCCAGCGCCCACATCGCCCGCTTGCTGACCGCAGCGAGGTCGCCGCGCCAGATGTACCGGAACAGCACGATGGCCAGCAGCACGGCGACCAGCCCGAACCAGGGCGCGTACACGCTCCCGTACAGCCCGGCCGTGCCGGAGACGATGAGATCGTCCAGCGGAGCCAGCAGGCCCTTGTCGGCCAGCGCGTAGTAGAGGCCGTTGGTCGCGCCGACGATGACCTTGCCCACGTCGAAGAGCAGGTTGCCGGTCCAGGTGTCGATCACCGCGTCGGGGTTGCGCACCCCGGACGGGCCACACCCCAGGTCGTAGGTGTGCCACACCAGCCCGGCGTAGCCCACCTCGCCGTAGGAGCTGCCGGGGGCGCCGGAGTTCAGCGGCGTGGGGTCCAGCGCGCCGACCATCCCGGAGCCCGGGCGTTCCGGGTTCGGCGCCTCCTTGCAGTCCTGGACGCCGGGCACCTGCGCCATCGCGGCCGACCCGAACAGCGCCTGCGCACCGAACAGCGTGAGGACCACCGCGAGCACGATCCGGCAGCGCCGGGTGCCCCGGGGCGGGGTACGTCGACGCCGGACACACAGCGCCAGCAGCACTGCCGCCGCCGCACCGAGCAGTACCAGAATCGTCACGCGACCGCCCGGGCCGCCGCTACCCCGCCCGCGCGAGAGAACGCGTCAGCGGTCATACCTCGGCCTCCGCGCGGCGCCGTGCCTCGGCCTGCGAGGAGGCCGTTCCGTTGCCCGCGCCGCGCTCCGGTCCGGCGCCGGGCAACTCCTCCTCGTGCAGTCCGAGCTCCGCGTCCGCCGCCGCCTCGAGCTGGGCGTCCACATCGGGCCCGGCCGGCTCGACGACCGTGCTCGGGTCCTGCTCGCCGCGCCCTTCCGCCCTGGCCGCCATCGCCTCCCTGGCGGCCGGGCCCGGCGCGGGCAGCGGCAGGCCGGCCGCGAGCGCCGCCGCCGCGGTCTGCTTGCGCTGGGCGTCGGGTGTGGTGTCCAGCGCGGTGCACAGGTGCTCCAGGTGGCGTCCGGAGAAGTCGACCCGGATGCGTTCCACACCGCCCGCGCCGTCACCGAAGATGAACTGCCGGGGCGCCCGGTCCCGCTCGGTGGACAGCCGCGCGCCGCCGGGCCTGCGGCCCAGCGAGGCGACCACCTGCTCGTACCCGGCGTCGACCGGCACCTTGAGCAGCCGCAGCGCGTCGGCCTGCGCGGGCTCGTCGTCGAGGCGCCCGACGAACACCGAGTCCAGCAGCGACACGAAACCCTGGATCTTGAGGAAGTCGGCGGGGATCTGCGACGAGAGCAGCACCCGCACGTTCCATTTCCGCGAGTCCCTGGCGAACCGGTTCATCAGCACCCGGCCGGTGGGCACCTCGGACAGGAAGAACGCCTCGTCGATCCAGACGCCCTTGCGCTGGTCGCGCGGGCGCTCGTAGATCGAGCGCTGGGTGAGCCAGGCCGCCAGGTTGAGCAGTTCGACACCGAGCGACTCGGCGTCGGTCCAGTGTTCGCGCCCGACGCCGTCCTTGGGCAGCGGCAGGCCGGCCATGGTGAGCACAGTGAGCCGGTCGTCGCGCAGCTCGGTGTAGGGGTCCTCGCCCTCGTCCGGGATGAGCAGCGACATCCGCTCCCGCATCTCGTCGAGGAAGTCGGCCACCACCACCGCGTGCTCGTGGTGCTCGGAGGGGTCGCGGCGCAGCGCGTCGAACACCTGCCCGGGGTGCGCGTCCGGCCTGCCGCCGACCGCGCGGACCGCGCGCAGCAGCACGATCCTGGTCTGCGGCATCCTGGCCACCTCGTAGGGCAGCACGCCGCTGAGCACGTCGAGCACCAGCCGCCGCCGGGTCGCGGCGGCCAGCGCCTTCTCCCGGCGCCAGGCGCGCTCCGGATCGTCCTCGTCCAGGAAGTGCGTCAGCTCGGGCTCGGCGACCACCCGGTACGGGTTGAGGATGCCGGGCTGGGCGTTGAGCAGGTTGATCGGCCGGGCGTAGGGGCGCAGCTCGGGCAGCGCACACAGCTTGGCCAGCGGCCCCGAGGGGTCCAGCAGCGTCCAGTACGCCCCGGAGCGCAGCGTCTTGTAGATGATCCCGCCGCCGAGGAACGACTTGCCGCCGCCCAGCCCGGCCACCATGGCGGTGAGGCCGGAGGAGTCCCTGATCTCCTGCGCCATCCACGGGTCCCAGGCCACCGGGCGCCGGGTCGCGGTGCACGTCTCGCCGAGCAGGATGCCGCGCCGGTCCCCCACCTCGGCGGTGGCGGTGGGCACCGCGGACGCCGCCCAGATCACCGAGCCGCGACGCAGGTAGGCGCCCGAGGACAGCGGCTCGCCCGGGATGAACTCCCTGGCCAGCGCGTACTGCGCCTCCGGGTGCTCGATGGCCACCTTCGGCTTGTAGAGGTCGAGCAGCTGCTGGGCCAGCCGCAGCGCGTCCCGCTCGGTGGGCCCGGACACCGCGAGCCGCCACCAGGAGCGCACCCGGGTGGCCAGCGCGGTGAACCCCGACGTCATCTCGTCGTCGATCTCCAGCACCCGGGCGGCCTGGCGGGCCAGGCTCTGCGGCGGTTCCAGCTCGTGCTCGTCGGTGTAGTGGCGCACCTGGGAGCGGACCTTGTTCATCTGCCGCTGCAGCTCGCCGGCCACCTCTTCGGGCCGGCGCACGTAGATCCGCGCCGACCACTCGACCCCGGCGGGCAGCCGGTCCGAGCGCTGCACCCACGGGTCGTCCACCTCGGGGATCTGCAGCCCGTGCATCTGTCCCAGGGTGAGCAGCGCGACGTGCCGGGTGATCCCCGCGTTGGAGCCGGTGCGGCCGCGCACGGTCAGGGTGGGCGCGTACGGCTCGGCGTGGAAGTCGGCGGCGTCGGTGAAGCTGGCCAGGTCCTCGGGCTCCCACGCCGCGCCCGGCGCCGCGGGCAGGTTCCGCGGTGCGGGCAGGCCCAGCGAGCACGAGCGGTGCATCAGCCAGGACATCTCCTCGGCGCTGACCGGCCTGCCCTCCAGCCCGGCGGACCCGATCACCCCGTCGAGGTGTTCGACCTCGGCGTCCAGCGCGACGAGCTCGGCGTCCACCGCGGTGGGGAACACCCGGCGCAGCACCGGCGCGGCCCGCTCGACGGCGCGGTCGACCACGGTGCGGGTCTGCACCTGGACGCCGAGGTAGACCTCCTTCTCCGCCATCGACCGGCCCAGCAGCTGCTGCTGCTCGCCGACCATGTAGTCGTCGAAGGACAGCGCCTGCGCGGTGTCGGGCAGCCGGTTCACCGCGTTGCGCACGTGCGCCTCGGCCCACATGCGAATCGGATAGGGGCGCGCGGTGACCCGCAGGTGCATCCAGCGGCCCTGCAGTTCGGCGTACTGGCCCGCGATGGCGTGGATCAGGTCCTGGCGCTGCGCGTCCGAACGGAACGACCAGCGCTGCGGCGCGAGCCGGTACCAGGCGAACACCTCGTGCGCGGTACGGACCAGGTGCCCGTCGATGGAGCGCAGCGAGATCGACGGGGTGTAGCTGGGCACCGCCTCCTCGCCGGGCAGCTTGTGGCCGCCACGGGGCCGCCCGCGCGCCGCCGGGCCGCGGTCGTTGCGCGCGAGGTGCGGCTCAGCCTTGTTGCTGCGTCCGATCCCGAACACCGCTGCCCTCCTTCCTGGCGCGGCGCCCACGGCGACCTCGGCGGTTACGGCGGTCCCGGCCGGTTCGCTCGCCGGGCCGAGGACGGGACCGCCGGACCCGGACCCGGCCGGCGCTCGCCGCGCCGCCCGATGCCGACGTGGTCTCGCGGGGGGTCAGCAGTTCACGCGTCCACATCGCCAGCACGGAGGTGAGCGGTCGTTCGTGACTGATGCGGGAACCGATCAGCCGCGTCAGCACGACCGTGACGACCAGCGCCCATGCGGTCGAGAAGAAGCTGAATCCGACACCCAGCTCCCGTTCGACGCCCAGTGCGACGAGAAAGACAATTGTGCCCACCCCCCAGGACACGTACCGGGTCCGCCACGGAAAGGTCGCTTTGGGCGGACCGAGCCAGACCGAATCGACTCGGTAGACCTCGTCATCAGTGCGGATGCGCACGCCTACCTCACCCGCTGAACAGGCCAGCGATCCAGGTCCCGAGATCCACCCCAGCTCCGGACACCGCCAGACCGATGACCCCCAGCGCGATGATCACGCCTCCGACCCGCCGCATCACCCCGGCGTTGTCTCCCTTGCCTCCGCCCAGCCACAGCAGCAGCACCGCCACGGCGAGCAGCAGGAGCGGAATGATGTTGTCCAGCATCCACTGGCGCAGGTTGTTCGTACCCAGTCCCGCCTGGGCGACCGCGGTCAGCGTCGTCATCGCAACCCCCGAGGGTTCGATCATGGTTTGGAACCGAGCGGAGCCCGGCCGATTGAGTACAACACGTCAGGGTTGCCTTGAGTACCCACCACGCCACGGGAAGTGGTCACTCGGGGAGTCTTCGCATAACAGCGATGGGCCATACGGTCCACGTCTCCGGTGTGCGCTGCGGGATCGCATCTCGGCGCTCGCATCTTCTCCGATTTCGGTTGGCATGTTACGAAACGGTCCGCCACCAGAGCATCACATACGGTGAGCGATCCGGGGCGCCCTGTCGTCGTGATCTTGTCACAGCCTGCCCGCCCCAGTGGACGGGCAGTCGAAACGGCGGCCCACCCGCCGTCCTCCGGCGGGGCCGGCACCGGGCTGGCCCTATCCAGAGTGTCATACCTGCCGTGACAGGGCGTATCCGAGAGCCGACGGCCGGTGCCCGACCAGCGGGTGATGCACGTCCGGGTGGGCGCCCACCTGCTGCTCAGGCGGGTGCGGGCCAGGTGACCGGCAGCCGGGCCAGCCCGCCGGTGAGCAACTCGTCCCGCACCCGCAGCTCCTCGACCGGCACCGCGAGGCTCAGGTCGGGGCAGCGCTGCGGCAGCGCGGCGAACAGCTCGTGGAGCTCGAGGCGGGCCAGCGGCGCGCCGAGGCAGAAGCGCGGGCCGTACCCGAAGGTGAGATGCGGATTCTGCGTCCGGCGCACGTCGAACCGCTCCGGCTCGGGAAAGTGCTCCCGGTCCTGGTTGGCGAGCTGCAACCCGAGCAGCACGAGATCACCCGCCCGGATCGTGACACCGCCGAATTCGATATCGGCATTCGCGTAGCGCGGCAGCCCGACGTCCTTTTCCCGCTCCCGCACCCCGGACAATGGCATGGCGGCGCGCAGAATCTCCTCCACCGCGCCCGCGGTCAGTTCCGGGTCGGCGGCCAGCGCGGCGCGCTGTTCCGGATTCGTGAACAGCAGGGTCATGCCACGGTCGATGGCGGTGACGGTGGTCTCGTGGCCGGCGAACAACAGTCCGGACGCGAGCATCGCGACGGAGTCGGCGTCGATGTCGGCGCCGTCGGCGGCCTCCGCGGTGGCCGCGGAAACCAGCAGGCTGATGACGTCCTCTGCGGGTTCGGCCTGCTTGCGGCGGACCAGGGCATGCATGTACCCGAACAGCTGCGCCAAGCCGGCGTTGGCGCGTTCGGCGTCGGTCATGTGCCCTGCGTCGTCGGACCAGCGGCGGAACTTCTCCCGGTCCTCGAAAGGAACCCCGAGCAGTTCGCAGATGACCAGCGCGGGCAGCGGAAAGGAGATCGCCTCGTGGAAGTCCACCGGCGGCGGGCACGCCAGCATGTCGTCGAGCAGTTCGGCCACGATGTGCTGAATTCGCGGCCGCAACCGGGCCATCCGCCGGGCGGAGAAGGCGGGCGCGAGCTGGCGTCGCATCCGGGCGTGCTCCTCGGCCTCGGTATCGGGATTGCCGGACGGGCCGCCGAGTACGGCCGACGACGAGAGCCGCGGGGCATTCTCCGGATCGGGGTGCGAGCGACCGAGACGCGGATCGGCCAGCAGCGTCTTGATGTCGTCGTAGTCGACGACCTGCCAGGCCGGGTCGCCGGCCGGAGTGGTCACCTGCCGGATCGCGCCCACCGTGCCGTCGCGGTCGCTCGGCATGATCGCCTCCGGTTGTGTTGTGGTGCCGGTCGCCTGGTCAAAAGTAACCCGGCGCCCGCCGCGGCCGGGCGGGAAATCGTGAAGAGCATTTCTCGTGATGAGCTCACTCAGCGCGCATCGGAGCGGGCCGCGCCGCCCGCGGCACCGTCGGCGCCGGTCTCGGCGCGGCGCGGCCTGCCGGGGCGGCGCATGCGGCCGACGCCGCCGGGCAGGCGCCCCGCGTCGGCCAGTGCCCTGCGCAGCAGGAACTCGATCTGCGCGTTGGTGCTCCGCAGCTCGTCTCCGGCCCAGCGGGCCAGCGCGTCGTGCACAGCGGGATCCAGCCGGAGCAGGACCTTCTTCCGCTCGCTCGCCATCACCGGTCCGTCACTGGTAGAGCGTGCCGGTGTTGACCACGGGCTGGGCGTCGCGGTCCCCGCAGAGCACCACCAGCAGGTTGCTCACCATGGTCGCCTTGCGCTCCTCGTCGAGCTCGACGACGTCGTGCGCGGCGAGCTGGTCCAGCGCCTGTTCGACCATCCCGACCGCACCCTCGACGATGCGCTGCCGGGCCGCGACGATCGCCCCGGCCTGCTGGCGGCGCAGCATCGCCTGCGCGATCTCGGGGGCATAGGCGAGGTGGGTGATCCGGGACTCGATGATCCGCACCCCCGCGGCCCGCACCCGCAGGCCGACCTCGGCGGAGAGCTTCTCGGTGATCTCGTCGGCGTTGTCGCGCAGCGACAGCTCGCCCGCCTCCGCGTCGTGCGCGTCGTAGGCGTAGCTGTTGGCGATGTGGCGCACCGCGGTCTCGGTCTGCGTCGCGACGAACCGGACGAAGTCGTCCACCTCGAACATCGCCTGCGCGGTGTCGGCAACCTGCCAGACGACCACCGCGGCGATCTCGATCGGGTTCCCTTCGGCGTCGTTGACCTTGGCGACGCCGGTCTCGTGGTTGCGGATCCTGGTCGACACCTTGCGCCGCTGCGTCAGCGGGTTCACCCAGCGCAGCCTGTCGGTCCGGATCGTGCCGGTGTAGCGGCCGAACAGCTGGACCACCCTGGCCTCGCCGGGAGCGACCATCGCCAGCCCGCCCAGTGCGCCGAGCGCGACCAGCCCCAGCACCACGCCGACCGCGACGAGTGCCCCGCCCGATCCGACCGCGTGGTCGGAGATCCGCCCGAAGCCCGTGACGGCACTGCCGATCGCGGCGAGCCCGCTCACCGCTCCCAGCGCGAAAACCGGCAGCCCCGCGCTTCCCGCCGCGGGACGCTCCCGCACCCGAGGGGCCGGCATCTCGACGTCCACCTGTCCCGCTCCCGGCCCGTCTGCCGATGTGGCCGTCGTCGCCTCGTCCGTACTCATCGCCGCCTCCTGCCGCGCACCCGATCAACTGGCATCACGGTAGCAAAGTGATATCACTTTATCCAGGCCCGGCGGGCCGTCAGTATGGTGCGCGGACGCAGCGGCGACGTCGCGGAGGATGAGGCGGACGAGCTGGCCTGTAAGCCGGAT
>DASXOL010000176.1:0-3726 GCA_036494295.1 Pseudonocardiaceae bacterium
CCAGCTCGGCGGCGGGCACCGGGTACAGCCCCTACGAGGTGCTGGTGATCGCCTCGATGATCGAGCGAGAGGCGATTCAGCCGGACTTCGGCAGAGTGTCCCGGGTGATCTACAACCGGCTGGCCGACGGTATCCAGCTGCAACTGGACTCGACGATCAACTACCCGCTCGACCGCCAGCAGGTGCGCACCTCGGACCCCGACCGCGCCCGGCCCGGCCCGTACAACACCTACATCAACAAGGGACTGCCGGTGTCCCCGATCGGGTCGCCCAGCGTCGACGCGGTCCAGGCGGCGACCACGCCCGAGCCGGGGCCGTGGCGGTTCTTCGTGAAGTGCCAGCGTGACGGCACGTCCTGCTTCTCGGTCACCATCCAGGAGCACCTGGTCGCGGTCCACGACGCCATCGTCCGCGGCGTCTTCTAGATCTCCCGGTAGTGCCACTGAAGTTGTGCACAGCGCAGGGGTTGTCCACAGCGGCCGGATGAGCGCGCGAGGCGGGGTGCGCGGCGCGGGCACGATCGCCGGTTGTGGGAGCTGGGCTGGTGGTCGCCACCATGACCGCGGCGGGTGTGGGCGCAGGTGCCGCGGGAGCGCGGCTGCTGCACCGGCTATCTCGTGGTGTCCGGGTGCCTCCGCACGCCTGCGCCGCCGCGGTCGCGCTGGCGTGGTGCGCGGTCGCGGTGCGGGCCGGGGACGTGCCGCTGTGGTGGCTGCCGGTGCCGCTGGTGCTCGGCTGGGCCGGAGTGCTGCTGGGTGCCGCCGACCTGCTGGCCAGGCGACTGCCGGACGCGCTGACCCTGCCTGCCTATCCGGTGGTCACCGTGCTGCTGGGGCTGGCCGCGGCAGGCGCCGGTGACGCCGGGCTGCCGTACCGGGCACTCGCCGGGGCGGTGCTGTGGGCCGGCGGGTACGCGGCGGTGCGGCTGGTCGCGCCGGGCGCGCTCGGCGGCGGTGACGTGAAGCTCGCGGGGACGCTCGGCGCGATCGCCGCTGCCGTGTCCTGGCCGGGACTGCTGCTCGCGGTGCTGACCGCGACCGCACTCACCGCGGTGGTCTCGCTGCTCGCGCTGGTGTTCGGCGGCCGGAAGGAGGTGCCGCACGGGCCTGCGATGCTCGCGTCGACCTGGCTGATCGCCCTGTTCGCCTGACCGGCCGGCCGAACGCGGAACCCGGCCGCGTGACCGACGGCCCGCCCACGCACGTCCCGTTCTCACCAACCCACTCGATCCGGTGGTCCGTAACCGTGGGGACCACTGGCTGTAACAGCACTGTCACAGCCGGTTCTTACCGTCCAGCGCAGAGTCACGCGCTCAGCGCGGCCCAGCAGAAGGCGCGCCGGTCCCACAGCGCCGGTCCCACAGCGCCGGTCCCACAGCGATGTGTCGTTCCACCAGCGAGGAGGAACCGAGGTGCTGCTGTCTCCGCACGAGCAGGAGAAACTCCTGGTCCACGTGGCAGGGCAACTGGCCAGGGACCGCAGGGCGCGAGGGCTGCGGCTGAACTACCCCGAAGCGGTCGCGCTGATCACCTCGTGGCTGCTGGAGCGCGCCCGTGACGGGCGCAGCGTCGCCGAGCTGATGGCGGAGGGGCAGCGCGTGCTGTGCCGCGACGACGTGCTGGACGGCGTACCGGAGATGATCACGTCGGTGCAGGTGGAGGCGACCTTCCCGGACGGCACCAAGCTCGTCACCGTGCATCGGCCGGTCCAGTGAGCAGCCCGGACGCCGGTGCGACGGTGCCCGGTGAGCTGCTGTGCGCCGCGGATCCCGTCGCGCTGGGACCGGACCGAGGCATCGAACTGACCGTGATGAACACCGGTGACCGGCCGGTGCAGGTGGGCTCGCACTACCACCTGGCAGCGGCCAACCCGGCCCTGGCGATGGACCGCGACATCGCCGCCGGGATGCGGCTCGCGGTCCCCGCGGGCACCTCGGTGCGCTTCGAACCGGGCATCGAGCGGGTGGTCCGGATCGTGCCGCTGGGCGGCAGCGGCACCGTCCCCGGTCTGCGGCTGGACGTGCCCGACCCGGGCACCGGCGGGCCGCCCGATGCTTACGGCGGCGGGCCGCCCAATGCTTACGGCGGCGGGCCGCGTGGTGCGGGGGGCCGCTGGACGATCGAGCGCGACCGGTACGCCGAGCTGTACGGACCCACCGAGGGCGACCGGGTCCGGCTGGCCGACACCGACCTGGTCCTCGAAGTCACCGAGGACCGCTGCCGCGGTCCGCACGGCGGCGACGAGGTGGTCTTCGGTGGCGGCAAGGTGATCCGCGAGTCGATGGGGCAGGCGCGGGCGAGCCGTGCGGACGGCGCACCCGACCTGGTGGTCACCGGTGCGCTCGTGCTGGACCACTGGGGGGTGGTGAAGGCCGACATCGGGGTCCGCGACGGCCGGATCGTGGCGCTCGGCAAGGCCGGGAACCCGGACGTCATGGACGGGGTGCACCCGGAACTGGTGATCGGGCCGGGCACCGAGGTGATCGCGGGCAACGGCATGATCCTCACCGCGGGCGCGGTGGACAGTCACGTGCACCTGATCAGCCCGCAGCAGGTTCCCGAGGCGCTCGGCTCGGGGGTGACCACGCTGGTCGGCGGCGGCACCGGCCCCGCCGACGGCAGCAAGGCGACCACCGTGACCCCCGGCGCGTGGTATCTGGCCAGGATGCTGGAGTCGCTGGACGAGCTGCCGGTGAACATCGCGCTGCTGGGCAAGGGCAACACCGTGGGTGAACCGGCGCTGCGCGAGCAGGTGGCGGCCGGGGCGGCGGGGTTCAAGCTGCACGAGGACTGGGGTTGCACCCCGGCGGCGATCGACGCGTGCCTGCGGGTCGCCGACGACACCGGCGTGCAGGTGGCGATCCACACCGACACGCTCAACGAGGCGGGCTATGTCGGCGACACCCTCGCCGCGATCGCCGGGCGAACCATCCACGCTTATCACACCGAAGGCGCGGGCGGCGGCCACGCGCCGGACATCATCACCGTCGCGGGCGAGCCGCATGTGCTCCCCAGCTCGACGAACCCGACGCGGCCGCACACCGTCAACACCGTCGACGAGCATCTCGACATGCTGATGGTCTGCCATCACCTCAACCCGGCGGTGCCCGAGGACCTGGCCTTCGCGGAGAGCAGGATCCGCCCGTCCACCATCGCGGCCGAGGACCTGCTGCACGACATGGGCGCGATCTCGATGATCGGCTCGGACTCGCAGGCGATGGGGCGGGTCGGCGAGGTGATCCTGCGTACCTGGCAGACCGCGCACGTCATGAAGCGCAGGTCGGGTGCGCTGCCCGGGGACCCGGCCACCTCGGACAACCTGCGGGCGCGGCGCTACGTGGCCAAGTACACGATCTGCCCCGCGGTGGCGCACGGGCTCGACGGTGAGGTCGGCTCGGTGGAGGTGGGCAAGCTCGCCGATCTGGTGCTCTGGCAGCCCGCGTTCTTCGGCGTCCGGCCGAGCCTGGTGCTCAAGGGCGGGATGATCGCCTGGGCCGCGATGGGCGACTCGAACGCCTCCATCCCCACCCCGCAGCCGGTGCTGCCCCGCCCGATGTTCGGCGCCGCGCCGTCCACGACCGCGGCCACCTCGGTGCACTTCGTCGCCCCGGAAGCGGTCCGCGGCGGGCTCGCCGAGCGGCTCGCGGTGCGCCGGGCACTCGTCCCGGTCCGCGACACCCGGTCGCTTTCCAAGGCCGACATGCCGGGCAACGACGCGCTGCCCCGC
>DASXOL010000177.1:0-9943 GCA_036494295.1 Pseudonocardiaceae bacterium
TCGCCGCCGCGGCAGTTTCCTCGGGGATCTGTTCGGCTGAGCCGACCGGCACGGCGTGAATCCGCTGGTCTGTCACCGCTGCGGTGATCTCGTCGAGCTGCCGGTGGACCCGGGTGCGCCGCTGAGCTGCGGCGCCTGCGCCCACCGGCAGGAGTTCGTCCGGCAGCCGTTGTACTGCCTTGCGGGTCCCAGCGGCACCGGTAAGTCGACGCTGGCCCGGCTGCTGCTGCCGCGGCTGCGCGGCCGTTTCGTCGTGCTCGAACAGGACGTGCTGTGGGTGCCCGAACTGCGCGACCCCACCGACGAGCACCGCGCGTTCCGCTCCACCTGGCTGCGGCTGGCCGCGATGATCGGGCAGAACGGACGGCCGGTACTGCTCTGCGGCACGGTGGTGCCGCCGGAGCTCGAACCGCTCCCGGAGCGCGCGCTGTTCAGCGCCGTGCACTACCTGGCGCTCACCTGCGAGCCGGACGTGCTGGCGCGACGGCTGCGGGCCCGACCGGCCTGGCGGGAATGGGACGAACCGAGGATCGCGGAGATGCTCGCCTACGCCGACTGGCTGCGCGCCGAGGCGGCCACGCTGAACCCGCCGGTCACCCTGCTGGACACCACCGAGCGCGATGTCGAGTCGACCGCGCAGGAGGTGTGCCGCTGGCTCGGCCGATTGGCGGGCTGCGAGTCGGGCTGGGGAGGATGACGCCATGGCACCGACGACGATGCGTGTGATCGCCCAGGACGAGTTCGGCGGACCAGAGGTCCTGCACATCGCGGAGCGGCCGGTGCCCGAGCCGTTGCCCACCGAGGTGCGGGTGCGGGTGCAGGCGGCGGGGGTCAACCCGGTGGACTGGAAGACCCGGGCCGGCCGCGGCATGGCGGGGGTCCTCGGCGACCCGCCGTTCACCGTGGGCTGGGACGTCGCGGGTGTCGTCGACGCGGTCGGGCTCGGCGTCACCCGGTTCGCGGAGGGCGACCGGGTGCTCGGGATGCCGTGGTTCCCGCGCCAGGCCGCCGCGTACGCCGAGTACGTGACCGCGCCGTCGCGGCAGTTCGCCAAGATCGCCGACGCGGTGGAGACGGTCACCGCGGGGGCCACGCCGCTGGCCGCGCTCACCGCCTGGCAGGTGCTGGTCGACACCGCCGACGTGCAGCCGGGGCAGCGCGTCCTGGTGCACGCCGCGGCAGGCGGGGTCGGACACCTCGCGGTCCAGATCGCGAAGGCGCGCGGCGCCACGGTGCTCGGCACGGCCAGCGCGGCCAAGCACGAGCTGCTCACCGGGCTCGGGCTGGACGAGCCGATCGACTACACGAGCGTTGCGTTCGAGGATGTCGTCCGCGACGTCGACGTGGTGGTCGACCTGATCGGCGGCGAGTACGCGCACCGGTCACTGCGCACCCTGCGTCCGGGCGGGCTGCTGGTCAGCGTGCCGTCGGGGGTGCCGGAAGGGCTGCCCGAAGCGGCCCGCGAGGCGGGCGTGCGCGCCACGCCGTTCCTCGTCGAACCCGACGGCGCCGCGCTCACCGGCATCGCCCGGCTGCTCGCCGAGGGCACGCTGCGGGTGCTGGTCGACTCGACCTACCCGCTGGAGCGGGCCGCCGACGCGCACGCCGCGGGCGAGCAGGGCCACAACACCGGGAAGCTCGTCCTGACCGGGTGACCACGATCAGTCGTCGAGATCCTTCGGGCGGTGCCGCGGCTCCGGCGGCTTTCTCAGGCAGCCTCGCCGCGTTGTCCCGGCCGACATCTGCGCCCGGTCCTGTCGAGCAAATAGCGCGGTAACTGTCGTGCTGCCTGGTTAGCCTGTCGATCTCAGCAGAGATCGGGTGGTGGGCGATGAGCATGGAGTTCGCCGCGTGGACGTCGCTCTACCACGCCATGAACGCCGAGGAGGAACGCCGGCCGTTCTCCCGCGCGACGTTGCGGCGCATCGGGCGCTTCGCCCGTCCCCATCGGACGGCGCTGATCCGGTTCGTGCTGCTCAGCGTCGTCTCCGCGGTGCTGGCGGTCGCGACACCGGTGCTCGCGGGCCGGGTGGTCGACGCGATCGTGGGCCGCGCCGTGCCGTCCGTGGTGCTCGGGCTGGCCGCGCTGATCGCGGTGATCGCGGTGGCGGAGGCCGGGCTGGGTGTGGTCACCCGGTGGTTCTCGGCTCGGATCGGGGAGAGCCTGATCCTCGACCTGCGCACCGCGGTGTTCGACCACGTGCAGCGGATGCCGATCGCGTTCTTCACCCGCACCCGCACCGGCGCGCTGGTGAGCCGGCTGAACAACGACGTCATCGGCGCGCAGCGGGCGTTCAGCGACACCCTCTCCGGGGTGGTCAGCAACGCGGTGACGCTGGCGCTGACGCTCGCGGTGATGATCGGGCTGTCCTGGCAGATCACCCTGCTGGCGCTGCTGTTGCTGCCGGTGTTCGTGCTGCCCGCGCGCCGGATGGGTCAGCGCCTGGCCCGGATGGAACGGGAGGCGGCGAATCACAACGCGGCGATGAGCACGCAGATGACCGAGCGCTTCTCGGCGCCGGGAGCCACCCTGGTCAAGCTGTTCGGCAGGCCTGCCGACGAGTCGGCGGAGTTCGCGCTGCGGGCCCGGCGGGTCCGCGACATCGGGGTGCGGACCGCGATGGTGCAGTGGGTGTTCATCTCCGCGCTGATGCTGGTCTCCACGCTGGCGCTGGCCGTGGTGTACGGCCTGGGCGGCTTCTACGCCCTGCGCGGCCAGCTCGCCGCGGGCGACGTGGTGGCGCTGGCGCTGCTGATCACCCGGCTCTACGCCCCGCTGACCGCGCTGGCCAGTGCCCGGGTGGAGGTGATGAGCGCACTGGTCAGCTTCGAGCGGGTCTTCGAGGTGCTGGACCTGGTGCCGCTGATCCGGGAGAAGGCCGCGCCACGGCGGGTGCCGGACGGGCCGGTGGCCGTGGAGTTCGACGCCGTCCACTTCGCCTACCCGGCCGCGGACAAGGTGTCCCTCGCCTCCCTCGAATAGGTCGCCAAGCTGGACAAACGTGGCGGCGTGGAGATCCTGCACGGAGTGTCCTTCCGCGCCGAGCCGGGGCAGTTGATCGCCTTGGTCGGCTCGTCCGGGGCGGGCAAGTCGACCATCGCGCAGCTGATCCCCCGGCTCTACGACGTCGACGACGGCGCCGTGCGGCTGTCCGGTGTGGACGTTCGCGACCTGTCGTTCGACTCCATCCGGGAGTCCCTCGGCATGGTCACGCAGGACGGGCACCTGTTCCACGATTCAGTCCGTGCCAACCTGCGCCTGGCCCGCCCCGGCGCCGACGAGGACGAGCTGTGGGACGTGCTGCGCCGCGCCCGGCTCGACGATCTCGTGGCCGCGCTGCCCGACGGGCTCGACACCGTCGTCGGTGAGCGCGGCTACCGCCTCTCCGGCGGGGAGCGCCAGCGCCTCACCATCGCCCGGCTGCTGCTCGCCCGCCCCCGGGTGGTGATCCTCGACGAGGCGACCGCACACCTGGACTCCACCTCGGAAGCCGCCGTGCAGGCCGCGCTCACCGAGGCGTTGTCCGGGCGGACCGCGGTGGTCATCGCCCACCGGCTGTCCACCATCCGCGCCGCCGACCTGATCCTGGTGATCGAGGCCGGCCGGGTGGTGCAACGCGGCACCCACACCGAACTGCTCGCCACCGGCGGGCGCTACCAGGAGCTGTACCGCACCCAGTTCGACCAGCCCCGGCTCTCCGTGGTGCCCGCGCCTGGCTAGACCCAGCGGGCCAGTGCCCGGCCGACGTCGTCGCGGTGCAGCGGCGGGCGGCGCCAGACCTGCCGGGTCCGGTTGAGGTCGCCGGTGAGTTTCTCGACCAGCAGCGTCCGCCGCGACTCCGGCGTCCCGTGCGCGATCTCCTTGGCGTACCGCACGGTGTGGACGATCGCCGACTTCATCCGTTCATGGCGCAGGTAGGCACGCAGATCGTCGCGCCACGAGCCATCGAACCTCGCCGCCCAGCCGGCGAGCAGATCGTTCAGCTCGGCAGGCAGGTAGGTCATCTTGTGCACGTGGACCGCCAGCTCGTACAGCGGGTCGCCCCACAGGGCGAGCTCCCAGTCCAGGAAGACGACGCCATCGGCGCAGATCAGCATGTTCCGCCGATGCAGGTCGGCGTGCAGCAGTCGAAACGGACGCTCGGTCAGCGTCGGCCAGTCCGCCACGGCGGTCGCCAGCGGATCGTCCGGTATGCCGAGGTCGCGGAACAGTGCCGCGAAGCCGGGCAGGCAGCTGTCGAACACCCGCTGCGTCCAGTCGGACAGCGTGCGCGCGAAGGCCGAGGACTGCCCGTCCGCGGGCCAGCCGGACGGCAGCGGCGGCAGCCGCTCGCGCGGTACCGCGGCGAGCTGGTCGAACAGCCGGAGGACGGCGGGGATCACAGCCGGGGGGACGGCGGTGCCCCTGGGCGCCAGATCGTCGAGCTGGGTGCCGTGGACGAACTCGTGAACCTGGAACGGCGGATCGGCCGACACGTGCCGCAGCGCGGGGACTCCGTCGGCGAGCGCGCAGACCACCCGCAGCACGTCGCTCTCCGGCCAGATACGCAGGTCCATCTGGTCGGCCTGGGGAACCGGGATCCGCACCAGAACCGGGCCGTCCGGTCCGTCGACCCGCACATTGTGGTTGTAGTAGCCGGATGCGCGGCTCGTGGCGCGCAGCGCGTCCTGGTACTGGACGCGAGGGTCCGAGCTGCTCATTCGCGTACCTCTGCCACCGAGCGTCATGCGGTGTGTGCGGTCTGCGGTCAGCGTGCACAATGCAGGGTGTGCGGTTGCCAACGGTGTCACCGGTGGGGTGATTGCTATCTTGGTGCGCTCAGTGACTGTAGGAAATCAGTGACTTGCAGGAATCAGTGACTTGCAGGAACACGTGCAAACCCCGGGATGAGGAGCCATGGCCGACCAGGAGTCCATGACCGACGCCGTGTCCGGTGAGTCGGAGCTGTTCGACGAACTTCGGGACGCGCTCGCGCTGCTGCGCGACCGCAGCGATGACGAGGAGTTCCGCGCGCTGATCGACGACGTGCTGGAAGGCCGGCGCGACCTGGTCGAGGCGGCCACCACTCCCGCCTTCGGCACGACGCTGGTGACGATGATGGGCGGAGACCCTGGCGACGCCTGCGGTGCGCACGTCGAGGGCGAGCCGTGTGCTCCCGGCGACGGGGCCGCGCCCGGCAGTGCCTGCGCCGGTTGCCAGGGCCTGTGCGCCCTTCGAGGCGCGGCACCGCAGCAGTAGGCGTCAGACGGCGACCGCCGCGCCGATGCGATGGCGCAGGTCGGCGACCTCGGCCAGGTGAGCGTGCGGTTCGGCGAGGCGGCGCAGGTCGCGTAGGTCGTCTATCGCGCGGCGGGAGCGCAGCGGACCGGCTGCTTCCAGTGCCTGGCTACCGAGCGCCGCAGCCTCCCGCGGGTCGTCGTTGGCCATGATCAGGCGGGCGAGTTTGATCCGGCTGCGGGTGCGTGCGCGCCCCTCGGCCCGGGTGTCGATGGCAGTGGTGAGCCGGTCCCTGGTCTCGTCGACGTAGTGCCCGTGCATGCCCAGCTCCCACAGCACGCTTCCGGAGAAGCCGAGATGGCGTGACTCGGTGTAGGAGGCCATCCACGGCGGATCGTCGCCCGGGCTGGCGTCGCTGAACTCCTCGTCGGCGGTGCCGACGGCGCGCAGCGCGTCCTGGGTCTGGCCGAGTTTTGCCAGGTCACGGGCGTGGCCATTGTGCAGCATGGCCCGCTCGGTGGCGGTCAGTCGGTTCGTCCGCACCAGCGCCGACTCGGTGTAGGCGAGCGCGGTGTCCTCATTTCCCGCGCAGGAGGCCTGATAGGCCATCGAGCTCAGCACGTCGGCCCGCAGATGCCAATTCTCCGCCTCTTCGGCACAGGCCAGCCCGAATCGGAACATCCGCAGGGCGTCGTCGTGGGCGTAGTCGTCCTCGGCCATGTATCCGGTGATTTCGGCGAACGAGCCCACGGCGGTGAGCAGTTCCCGGCGGACCGTCTCGGAACTGCGGGCATTCAGCAGTTCTGCGCAGTGGCGAAGCTGGGCGACGGCGGCCTGCCGCATCAGCCCGCCGCCATAGCGGGCGTCCCAGCCACGGAACGCCTCCGCGGCCGCGCGCACCTCGTTGACCTGCGACATCCCCACCACCGAGGGGATGCGTGTGGTCGCCTGCTCCGGAAGTAGAGCGATGAATGCGGCTGGACCTGCTACCGCACCGGCGCCGATTCCGAGTCCGACCCGGATGAACTGCTGACGGTCCACCCCCACCAGGGTAACGGGACTTCGCCGAGGGCGACGCAATCCAAGCTCAGCGTCACTGGTCACGCCGAGAACGGCCCGGAACGCGGCCCGCCTTTCCGGGTACCGCATCCAGCGGATGGTGCCCTGTTCCAGCTTGCCGACGTAGTTGGCGTCCAGCTCCGACATCAACCCGGAATGCTCGTACACCCAGGCGTTGACCAGTTCGGCCAACTCCTGCCGGGACAGGCAGTCCCCGCTGGCGCTCGGCGACTCGACGCGCTCCCGCGCCCGGCGCAGCTGATCATTCGGCTCGGCCACGGCGATCACCCTGCCGCAGCGGGCCGCGCCGACTACCCCGAATCGGTCAATCCGCGCAATCCTCCGGCTGTCCTCCCCTGGCGCGCCGTCGGTTCGGGTTCCCGCCGAGGCGGTCGAGGGCGGCGCGCAGCGTGGGGTTCGGACACGCGCCGGGGATGGCGGCGACGACCGCCGCCAATGCGTCCGGCACCGGCGCGCCGCGCAGCGCCGCGTAGCGCGTCGCGACAGTCGGGGTGCGGCTCAGGCCGTGCACGCAGTGCAACAGCACCCGTTGGCCCTCGTCACGCAGAGCCGCGACGGCGCGCGCGGCGTCGTCGATCACGAACTCCAGGTTCGGGTTCTCCGCGGGATCGGTCTTGTCCTGCAGCCGTACCTCCACGTGGTCCGCGGCGGCGACACCGGATGCGGGCGCCTCGTTCCTGCCCCGCCGGCAGAGCGAGACCACCGCCGTGGCGTCGCTGACGGTCCCGGCGCCGCCGAGCAGCACGCCGTCGTCGTGGGGGTGGGCGACGGCCGGATGCGGCGAGTCGTCGTAGGGCATCCGGGCGCACTGCGGCCAGCCCTGCCCGTCGGGTTCGCCCGCGCGTGCCGAGAGGACGCCGAGACTGACCAGGTCACGGGCGCGCAGGCCGGGCCAGCCGTGCACGACGCGCCGCCAGCCGAACGGCACCGCCGACGCGCCCCACCGCGCGCCGAGCAGGGCACCCGCGATCGCGGCCACCGTGTCGGTGTCGTCCCCGGCGCGGACCGCCGCGGCCAGCGCCTGCTGCAGGTGCAGGCAGGGGAAGGACCCGTGCGCGGGATCGTCGGGCGGCACCGGGGTGCGGCGGACCGCGGCGTACGCGGCCTGCAGCGCGGGCACGGTGAACCCGTTGGGATTGAACCGCTCGGGCGGCGACTGCTCTGCTTCGGTGAGCCACTGCGCCCACCGGTCCCGGCTGGGCGCGGCGATCAGGTCGAGCCCGGCGCGTATCCCGTCGAACGTGCCCTCCCTGACGGCGGTGGCGATGCCCGTGCACCACAGCACGCAGGCGTCACCGGCCAGCGGGTCGGCGTGCGTCAGCTCCGCCACCGCGCGGGCCGCCTCGGCCATCACCTCGGGCTCGTCCAGGTGCGCCAGCGCCACCGGCGCGGTGCGCATCAGGGCGCCGTTGCCCGCGCCGCGGCCGGTCTCCGCGTGCAGCTCCCGTGCCGCTTCGCGCATGCTCGCGGCGGGCTTGTCGGGATCGGTGCGGGCGAGCACCGTGCGGGTCTGCACCCCGACGTGGCCGGCGCCGCCCGCGAGCCAGCCCAGGAAGCGCCGGGCGATCTCGTCGAGCGCGGTCTCGTCGGTGAGATCGGCGCCGGTCTCGGCGACCTGGGCGACACAGGCCGCCAGCTGCGTGTCGTCGCTGTACTCGCCGGGCCGGTAGGGGCCGGGCCCGCCGCCGATCATCCGCGGCTGCTCCCCGCCCGGGGGGAGCGCGGCGAACTCGTAGGGCACTCCGAGTGCGTCCCCGCAGGCCTGGGCCAGCAATACCCCGGCGGCGCGGTCGGTCTGGGCGTTGGTCAGCTCTGGGGCGCCGTGCCTGGCCACGTTTCTCCAGCCTCTCGGAGTGTCGGCTACGCCGCCTGCGACCACCCGCAGCCCGGGCAGACCCACCACAACGGCGAATCCCTTTTGTACCGGCGCAGCAGCGGTGTCGCAGGACATTGTGGACACCCCGGTGCGGCGGCGAGGGTGTCGGCACGTTCGTGGCGCAGCAACCGCTCGGCGAACCTCGGACCGTCGTGGGCGGTCATCCCGTCACCGGCGCCGATCAGCGTGCGACGCCGGTCGATCACCAGCAGTTCGCTGGGCGAGTCGGGGTGCCCGACGGCCCGCACCCCGTACGGCAGGCCGCGGTGCGCGTCGGGGACGAACGCCACGACCCGCACCCCGCGGGCGACCGCGGCGGCCAGCGCGTCGTACACCGTGGCCAGCCGCTGGTTGCTCCACGGCGCCCAGAACCAGAGGCTCTCCTCGGCGGCGCCGATCTCGTCGACGAGCTCGGGGTGCTGATGGTCGGCGAGCACTTCGGCTCCCGGGCGACGGCGAATCCGCCCGTCGGCCAGCATCGCGGTGACCGCGCCCAGGGTGCCCTTCCGGGCCGCGTGCATCGCCGTGGCGCTGCCGAGGAGGTACAGCCGTTGCCGAGGGCGGGTGGCGGCGACCGCGCACATCCGCTCCGCCTCCGGCGACCACTGGTGCGCCGCGACCAGGTCGAACACCACCACGTCGAACTGCCGTTCGCGCACCGCCGCACCCACCGCGGTCTCCGGTGTGCCACCCTCGCCGTCGCGTATCGCGTCCAGGGTGATCTCGGTCTGCTGGGGCGACGACGTGAGCACGCCGACGGACTCGCCCGTGTCGCGGTGGCGCTGTGCGATCGCGCCTGCCAGCAGCGCCCCTGCGGGCCACCACCCCGCCGACTTCTCGGCCGGGCGCACCGCGGCCAGGTCGCCGAGACCGTCGGTGTCGACGAAGACGATCGGGGAGTCCGCATCGGACCCGAGCGGGCTGGCCAGCAGGGTGCCCTCGTACCCGGCGTCGTTGGCCAGCGCGGTGAGCAGCGGCGGCAGCCGGTACTGCTGGTGCAGCACGACGCAGTGCTGGCGGGCCGCTTTCGGGCTGGTGATCCCGCAGCACGCGAACACGTCGCGGGCCAGCCATTTCTTCACGTCCGGCCGGTGCGGGTTGAGCCTCGACGGCAGGTCGGGTCCGCCCTGGCGGAAGTCGCCGAACAGCACGGCGGTGCGGGCGGCGCGCGCCACCACCGGCACCAGTTCGGGCACCGTGGTGGCGCAGGCGTCCGCGACCAGCACCACGTCGTATTGACCACCCAGCACCGCGGGGTGGGTCAGCGCATGCGCCTGCGTCGTGGCGACGAGCTGGGCGGTATGGATGATCCGGCTTTCGAGGCTCGGCCGGAGGCGGTCCAGTTCGGCGCCTAGCTTCTCCTGGTGCTGCTCCAGATCCCGGATCTGCTCCGCCGATGCGGCCACCGTGGTGCTCAGCTCGGCGCGCCGGGCCAGCAGGCGGGGGATGCCGCGGGATCGCGCGTCGCCCAGGACGTCCTGATGGTGCGCGTCCAGCCCGGGCAGCGCCTCGGCCGCCTTGAGTTCGGCGGCGGCGGAGTCCGCGGCCGCATTCGCCTCGGCGAGCCGATCACCGATCGCGGTGCTACGCGCCGTGGCCCACTCGTGGTCGAGGTCGGCGGCGCGCACCGTTTCGTCGTCCACCGGGGCGGCCTGCTCGCGCAGCCGGCTGATCCTGGCGGTCAGCTCGGCCGCGCGCCTGGTGACGAGCTCCTCGGACCGGTCCAGCTCCTCCTGGGCCTGGTCGAGCTGGAGCTGCAGGCGCGACTG
>DASXOL010000178.1:0-13913 GCA_036494295.1 Pseudonocardiaceae bacterium
CCGCCGAGTCGGCGGACGTCCGGCAACGGCTCAGGTGATGCGGGCGCCCGACCGGGCCCCACGAGCGGCTCCGCCCGCGCGCACGGCGCCGGCCCGGCCAACGGCGCGGGCCCGACCGGCGGCGATGGCCGCGGAGCGGCACCGAACGGCCACCGCGGGGTGCACGCCACGCCGCCCAACGCCGACTACGCATCCGACGGCGGCGCCACCGGGGGCGAGTGGACCGGCTGGTGGACGCCGAGCCGGCTGCCGACGGTCGATGCCGAGGGCTGGGAGGAAGGCGAGCGGGTCTACGTGACCGCCGAGCGCGAGCAGCCCCAACCGCATCACGGGTGGACCCCGCCGCCGGCACCTGCGCTGCCCGCGGGGACGACCCGCTCCCGGCGCCCGGAGCCGGAGACCGGCCCGGTGATCACCGCGCGCACCAACGGCGGGGGCACTGGTGAGACCAACGGCAGTCACCCGAACGGCAGCCACCCGAACGCTAGGAAAGCCGACGAGAGCGGCACCTCCGCGGCTGCCGGGAACGACGCGTCGGCGGCAGGGCCGCGGCTGACCCGGCGGGTGCCGCAGGCCAACCTCGCCCGGGAACTGCGCCGTGACGGGGAGCACGACGACGCGCCGCTCCCCGAGCAGGCGCCGCCGGCCGATGCCGAGCGGGCCAGGGACGCGTTGTCCCGGTTCCAGGCGAGCAGGCAGGCCGCGCAGCAGGAGATGGGCACCAGCCAGAACGACAGGCGCGACGCCTGCGGAGGTAGGTCATGAGCGGGATGCGGCCGACCGACGGACATCTGGACTGGCTGCTGACCGACTTCATGCGGGGCACGCCGGGTGTGCAGCACGCGCTCGTCGTCTCCGGCGACGGGCTGGCGCTGGCCGCTTCGGAGCGGGTCAGCGAGATGCTCGGGGACCAGCTCTCCGCGGCGACATCGGGACTGGTGAGCCTGGCGAGGGGGGCGGCACAACTGCTGAACCTCTCGCCGGTGAACCAGACGATCGTCGAGATGGCGGGCGGCTACCTGTTCATGACATCGATCAGTCAAGGCTCCACGCTGGCGGTCGTCGCCGATCGCCAGTGCGACATGGGAATGGTCGGCTACGAGATGACGATGCTCGCCTCCCGGGTCGGACACGCACTGACCCCGGCGCCCCGACCCTCACCGGACCGGACGGCGCGGTGACGGAGAACGGTCATTACGGCTGGCGCAAGGGCGACCGGGTCGTCCCGGCGTACGCGCTGACGCAGGGACGGACCCGGACGGTCGGGCAGAACCTTCCGCTGGAGGCCCTGGTCACGGCCACCGAGCTGGCTGTGCAGAACCTGCCCACCCTGCAGGTGGAGCGCAGGGCCATCGTCCGGATGTCGATGCGGCCCACGTCGGTGGTGGAGATCGGCGCGGCCCTGCACGTCCCGGCCGGAGTGGCGCGCGTGCTGGTCAGCGACCTCGCCAACGCCGGATTCCTCACCGTGCACCTGCCTCAGTCCACCGACGCGGCCGGTGGCCCCAGCCAAGAGATCCTCGGGAGACTGCTCGATGGACTTCGCTCCCGCTAGAGGCGGACAGAGATCCGCCCCGCGCACCCCGCAGGGACTCCTGCCACTCAAGATCCTGGTGGCGGGCGGTTTCGGAGTCGGCAAGACGACGTTCGTCGGGTCGCTGTCGGAGATCCCGCCGCTGAGCACCGAGCAGGAGATGACCGAACTCTCCGTCGGTATCGACGACGCGGCGGCGGTCCCGGACAAGACCACCACGACCGTGGCGATGGACTTCGGCCGGATCACCGTGGACGAGCAGCTCATCCTCTACCTGTTCGGCGCGCCGGGGCAGAACCGGTTCTGGTTCATGTGGGACGAGCTGGCCCGCGGCGCGGTGGGCGCGGTGGTGCTGGTCGACGTGCGCAGGGTGGACGACTCCTTCGCGGCGATCGACTACTTCGAGGACCGGCGGCTGCCGTTCGCGGTGGCGCTCAACCAGTTCCCGGAGACGCCGGACTTCCCGATGTCGAGCGTTCGCGACGCACTGGCGATCCAGCCGGACACCCCGCTGATCCGGATGGACGCCCGCGATCCGCGCTCCAGCCTGGACACCCTCGTGCTCCTGGTCGAGCACGCGATCGCTCGCAGCGCGAGCTAGACGGCAGAGCTCGCAGCGCGAGCTAGACGGCGGAGCTCGCAGCGCGAGCTAGTCAGCAGAGCTCGCAGCGCGGGCTACACGGTCAGCGGCACCTGCCACACCAGTTCGGTGCCGTGCGGCACCACGGCCCGGGCGTCGAGCCAGCCGCCGAGTTCGTCGGCCCGCCTGCTCAGGTTGCCCAGGCCGCTCTCGTGGCGCTGCTCGGGAAGCCCGATCCCGTTGTCCCGGACGGTGAGCCGGATCGCGGTGCTGGTGACCGCAAGCCCCACCTCGGCGGCGGTCGCCCCGGCATGGCGTCCGATGTTGGTCACCGCCTCCCGCAGCACCGCGGTGAGCTGCGGCACCACGGTGATCGGCACCGCGCTGTCCACCGGACCCTCGAACCGCACCGCGGGCTCGAAGCCGAGCACTTCGGCGGCCTCCTGCAGGACGACCAGCACCTCTTGGCGCAGGCCCTCGCCCTTGTCGTCGGGCGCACGCAGCGAGAAGATCGCCTGCCGGATCTCCCGGATGGTGTCGTCCAGCGCCGTGACGTAGGACGAGAGCCGCTGCGCCACTTCCGGGTTGCTGGCCAGCCGGATCGTGCCCTGCAACCCCAGCCCGGTGGCGAACAGCCGCTGGATCACCAGGTCGTGCAGGTCGCGGGCGATCCGATCACGGTCTTCCAGGAGCACCAGCCGTTCCCGGTCGTCCCGCGAGCGGGCCAGTTCCAGCGCCAGCGCGGCCTGCGTGGCGAAACCCGTGGTGGCCGTCACGTCGTCGGCGTCGAACGGCTTCCCGCCCGCTTCCTTGGCCACCACCAGTACGCCCAGGGTGCCGCTGCTCGACGCCAGCGGCACCAGCAGCATCGGGCCCCAGCGCGCCGAGAGGGCGGGCAGGTCGGTGCGCGGGTCGGCCCGCGCGTCGGGTACCAGTTCGGGTTTGCCCGAGGCCATCACCGAGGCGCTGAAGGACCGCAGCCCGGAGATCCGCGCACCGCGCACCTCCGCGGCGACGCTGCCGTCGGCGGCGGCCACCCGCAGCTCGTCGACCCCGGCCTCGGGTACCACGATGCTGCCCAGGTCGGCGCCGGCGAGGGCACGGGCGCTGCGGGCGACGTGTTCCAGCGCCTCGTCCCGGCCCAGGCCGCGCAGCAGGTCGGTGGCGAGCCGGCTGGAGATCTCCAGGGAACGCTGGCGGCGCCGGCCGCCCTCGTAGAGCCGGGCGTTCTCCACCGCGATGCCCGCCGCGGCGGCCAGCGCGACGACGAACTCCTGGTCCTCCTCGGTGAAGGCGCCCCCGCCGCGCTTCTCGGCCAGGTAGAGGTTGCCGAACACCTCGCCGCGGACCGCGACGGGAACGCCGAGGAAGGAGTCCATCGGCGGATGGTTCTCGGGGAAGCCGTACGAGCTGCTGTGCCGCGAGATCTGCCGCAGGCGCAGCGGCCGCGGATCGTTGATCAGCAGGCCGAGCACGCCCCTGCCCTGGGGCAGCGTGCCGATCCGCTCCGCGAGGTCGTGGTCGATGCCCACGTGCACGAAATCGGCCAGTGAATGGCCGTCGGCGGCGAGCACGCCCAGCGCGCCGTAGCGCGCGTCGACCAGCTCACAGGCCGCTTCGACGATCCGGCGCAGCATGGCCGGCAGGCTCAGGTCGGTCGCGATGGTCACCACCGCGTCGAGCAGCCCGCGCAGCCTCGTCTCCGCACCGAGCACCTCGTCGGCGCGCTCAACCAGCTCCCGGATCAGGCCGTCGATGGGGGTGCGTGGCCCGCCTGCCCAGCCCTGCTCACTACCCATTGTTACCGCCGTCGCTCTCCCGTTCGCCAGGCGATAGTCGCAAGCGGTCATCAGCGTGCGGAAGAGGCCGATCGGTGGGCCTCAATGGCGGATGACGGCCAACGGGCACGGTGTGACGTGGAGCAGTGACTGACTGGTGGAACCGAGCAGCGTTCCGGGCACGCCGCCGCGGCCGCGGGACCCGATCACCAGCATCCGGGCCCCGACCGCGGCGTGGAGCAGGCAGCGGACCGGCCGGTCCCGCTCGACCACCCGGCGCACCTCGACGTCCGGGTACTTGTCCTGCCAGCCGGCCAGCCGTTCGGCGAGCAGCCGCTCCTCGTCGGCGGCCACCTCCGGCCAGTCCAGGGTCCGCCACACGGTGCTGTCCTTGTCGGATAGCCGCACGTCACTCCAGGTGTGCAGGGCCACCAGCCGGGCACCGCAGCGGGAGGCGAACTCCACGGCGAACTCGAGTGCGCCGTCGCTGCCCGCCGAGCCGTCGACGCCGACCACCACGGCCCCTGCCGGGTTGCTCGTCGCGGAGTTGCGGATCACGATCACCGGGCAGCCGGCGTGCTGGGCCAGGCGCAACGCCGTCGAGCCCAGCAGGTCGGGGACCGGCCCGTCCAGACCGCGCGAGGCCACGACGACCTCGCGGGAGTGCCGGGACTCGCCGATGAGCACCGCAGCGGGTTCGCCGACCACCAGCCGCTCCACCACCTCGACGCCGGGCCCGGCGGCCTGCGCCGCGTTCGCCGCCTCGTGCACCCAGTGCCTGGCACGTTCCAGCATCGCCTGGCGGTGGGCGGCGGGGATGGCGTGCGGCACCGGATGGCTCACCATCGACCACACCGATGCGTGCACCACGTGCAGTGTGCGGTTCTGCGACCGCGCTTCCTGGCCCGCCCAGCGGGCCGCGTCGAGCGCGTCCGGCGAGCCGTCGACCCCGACGACGACCGGGGATCCAGCAGTCATGGGGATCATGGGGTTCCTCCTCCCGCGGCTGAGGCGGCGGCCGACTCAACGCTGCCGCCCGCCCCGTTCGATCCACAGTGCCCCGAGCCTCCGTGGCCAGGGGACCTTGGTCCCGTCATGATCGGTGCGCCGGCCTCTGCCACCGGGCCGGTGCGCGGGCGAGAGTGTCCTGGTGACCGGCGAATTCCCGATCGACGCAGAGCATCTGCGGCAGGTGCTCTGCGCAGGTGGCCGGGCACCGTCGAAGCACAACACCCAGCCGTGGCGCTTCCAGCCGACCCGCGACGCGATCGACATCTGGGCCGAGCGGACCTGGCGGCTGCCCGCTTCCGACCCGGACGACCGCGAGTTGCGGCTGGCCTGCGGTGCGGCGCTGTTCAACATCCGGACCGCGCTGACCTACTTCGGCTACGCGCCGCAGACCGAACTGCTGCCGGATCCCACGCAGCCCGACCTGCTGGCACGGGTCGGCGTGCGGGACGGCGTCCCGGGCGCGCCGCCACCCGCCGTCACCGGCCTGTTCCGGGCGGTGTGGCGGCGCAGCACGAACCGCAAGCCGTTCCGCGCCGAGGACGTGCCCGCGGTGACCCGCCGCGCGCTGCGCCAGACCGCGGAAGCGGAGGGTGCCCGGCTCATCCTGGTCGAGGACCCGGCCCTGCGTGCGGCGCTGCGCGGGTTGGTGCGGACCGCGCACCACCACCAGGAGTCGAACCCGGCGTGCCGTGCCGAGCTAGCCGAGTGGACCGGCCACCCGGAGTCGAGCGGGGACGGGGTGCCCAGGCACCTCGCCGGCCCGCGCCCGGAGCCGCAGGACGAGTGGGCGATGCGCGACTTCACCGGCGGCACGGCCGAGTCACGGCCGCCGGGTAAGGACTTCGAGCCGCGCCCGACCATTGCCGTGCTCATCTCCACCGGCGACTACCCGGTGCATCAGGTGCAGGCGGGCCAGGCGTTGCAGCACGTGCTGCTCACCGCCACCGTCGCGGGGCTCGCCTGCTCGTACCTCAACCAGCCGGTCGAGGTGCCGACCTGCCGACGGGAGCTTCGCGACCTGCTCGGCGGCACCGGCTGGCCGCAGGTGGTGCTGCGTCTCGGGTTCGGGGGGCCGACCCCGCCGAGCCCGCGCCGGGCACTCGACGACATCGGGACCCTCGGCGGCTGAGCAGCCCGGGGCCCCGAGCCGCCGCAGACGGCGAACGGCCCGGCCGCACCGAAGTGCCGCCGGGCCGCTCAGCTGCCGATCCGACCAGCGGAGACTCAGCCGACGCCGAGCTTCTCCGCAGCCATCCTGCTGCCCTCGACACGGGACTTGATCTTCTGGAACGCCACGTCACGGCCGTAGTCGGGGGAACCGTAGTTCGGCTTCTCGTCGATGCTGAACGGCGAGAACCCGCAGTCGTCCGTGGTGCCCAGCCGCTCGCGCGGGATGAAGTTGGACGCCCGCTCCAGTGCCCTGCTGATCTCCTCCGGAGTCTCGACGCGCGGGCTCGAGGTGCTGATCACGCCGATGTAGGCCATCTGCGCGACGCCGTTCGCGTCGTCACGGAGGTGCTGGCCGATGCTCTCGTACACCGGGTCCTTGTCCCGCTCGGTGGCGAGCTGGATGAGGAAGTAACCGGCGTTGATGTCGAACATCGTGCCGAGCAGGTTGTTGTAGGGCACGTCGGCGCTGTGCACCGAGTCGCGGTCGCCACCGGGGCAGGTGTGGATGCCGATGTTCGCCCGCTCCTCGGCCGAGAACCGCTCCAGCACCCGGTTGTTCAGCTCGATGAAGTGCGGCAGCAGCCCGGCCCCGGTCCACGGGTTACGCGGGTCCTCCCTGGTCGCCAGCCTGCCTTCGGTGAAGTCGATCGACACCCGGGCCGCGCCGGCGTCGAATGCGGCACGAATGTCGCGCTCGCACTCGTTGATGAGGTCCGCCTCGAAGTCCTCCCGCGGGTAGCCGGGAATCTCGTCCTTGAGCGGGTACAGCAGGGCGAGCATCGAGGGCGCGATCACCGCCTGCTTCATGGGCGTGTGCGCATAGCCCAGGGACTTCTTGAGCGTGTCCGCCGCGTGCGTCTTGTACCGGAAGGGACCGCCCGTCAGCTTGGGCAGCTGCCGCCCGTGGCCGTCGGCGAAGATCGCGAAGAACTGACCGCCACCAGCGAGGTTGTCGGCAAGGCCGGTGCCGGCAAGCGTGTCGGTGATGGGGTAGGTGGCGAAGCTCGACCAGCGCTGCTCACCGTCCGAGATGATCGGAGACCCGGTGGCCTCGAAGCGCTCGATGGTGTCGCGGGCCGCGGTGTCCTGCTCGGCCTCGAGCTCTTCCTTCGAGATCTGACCCTCGTCGTAGGCCGCGTACGCGGCCTGGAGCTTGGACGGCCGCGGGATGGAGCCGACGGGCTCAGTGGGGATTCCGGTGGCCGTCCTGGGGTCATAATCAGTCATTGACATGTCCTCTCTTCGTTTTGAATTACGCGGACCGGCCTATTTGTCGCTCGCTACGAACTCCTTCCGATCGCCGATTTCACCCACGTTCGATCAGCCGGCCGGCAGCCGCACAGAGGGCTGGCACAAGGCTGGCAACAGACAGGTCTGTCTATCTGTGTTCCAGATCATAGTCATATCTCAATGAGTCGGTCAATGGCAGCCATCTGTGCGGTGACGGGGCCTCCCGGGGGAAGGCGTAAACCCCCGATCTCGGCCTGATCACGGGCCGGACGCGCAGGTCAGCACGCATCTTCCCCGGACTTCGTCCATGGCGGCGGGCACCGCGGCGCGAGACCACCGTGACACCTCTGTGGGACCGCGGCACGTTCCGACGAGAGAGACATACCGATCCGGACGGGATCGCCCGCGGGTCGCTCACCATCCGGTGCACCGGGTGCCACCATGCGGCACGGCGGCGTTCCGATGCAGGTCAGGAGAAGCGGCGACGATCTCGCTGGCGGGATGTCCAGATCGGTGACGAGCCGCATCGGCAGTCCGATTCCCTGGCGCCGTCCCGGCCGGGGTGGCCAGCACCCGGCGGCCGCGGCTTCCCGCCCTGTCACGCCTGCGGCGGCCTCAGTTTCGACCGGCCGCATTCCCTCACCGGTGGCAGCCACACCGGATCACCACCGGAACAATTCATATTGTCGCACCCTGGCAGGTATTTATGGTCGACCAGAACTCCGAATCGGCCAGAATTATTCAATTCAATAAAAACAACATCGGACAACCGCTTTTCGGTATCGAAGAAACAGTCTCGGCGTGGTCGGTCCGGACATTTCTCCCGACCGAATTCATGTCACGCGGTGACACCGGATGCACCCGCGCTGTCACACTCCGCCGACCGGCGCCGTCCTGCTGATGTCCTGAAGAACACCCGAGTGAGGACAACAGGAGGTGCGATCATGAATGTCGCGTTGTGGATCGGGCAGGGTGTGCTGGCCGCGCTCTTCGCGGTGTCGGGTTCGGCGAAGTCGGCGATGTCGAAGGAGCGGATGATCGCCACCGGTCAGACGGGGGTGCGGGAGTTCCCGCTTCCGGTCATCCGGGTCGTGGCCGCGCTGGAGCTGCTGGCCGTCATCGGGCTGCTGGTGCCGCAGGCCACCGGACTCGCCCCGGTGCTCACCCCGTTGGCCGCGCTGGGGCTGGCGGTGGTGATGGTGGGAGCAGCGGTGGCGCATGCTCGTCTCCATGAGCGGGGCACGTCCGCGGTGAACCTCGTCATCATGTTGCTGTGCCTGGCGGTCGCGATCGGCCGGCTCGCCGGCCTCTGAGGGCAGGATGGCCACAGGTTGGCAGGGACGGCCAGCGGCGGGAAGGAGCCGGTGTGGGTTGGCAGTTCTGGGTGGACAGGGGCGGCACGTTCACCGACATCGTGGCGCGCAGGCCCGACGGCTCCTTGGTGACGCACAAGCTGATGTCGGAGAATTCGGCGCGTTACCGGGACGCGGCGGTGGCGGGTATCCGCGCATTGCTCGATCTCGACGACGACGCGCCGGTGCCGGCCGGCGAGGTCGAGGCCGTGCGGATGGGCACCACGGTCGCCACGAACGCGTTGCTCGAACGCAAAGGCGAACCCACGGCCCTCGTCATCACCGCAGGTTTCGCCGACGCATTGCGAATCGGTTATCAGAACCGCCCGCATATCTTCGCCCGGCACATCGAATTACCCGAAATGCTCTACGACCGGGTGATCGAGGTGCAGGAGCGCATCCAGGCGGACGGGACAGTGCTGCGCCCGCCCGATCTGGACCAGCTCGCCGAGCAGTTGCAGCAGGTGCGCGACGACGGGATCAACGCGCTCGCCGTGGTGTGCCTGCACAGCCACCTGTACCCGGCGCACGAGCAGGCCATCGGGAAGCTCGCCGAGCAGATCGGGTTTCCGCAGATCTCACTGTCCAGCGAGGTCAGCCCGCTGATGAAGGTGGTGCCCAGAGGAGACACCGCGGTCGTCGACGCCTACCTCTCGCCGGTGTTGCGCCGCTACGTGAGCCAGGTCGCCGACCAGATGCCCGGCGTCCGGCTCATGTTCATGCAGTCCAACGGCGGGCTCGCGGAAGCCGGGCATTTCCGTGGCAAGGACGCGATCCTGTCCGGCCCGGCGGGCGGGATCGTCGGCATGGCGCGGATGTCGCAGCTCGCCGGCTTCGACCGGGTGATCGGCTTCGACATGGGCGGCACCTCGACCGACGTCTCGCATTTCGCGGGCGGCTACGAACGGGTGTTCCACACCCAGGTGGCCGGCGTGCGGCTGCGGGCGCCGATGCTGGACATCGACACGGTGGCCGCGGGCGGCGGGTCGATCCTGCACTTCGACGGCAGCCGCTACCGCGCCGGTCCGGACTCGGCAGGCGCGGATCCCGGCCCGGCGAGCTATCGGAACGGCGGTCCGCTCACCGTCACCGACGCCAACCTGATGCTCGGCCGGATCCAGTCGGCACATTTCCCCCGGGTTTTCGGCCCGGACGGAGACCAGCCGCTGGACGACGAACTGGTGCGCCGACGCTTCGCCGAGCTCGCCGCGCACATCAGGGAGCAGACCGGCGACGACCGCTCCCCGGAGCAGGTCGCCGAGGGCTATCTGCAGATCGCCGTGGCGAACATGGCCAACGCGGTCAAGCGCATCACCGTCCAGAAAGGTCACGACGTCACCGAGTACGTGCTGACCACCTTCGGCGGTGCCGGTGGCCAGCACGCGTGTGCGGTCGCCGCCTCGCTGGGCATCAACACCGTGCTGGTACCGCCGATGGCCGGGGTGCTCTCCGCGCTCGGCATCGGGCTGGCGGACACCACCGCGATGCGCGAACAGTCCGTCGAAGCGCGGCTCGAACCGTCGGTCATGGAGCGGCTCACCGACGTCGCGGATGCGCTGGAGGCCGATGCCCGCGCCGAGCTGCATGACGAGGACGTGCCCGGCGAGCGGACCCGGGTGGCCCGGCGCGCCCATCTCCGCTACGACGGCACCGACACCCCGGTGCTCGTCGAGCTCGGCGATCCCGAGGCGATGACCGTCGCCTTCGAGGACAGCTACCGGGCGACCTACTCGTTCCTGATGGACCGCCCGCTGGTCGTCGAGGCGATCTCGGTGGAGGCCACCGGGCTCACCGACCAGCCGGACCTCGGGTACGTCGCGCCCGCGGACACCTCGCCCGACCCGATCGACACGGTCCGGATGCACGCCGCGGGGTCATGGCACGAGGCGCCGCTCTACCAGCGGGAACGGATGGGTTCGGGCGACACGGTGACCGGGCCGGCGATCGTCGCGGAGGCCAACGCCACCACCGTGGTCGAGCCGGGCTGGTCGGCGGCCATGACCGAGACCGGGCATCTGCTGGTGGAACGCGTGGCCGCCGCGGAGGAGACCGACCGCGGCACCGCGGCCGACCCGGTGCGGTTGGAGATCTTCAACAACCTGTTCATGTCGATCGCCGAGCAGATGGGCGCGGCGCTGATGTCGACCGCGCAGTCGGTGAACATCAAGGAACGGCTGGACTTCTCCTGCGCGCTGTTCGACCCGGACGGCAACCTCATCGCCAACGCCCCGCACATCCCGGTGCACCTCGGGTCGATGGGCACCAGCGTGAAGGAGGTGGTCCGCCGCCGCGCGGGCACGATGAAGCGCGGCGACGTCTACGCGGTCAACGACCCGTACCACGGCGGCACCCACCTGCCTGACGTCACCGTGATCACGCCGGTGTTCGACGCGCGGTCCGACAGAATCCTGTTCTTCGTCGCCGCGCGGGGCCACCACGCCGAGATCGGCGGCCTCACCCCCGGCTCCATGCCCGCCGCCAGCCGCGAGGTGCACGAGGAGGGTGTGCTGTTCGACAACTGGCTCCTCGTCGAGCAGGGCCGGTTCCTGGAGGCCGAGACCAGGAAGCTGCTCGAGGAGGCGCCCTACCCGTCGCGCAACCCGGAGACCAACCTCGCCGACCTGCGGGCCCAGATCGCGGCCAACGCCAAAGGGGTCGAGGAGGTCGGCAAGATGATCGGCCACTTCGGACTCGACGTGGTGCAGGCCTACATGCGACACGTCCAGGACAACGCCGAGGAAGCGGTGCGCCGGGTGATCGACGCACTCGACGACGGCGAGTACCACTACCGGATGGACTCCGGCGCGATCATCGCCTGCCGCATTTCGGTGGACCGCGAACAGCGCGCCGCGACCATCGACTTCACCGGCACCTCGCCGCAGCTGGACACCAACTTCAACGCGCCGTCGTCGGTGGCGGGCGCCGCGGTGCTCTACGTGTTCCGGACCCTGGTCGCGGACGAGATCCCGCTCAACGACGGCTGCCTGCGCCCGTTGCGGATCGTCATCCCGGACGGCTCGATGCTCTCGCCGGTCTTCCCGGCCGCGGTGGTGGCGGGCAACGTGGAGACCTCGCAGGCGGTCACCGGTGCGCTGTACGCGGCACTGCGCGCGCAGGCCGAGGGATCCGGGACGATGAACAACGTCACCTTCGGCAACGCCCGCCACCAGTACTACGAGACGGTGGGCGCGGGCTCCGGAGCCGGTGACGGTTTCGCGGGCGCCTCGGTGGTCCAGACGCACATGACGAACTCCCGGCTGACCGACCCCGAAGTGCTGGAATGGCGCTTCCCGGTGCTCGTCGAGAGCTTCGTCATCCGGCGCGGCAGCGGCGGTGCGGGCCGCTGGCCCGGCGGCGACGGCGCCACCCGTCGGCTCCGCTTCCTCGAGCCGGTCATGGTGAGCACGCTGTCCGGCCACCGCCGGGTGCCGCCGTACGGACTCGCCGGGGGATCACCGGGCGCGCTGGGCCGCAACCGGGTGGAACGCGCCGACGGCAGCATGGTGGAGATGGCCGGCTGCGACTCGGTGGACCTGCGGGCAGGCGACCAGCTGGTGATCGACACCCCGGGCGGCGGCGGCTACGGGACCCCCTGACGCACTGCGGACCGCGCGACGGCACCGGTTCAGGCCCGCCGCTGATAACAAGGTCCGCAAGGGCCTGATCCGGCGTATTCTCGGCGAGGTGACGGCACTCCCGCCGCGCGGCGGGCTGGACCAGGTGCACCGCGTCGGTGCGGCGGTGCTCGGAGTTGGGTTGTGCCTGTTCGGGTTACTTGGCTGCCTCAACCATGTCGGCTTCTTCGCGGTGCACGGAGCGAAGGTGCTGGGACTGTCGTCGAACGGCCTGCTCTCCACGATCTCGCTGGTGGTCGGCGCGGTACTCATCGGGGCCGCGCTGCGCGGCGGCCGGATCTCCTCGACGATCACCGCCGTCGTCGGCGTCCTCTTCCTGCTCTCCGGGCTGGTCAACCTCGCGGTGCTGGACACCGGCCTCAACCTGCTGGCGTTCCGCATCCCGAACGTGATCTTCAGCTTCGTCGCCGGGATGCTGCTGCTGTTCCTGGGTGCCTACGGCCGCTTCTCCGGGGGTCTCTCGGCTGACAATCCCTACTACCGGTCGCGCCACCCCGACGAGCCGACGGTGGAGGTGCCCGCGCAACGCTCCGATGAGCAGGACGCGGAGAACGACCGCTGGATTGCCGCCGAGATGGCGGTCGCCGAGGGCCGGGCGACACCGGAACAGGAGCGGCTGGTCCACGAGGACCAGCGGCGCAGGGCCGCCGAGGCGCATCGCCGCGCCTGGGAGCTCTACGAGCGGCAACAGGCGAACCGACTCCCGTAGTCCTGCGTCGGGCCGTCCTGGTTGACTCCTGCCGAGCAGGAGGTGACCGATGACCACGCCCGCGGTGCAGGTACACAGATCCGGACCGGTGACGACGGTGGTGCTGTCCCGTCCGGCGCGCCGCAACGCCGTCGACGGCGCCACCGCGGCCGAACTGGCCGACGCGTTCCGCGCGTTCGACGCCGACGACGAGGCCGCCGTGGCGGTGCTGCACGGCGACGGCGGGGTGTTCTGCGCGGGCGCCGACCTGACCGCCGTCGGCACCGAGCGCGGCAACCGTGTCGACCCCGATGGCGACGGGCCGATGGGCCCCACCCGGATGCGGCTGTCGAAACCGGTGATCGCCGCGGTGGCCGGACACGCCGTCGCGGGCGGGCTGGAACTCGCGCTGTGGTGCGACCTGCGGGTCGCCGACGAGACGGCGGTCTTCGGGGTGTTCTGCCGGCGCTGGGGAGTGCCGCTGATCGACGGCGGCACGGTGCGGCTGCCCCGGCTGATCGGCACCAGCCGCGCTGGCCGCCGAGTTCACCCACGGCAGCCATGCGCTGGCCAGCGAGGCACTGCCCGGCGCCGCCCGGTTCGCCGCGGGCGCGGGCCGGCACGGCGGCTTCGCCACCCCCGAGCAGCAGGCTCGGACGTGACCGACGAGCTCTTCCACCGGCGTGACCAGCGGCTTCGGTGTACCCATGCGCACCGCCCACTTGCAACGCCGGCTGTCCCAGCAGGGGGAGTCCGCCGAGGGTCAGTTCCGGACCGCCCGGACCAGGTAGGTGCGCGGCAGGTCACGCGCGATCTCCCGCAGGGATTCCGGTAGCGGGTCAGGCAGTCTCGGATAGGTCCACCGGCCGAAATCGGCCGTCTCGCTGCCCATCTCGTCGATCCACCCGGGCGTCCACCCGGCGGCCGACAAGGTC
>DASXOL010000179.1:0-5602 GCA_036494295.1 Pseudonocardiaceae bacterium
GAAGCATCCTGGCCAGCGCGGGCCGGGCGCGCAGCGCCCGCAGGTCGGCCGGCTCGCTCAGCCCGTGCAGCGCCTCGACGAACGGCAGGTACGGCAGCCCCGACTCGCCCGCCTCCAGGCAGCGCCCGACGAGGACCAGCCCGCCGTCGGCCCGCGCGTGCGCCGCGAGCTCCTCGAGCAGCCGCGTCTTGCCGACACCCGCGTCCCCGGACACCAGCGCCAGCCCCGGACGGGATCCGCGGGCCCGCCGCCAGGCCGCGGTGAGCGCGGCGAGTTCCTCCCCGCGCCCGACCAGCGGCATGGCGGATCCGAGACGGGGCACGTCAGGCATGGTTACACGCTGCGCCGACATCCGAGGGACGGTTTTCGCGAGTTCAGCGTCACGCTTACCGGTCCGCGCCCGCGGCGCAGCCCACCGGGACCCGCCGCTCCCCCGGGCCCGCGGTGCGCTGGCGGGGAATCCGGGGCGCCGCCGGGGGCTGCTGGGGCTCAGCAGCCACCCGACGACCCCAGCGCCGCCGCCGACTCCCGAAGGCGCGGCGCATCTCCTCGTGGCGGTATTCGATCTCGGCCCGCAGCGCGGGCAGGGTCCACACGTTCACCGGGTGCTCCTCGTGGTCCGTGGACCAGTCCCGTCTGATCCACGGACCACAGTGCTGCTGAGGGGTGCCCCGCTGCATCGGTATTTCACGTCAGGCGGACGGCCGCAGGCCCTTACCCCACGCTCAGCGGGGCCTGAGGGGTTCGGCCGCCCATGCCCAGCGCGCCGGTGATCCGCACCAGCCGCCGGGCCGCCCTGGACGGGACGGAGTCCGGGGCCGGGATCCGCAGCGGGCGCACCCGGGTGTTCTGCAGCGCCGCGACGCGCCAGCCGCCGTCGGTGCGGACCGCGGCCATCGTCTGCCGGGAGAGCCTGCGCCTGGGCAGCCTGCTGCGCCAGGCCACGAGCACCGAACCGGTCGCGTGCACCAGCGCGACGTCCGGGCCCAGGTAGCGGATCGACTCGATCTCGCCGACCAGCTTCGAACCGGTCAGCACCCCGCGGAAGAGCTTGTCGTGCGCCTCGACCATCGGGGCGCGGCCCACGGCGCGGGCGCCGTCGAAGGACACGTAGTCCGAGTCGGCGGTGAAGCACTCGCCGTATGCCTGCGCGTCGCCGTCGGTCCACGCCCGGCACATCCGGTCGAAGAGCGCGTGCAGCGCGGTGTCGTCGGTCATGATCGGCCCCTCTCCGTGATCTTGTGGGTGCGCGCCTGGGCGCGCAGCGCCGCCGAGCGCTCGTGAGCGAACCGGCTCGCCCGGGTGAGGAACTCGGCGATCGCCTCGAGCTGGGCGGTGTCGAAGCCCTCGACCAGCACGCGGGCGTCGCCGGCCAGGCCCCCGAACACCTCGCCGATCTCGGCCGTCCGCGCCGGCACCGGGTGCAGTAGCTGGCGGCGCCCGTCCTGCGGATCTGGTTCGCGGCGCAGGTAGCCCGCCCGCTCCAGCCGGGCCACCACGCCGGTCACCGCCCCGGTGGTCAGGCCGGTGAGCGCGGCCAGCTCCGAGCCGGTCACCGTGCCGCGTTCGACCAGCAGGTCGAGGCACTTGTGGTCGGTCGGGCCGAGCCCCAGCACCTCGGCGATCGCGTGGTGGAACAACACGGTGGCGGTGCTGTGCCGCCGGGCCAGCGGCCCGGTGATCTCGGCGATGAGATCCTCGTCGGTCATGCGAACTCCCTTGGCTAATCACTTAGATACTAAGCGATAGACCAAGGGAGTCAAGGTTTCGCACGGGAACCCTTCGGTCGACGGGCTGTACGTCTAACACATTTGTGCAAGACGTTCGTTTCAGGTCTCGGTTACGATCTGGATCGTGGGAAATCGAGCGGACCTGCTGGCCGGGGCGAAGCGCTGCCTGTACGAGAAGGGCTACGCGCGGACCACCGCGCGGGACATCGCGGGCGCGGCGGGGACCAGCCTGGCCGCGATCGGCTATCACTTCGGTTCCACCGAGGCGCTGCTCAACGCGGCGCTCAACGAGGCCAACGAGGAGTGGGGTGAGGAGATCGGCCGGGCGCTGGGGTCCCCGCTCACCGGCGACGCCGCCGGTGCCGGGCCGATGGCGCGGTTCGAGGCGATCTGGCAGCGGGTGATCGACTCGTTCGCCAGCCACCGCACGCTGTGGGCGGCCAGCTTCGAGATGCTGGCGCAGAGCGAACGCGCCCCCGAGGTGCGCGAACGGCTCGCCGACAGCCTCACCCGGGGCAGGCTCGGGCTGGCCGAGCTGTTCCAGGACATCGACCCCGCCGCCGACGAGCACAAGGCCTGGGCCGTCGGCTCCTTCTACCAGGCGTTACTCAGCGGCGTCCTGGTCCAGTGGATGGTCGACCCCGACCACGCCCCGTCCGCCCGCGACCTCACCGACGCCCTGCGCCTCGTCGCCGGCACCGTGGACCCGCCCGCCTGACACCGCGTTCTGCCTCCAGAACGGGGTCAGACCGGCAGTTCGGTGCCGGTGACGGCAGGCAGCGGGCAGCGGGCGACCGGCGTGGTTCGAGCGCACGACGCTGGTGGTGCCAGCGCGGCGACAGGACCAGCCCGGCGCCCTGAACCCGCGTTCTGGATGCAGAACGTGATTACTGAGGGCCGAATAACAGCAGTCTGCATCCAGAACGCGGTTCGGGCGCCCGCGGGCGATGAGTTCGGGCGGGGGGCGGAGTCTTACCCGGGCGAGGGGAGACCGGGTGTGGAAGGAGCAGGGGATGACCGGGGTACGGGTACTGGTTGGCACACGCAAAGGCGCATTCGTCCTGACCTCGGACGGCACGCGCAGGCAGTGGGAGGTGACCGGGCCGCACTTCGCGGGCTGGGAGATCTACCACCTCGCCGGGTCGCCCGCTGATCCGGATCGGCTGTACGCGTCGCAGTCCAGCGGCTGGTTCGGCCAGGTGATCCAGCGCTCCGACGACGGCGGCGGCACGTGGCGGCCGGTGGGCAACGAGTTCGGTTACCACGGGGTCCCCGGCACGCACCAGTGGTACGACGGCACGCCGCACCCGTGGGAGTTCGCCAGGGTGTGGCATCTCGAACCGGCGCCGACCGACCCGGACACCGTCTACGCCGGGGTGGAGGACGCCGCGCTGTTCCGCACCGTCGACGGCGGGCAGAGCTGGCACGAGCTGCCCGGCCTGCGCGAGCACGGGTCGGGGTCGGCGTGGCAGCCCGGTGCGGGCGGAATGTGCCTGCACACGATCGTGCTGGATCCGGCCGAGCCGTCCCGCATGTACGTCGCCATCTCCGCGGCCGGGGTGTTCCGCACCGACGACGCGGGCCAGAGCTGGCGGCCGGTGAACCGCGGCCTGCACTCCGAGGGCATCCCCGACGGGGACGCCGAGGTCGGCCACTGCGTGCACAATCTCGCGATGCACCCGTCGCGCCCGGACGTGCTGTTCATGCAGAAGCACTGGGACGTCAACCGCAGCGACGACGGCGGCGAGTCGTGGCACGAGGTGAGCGGCAACCTGCCGACCGACTTCGGCTTCCCCATCGACGTGCACGCCCACGAGCCGGACACCGTCTACGTGGTGCCGATCAAGAGCGACTCGGAGCACTACGTCCCCGACGGCAAGCTGCGCGTCTACCGCAGCCGGACCGGCGGCGACGACTGGGAACCGCTCACCGACGGGCTCCCCCAGCGCGACTGCTACGTCAACGTGCTGCGCGACGCGATGGCCGTCGACTCGCTCGACGACTGCGGCGTCTACTTCGGCACGACCGGCGGGCAGGTGTACGCCTCCGCGGACTCCGGGGACCACTGGGCGCCGATCGTCCGCGATCTGCCGTCCGTGCTGTCCGTGGAAGTCCAGACGCTGCCATGACGTCGGCCGTGATCCGCGTCGTCCTCCCCGCTCCGCTGCGCACGCTCGCCCGCGTCCACGGCGAGGTCGAGCTGCACGTCGACGGTCCGCCCACGCAGCGCTCGGTGCTCGACGCGCTGGAGGCCCGCTATCCGGTGCTGCGCGGAACGATCAGAGACCACACGACGCAGCGGCGCCGCGCCTTCGTCCGGTTCTTCGCCTGTGAGCAGGACCTCTCGCACGACCCGCCGGACACCCCGCTGCCCGGCCCGGTGGCCCAGGGTGCCGAGCCGTTCCTGGTCGTCGGCGCCATGGCAGGCGGCTGATCACCGGCCCGCGCCGAACAGGAACCTGGGAATGCGCTGAATGATCACGCGTATTCGCTCTGTAACACGCACGCTTTACCTCATAGACGTTACTAACTGTGAGGGACAGCCCTGGCTCGGTTCGTAGGGCTGCTCCGCCAGGAGGGGCGGGCGCGCCACCGACACGACCCCGGCATGGCCGACCACTCGGTAGCTGCTCCAGCAGCGAGAACAGGCCATCCGCATGATCGTCTCCCGCTGCCCCGCGGCTTTCGGAGCAGAAGGAGAGTTCGTGACGACGCTGCACAACTCAGGCCAGTCCCCTGCGGCGGGCCGGGCAAGATCGTCACTCCTTGTGAGCGGGGACAAATCGCCCTCGCACGATGTGGTGCTGGTGGCGCAGGACCGTCCGCAGCAGGTGCGCTGGCATCACGGAGAGCGTCTGCATCACCTGTTCGAGCAGCAGTGCGACCGGATCGCCCAGCGGGTGGCCGTGGACACCGGCGACATGACGGTGACCTTCGGCCAGCTCGACGCGCAGGCCAACCAGCTGGCCCGCCACCTGCGGGCGCGCGGCGCGCAGCCGGGGCAGCGGATCGCGCTGCTGTTTGACCAGGCGGTGCACTCCTACGTCGCCATGCTGGCCGTGCTGAAGATCAACGCGGTGTACGTCCCGCTCGACGCCGGCTTCCCGGCGGAGCGGGTGTCCGCCATCGTCGAGGACGCCGACGTGCGGATCGTCCTGTCGCTGTCGCACCTGCGCGCCAACCTGCCGGACCTGCCGGGGATCGAACTGATCACGGTCGACGAGGCCGGGCACGAGATCGCCCGGCGGGGCGAGCGCCGGTTGACCGGCGCCGAGTGCGGGACCCCGGCCGACGAGCTGGCCTACGTCATCTACACCTCGGGGTCCACCGGGCGGCCCAAGGGCGTGGCGATCAGCCACGCGAGCATCTGCAACTTCGTCCGGGTCGCCGCCGAGGTGTACGGCATCCAGCCGGGGGACCGCGTCTACCAGGGCATGACGATCGCGTTCGACTTCTCCGTCGAGGAGATCTGGGTGCCGTGGGCGGTCGGTGCCACGCTGGTGCCCCGGCCCGCCGGTGCCGAGCTGAGCGGCCGGGCGCTGCACGAGTTCCTTGCCGGCCGGCGGGTCACCGCCCTGTGCTGCGTCCCGCCGCAGCTGGCCGCTCTCGAGCAGGACCTGCCGAACCTGCGCTTCCTGCTCGTCTCCGGGGAGCCGTGCCCGAAGGACCTGGTCACCCGCTGGCACCGGCCGGGACGGCGCTTCCTGAACGTGTACGGGCCCGCCGAGGCCACGGTGACCGCGACCTGGACCGAGGTGCACCCGGACCGGCCGGTCACCATCGGGGTGCCGCTGCCGACCTACGCCACGGTGATCCTCGACCCGGAGGACCCGCACCGTGCGTTGCCGCACGGCGAGGTCGGCGAGATCGGC
>DASXOL010000180.1:0-5809 GCA_036494295.1 Pseudonocardiaceae bacterium
CGTCTTCAACACCCTGTTGCAGGTCCTCGACGACGGCAGGCTCACCGACGCCCAAGGCCGCACCGTCAACTTCCGCAACACCGTGCTGATCATGACCTCCAACATCGGGTCGCACTACCTGCTCGACGCCATCACCCCGCAGGGCGAGATCACCCCGGAGGCCCGCGAACTGGTGTTCGCGGAGCTGCGCGGCCACTTCCGTCCCGAGTTCCTCAACCGCATCGACGACATCGTGCTGTTCACCCCGCTCACCCAGGAGCAGATCGAGCAGATCGTCGACCTCATGCTCGGCGAGCTCAGCGCCCGCCTGGCCGACCGGCGCATCACCCTCGAAGTCTCCGAAGCGGCCCGGCGCCACATCGCGGTCACCGGCTACGACCCGGTCTACGGCGCCCGCCCCCTGCACCGCTTCATCGCCCGCGAGGTCGAGACCCGGATCGCCCGGGCGCTGCTCACCGACACCGTCCCCGAGGGCGCGACCATCCGCGTCGACCTCAAGGACGGCGAGCTCGTCGTCACCGCCACCGAGCAACCAGTGCCGGCGGGTCAGGTGTGACCGCGGTGGGCACGACGACGAAGACGCGTACGGTCCAGTGCGTGAACTGCGGGCGGCTCAACCGCACCCCCGCCGCGGCGCAGGGCAGGCCCCGCTGCGGGAACTGCCACGCGTTCCTACCGTGGATCGCCGACGCCGGCGACGAGGACTTCGCCGAGATCGCCGAGCAGGCGTCCATCCCAGTGCTGGTGGACCTGTGGGCCACCTGGTGCGGACCCTGCCGCACGGTCAGCCCCGCCCTCGAACAACTGGCCACCGAACGCGCCGGCCAACTCAAACTGGTCAAGGTCGACATCGACCACGCTCCCGAGCTCACACGCCGGTTCTCCGTCAAGGCCGTGCCGACCCTCATGGTGCTCTACCGCGGCGAGGTGCTGGCCCGGCAGCCGGGCGCCGCCCCGGTACACGTGCTCCGCAACTGGGTGGACCAGGCCCTCGCCGGCATCCGGTCCACCCACGAATCCGTGTCAGGAGACAGCTCATGACTCTGCGCAACAAGGCCTGGCAGCTTCCCCTGCGGCTGGCGGCGGGAACATTCGTGCTCAACTCGGGCATCTCGAAATGGGACGCCGACGAGGAGCACGCCAAGCAACTGCAGGGCTTCGCGGCCGGTGCGTACCCGTTCCTGGCCGAACTGGGCGCCCGGACCTTCGTGAAGGCGCTGGCCGCCAGTGAAATCGCCATCGGTGTCGCGGTGCTGGTGCCGGTGGTTCCGACCGCGCTGGCCGGAGCGGGCCTGACCGGGTTCTCGGCGGGTCTGGCCGGGCTCTACTGGCGGACGCCGGGCATGCACGAGCCGGGCAGCCTCCGCCCGACCGAGCAGGGTATGACGCAGGCCAAGGACGTGTGGTTGCTGGCCATCGGCGCCGCACTGTTGATCGACGGCGTGCTCGGCAAGGAGCGCCGGTCATGACGAGTCCGCCGCCGGCCGACCCCCACCTGCGACTGGTCCAGCCGGTCACCCCGCGCACGCCAGGTGGCTGCGAGGAGTGTCTGCAGATCGGCTCGCCCTGGGTGCACCTGAGGTTGTGCCTGACCTGCGGGCACGTGGGATGCTGCGACTCCTCGCCGAACCGGCACGCGCGGTGGCACGCGGGCACCGTGGGCCATCCGATCATCCAGTCGTTCGAGCCGGGCGAGGACTGGCGGTGGTGCTACATCGACCAGGTCCTCGTCTGAGCACCGGCGGATGACCGCGCCCGACCTGGCCGCGGCCGCTGACCTGTCCGAGGCACCCGATCCGGAGGGCGCGTTCCCCCGGCTGGCGCAGGCTCAGCCAGCTGGAGGCGTACGGCCTCGGTTCTGGAGATCTGCTTGGCGGGGGTGTGCGTGGCGGGCGAGGTCCGCAGCGGGTCGATCAAGCGGGTCGCGTCCGCGGTCGGCGAAGGGGCCATGGCGGTCCGGCTGGTGTACGAGCATCTCTCGCCGCCCGGACACTGACTATCTTGTCCGGTATCGCGTCGGCAGCGCCCCGCGACGCGGGGCGTGCGAGGTGTCTGGAGGAGATGGCTGTGACCGCAGCGGGTAGCACCGGCCGGCCGGGGCTCGACCCCGAGGCGCGCCGCAGGCTGGAGGACGAGCTGGCCCGGCTCCGCGAACGGCGGCGGCGGCTGGGCGCGGCGTTCGACGACAGGGACCCGGTGGGAGACCGGGCGGACGACGCGGAGGCGCTGGAACTCGCCGACGACGCGGCGTGGCTGGACGACCGCATCGACGAACTGGTCGGTCTGCTCACCGGCGCGGCAGGCGCGGAGCAGGCCGCCTCGCCGGATCGGCTGCCCGACGGGACCGTGGTGACGTTGCGCTTCGAGGACGGCGCCGAGCAGACCTTTCGCGTGGTCGCGATACCCGAGGAGATCCCGGAGGGGCAGGAGGACACCGCGCTGACCACCCACAGCCCGCTCAGCCGTGCGCTGGCCGGGCACCGCGCAGGCGACACGGTCACCTACTCCACTCCGGACGGCCCGGTCCGTGCCGAGCTGATCGACCTGCGCCTGCCCGGCTGACCCGCGCCGTCACCGCGTTCCGGAGTGCAGGGCACAGTCGCCGCACAGGCCCCCGTCCGGCACCCGGTAGAACAGGCAGCAGCTGCGCCGCCGCACCCGCACCGGCCCCGTGCCGGCCAGCGCGGTGGTGGTGCCGCGCAGCGGCTCGCGCTCCAGCAGCCTCCGCACCACGGTGCGCACCGCCTCGTCGTCGGCCACGAGCGCGGTGCCGACCAGCGCCGATGCCGCGTTGCCCCACAGCAGCCCCGCGGCGACCGGTGTCACCTGGCGCAGCGCGCGGGCCAGCGGCGCCAGGTTCGCGTCCAGCACGGTCTCGGCCAGCACCGTCTCGGCCAGCCGTGGTGCGAGGTAGGCCGTGATCCACCCGGTGGGGCGGTCGGTGCTCAGTCCCAGCGGGGAGGCCCGCCACCAGAACAGGTGCTCCGGATCGAGATCGGGCACCAGGCCGTCCCGCAGGCAGCCGACGACCGGTGACCACAACCGTGCGGCGATGCCCTGGAACAGCAGGGACGCGGCCACCCGCCGCTCCGTGGTGCGCAGCCGCCTGGCGTGGTGGTCGACCAGTTCCGCCAGGTCGAAGCGCCCGGCCTGCCGGTAGAGATCCGCCAGCGGGGCACCGGTGCGTGGCTGCCCGGCGGGCACGACCTCCAGCTCGAAGAACGGGCCGTGCCGCGCGGCCCGCCGCAACGTCGCGACGACCAGGCCCGGATCAGCACGCCGCGCCGCGGAAGCCACCGGCCGACCCTAGCCGGATGCCGGCTACCGGGTGCCCGCCTGGCTAGGACGAGCCGCCGCCCCGCCGGCTCTGGGCGGGCACCCCGGGAGCGGTCCACCGTCGCGGCGTGAGCGCGGTGCGCAGCTTACTGAGCCGGGAGTCGTGGCGGTCCTGGGCGCTCAGCCTGCTGCTGCGCAGGTCGTCGATGTCGGCCAGCGGCAGCGAGTCCAGCGCGAGACCGGTCGCCATGTTCAGCAGGTAGTCCGCCAGCGCGGGATTCCTGGCCAGCACCGGGCCGTGCAGGTACGTGCCGACGACGTGCCCGGACACCACGCCCTCGCCGCCGTCGCCGTTGCCGACACCGCGGTTCACGGTCGCCAGCGGGGCGGCCGACGGTCCCAGCGTGGTGGCGCCCCGATGGTTCTCGAAACCGGTCAGCGGTTCGGTACCCAGCCCGATGCCACCGGTGGGGGCGGTGAGGATCTCGCCGACCGCACGGTGCGGCAGCGGCCGGGTGGTGAGGTCCAGCAGCCCGAGCCCGCCGTGCAGCTGACCCGTGCTGTCCACGCTGAACCGGCCGAGGATCTGCAGGCCTGCGCACACCGCGAGCACCACCGCGCCGCGCGCGGCCGCGTCCGCGAAACCACTGCCGTCCAGCAACCGGGTCGCTTCCACCTGGGCGACGTCCTCGCCGCCGCCGAGCAGGTAGACGTCGCAGCTGCCGGGTATGGGCACGTCCGAGGCGACGTGGATGACCTCGGCGGGATATCCCCGCCAGCGCATCCGCTGGGCCAGCACCGTGGCGTTGCCCCGGTCGCCGTAGGTGCCGAGCAGGTCTGGCAGCAGGACCGCGATCCGCAGCGCCGACGTACTAGCCACGCGCGCGTGCCTCCAGGGTCGACCGCAGGCGGGAGAAGCTGGTGTAGTCGCCGACGAACTGCACCCGGCCGGGTTGCAGTCCGCTCAGTGCGGCCAGCGGGTCGCGACTGGTGGTGTGCTCGACGCCCGCGTAGCTCAGCCGCACGCCGAGGTCGCTGGCGCGCTCACCCGCGGCGACCACCGCTCGGCCGCCGAGCCGCTCGAAACCCACGTCGTAGAGCCACGACGTGTCGTGCCCGTCGGCCTCGCGCGCGTTGACCGAGATGATCACCGGGTCGGAGCGGGCGCACAGCAGGTCCATCAGTACCGCCCAGCCCGCCGGGTTCTTGGCGAGCAGCAGTTCGAGGTTGTGGTCGCCGAGCTGCACCGTCTGGTACCGGCCCTCGGTGCCCTCGACCTGACCGATCGCCTCCGCCGCGCGATCCGGAGCCACCCCCAGCGCCTCTCCGGCCGCGATCGCCATCGCCGCGTTGACCCGGTTGAACTCGCCGGGGAGCCGCAACCTGAGCGGCAGCGGGCTGCCGTCGGGCCCGATCAGCTTGCCGCCCAGCAGTCGCCAGTCCGGCTCTGGCCTGCTCAGCCCGCACCGTCGGCACGTCCAGTGCAGTTCCTCACCGTCGGGTTCGAAGCTGAGCCGGTGCCCGCAGCTCGGGCAGTTGCTCCCGTCGCCCTCCCACCTCGCGCCCGCGGCCACCCACACCACCTTGTTGAACGTCTCCGCGCTGAGCACGACGTACGGGTCGTCGCAGTTGGCGACCATCAGCAGGTCGGGGGAGTGGCCGGCCATGGCGCGGAGCCGGGAGGCGGTACGCCGGATCTCACACGCCCGGTCGAGCTGGTCGCGGGTGAGGTTGAGCAGCACCACGACCGAAGGGCTGGTCTGCTGCACCGCGATGGGCAGATAGATCTCGTCGACCTCGCCGACGAAGGTCGGCGCGGGATATGCCGCCATCGCGGCGGTCATCCCGTCGAGCATGTTCGCGCCCGTTGCGTTGCTCGCGACTTTTCCGCGAGTGGCGAGCGCGGCGGCCAGCATCGCCGTTGTCGTGGTCTTGCCGTTGGTGCCGGAGACCAGCACCACGCGACGTCGGCTGGCCAGTTCCACCAGACAGCGCGGGCGCAGCATCAACGCGACCCGCCCGCCGATCATGTGCCCCCCGAAACCGGCTGTTCGCGATGCGCGCGCCACCAGCGCACCCACGCCGAGTGCCAGGCGAGTGCGCACGGAGATGCGCGGCGGGCGATCGGCGAACCCCACTGCGTCCACGGGAGGACGATACGACTGCGCCGCTCTGTTGCGCAGCGCCCAACGAGCCATGCGATAAGAATGCCGAGCTTTTTCCCAGTAGCCAGCAAAAGGGCGTCCCCATACCCGCATGGGTGAGTCGGAGCCGCGACGGAGCGTGTGCTACAGGAAGCCGCGCACACGGAGCCGTATGAGGTATGCGGGCCGAGTAGCGGAACCGAAATCTCCGGATTCAGCCGATGCGCTCATTCGGGCGACGTGTGTGACCGGGAGGTTTCGTGATCCGTTCGAGATAGCCTCGCGATAGCCGAGATGGCACCGTCGGCGACACCCTCACGGGCCGACCGGTCACGCGCAGGCGACCTCGGCCACCCTGATCAGCGTGTTGTGTGCGGTTCGTCCCGTTG
>DASXOL010000181.1:0-14536 GCA_036494295.1 Pseudonocardiaceae bacterium
CAGCAGGCCGCGGTCGCGGTCCTCGCGGGCCCTGACCTGTTCGATCTCGGCCTCCAGTTTGCGGATCTCACGGTCCAGATCGGACGCGGAGGTCTCGGCGGCCACCAGCGAGTCCTTGCCCGACCGCAGGTCTTTCTCGGCCTGGTCGATCTCCGCCAGCTCGGGCAGCGATCGGCGCCGGTGCGTGACCCTGGCCAGCTCGGCGTCCACCTCGGCCAGGTCCAGCAGCCGACGTTGGGCAGCGGGATCGGCGTTCACCGCGAAGACCTCCCAGATGGTTGCGCCTCGCCGATCGTCCAGGGATCGGTACGGCGCAGCGATACGCGAACCTCGACCGTACCGCCGAGTGCCGCGGTGATGACCATCGCCGCCTGCGCGCACCACGGATGTTCGCTGGCCCAGTGCGAGACGTCCACCAGAGCGGGACCGCCCGCGCTCAGGTGTTCCGACGCCGGGTGGTGGCGCAGGTCGGCGGTGACGAAGGCGTCGACGCCCGCTCGGGCGGCCGTGTCGAGCAGTGAGTCGCCCGCGCCGCCGCACACCGCGACGGTCCGCACCGGGCGCTGCGGATCACCGGCTGCCCGCACCCCCCAGGCCGTGGCGGGCAGCGCCGCGCGCACCCGGCCGGTGAACTCGGCCAGCGTCTCGGTGCCGGGCAGCTCGCCGATCCGGCCCAGGCCCGTGCCGGCGCCGCCGTCCAGCCCGGGCTCGCGCGCCGACAGCGGGCCGGTGACCCGCAGCCCCAGCGCGTCGGCCAGCGCATCGGACACCCCTGGTGCGGCGACGTCGGCGTTGGTGTGCGCGCAGAACAGGGCCACCCCGGCGCGGACGAGCCGGTGCACCAGAGCGCCCTTCGGCTCGTCGGCGGGTATCCCGTGCACCCCGCGCAGCAGCAGCGGATGGTGCGTGACGAGCAGCTGCGCGTCCTGCGTCACCGCTTCCTCGACGATCTCGGGTACCGGGTCGACGGCGAGCAGCACCCGGCGGACCGGTTCGGTGCGGTCGCCGCAGACCAGCCCGACCGCGTCCCAGCTCTCGGCCAGCGCGGGCGGGTAGGCCGCCTCCAGTGCGGTCACCACGTCGTGGACGGTCACGGCGCGGTGCGGCGGCGTGGTCACCACGCCGCGGTGCGGCGGCGTGGTCATCGCGCCGCCCCGGCCAGTGCCAGCGCCGAGCGCAGCGCGTCGACCAGCACCACCGCCACCTCCGGCGCCCGCACCGCGATCCGCAGGTGGTCCGGGGTGAGTCCGGGGAAGGTGTCGGCCCGGCGCACCGCGATGCCGTCCGCGCGCAGGGCGGCCCGCACCCGCGCCCCGTCCGGCACGCGCACCAGGAGATAGGGCGCGGCGGCGGGGTGATGCACGCGGACGCCGGGCAGCTCGGTGAGCCGGTCGGCCAGCCACTGCCGGTCACGCACCGTCTGCTCCGCGGCGGTCGCGGCCTGCGCGAGCGCCTCCGGCGCGTTGCAGGCCCGGACGGCTTCCAGTGCCAGGCTGCTCACCGGCCACGGCGGGCGCGGCGCCGCGAGCCGGGCGAGCAGATCCGGGGCGCCGAGCGCGTAGCCGGCGCGCAGCCCCGGCAGCGCCCAGGTCTTGGTGAGGCTGCGCAACACGAGCAGTCCGGGGGCATCGCGGTCGGCGGCCAGCGACTCCGGCTCGCCGGGCAGCGCGTCGATGAACGCCTCGTCCACCACGAGCACCCGCCCCGGCCGGGCGAGCGCGCGTACCGTCTGTGCCGGATGCAGCACCGAGGTCGGGTTGGTGGGGTTGCCGAGCACCACCAGGTCGGCGTCCGCCGGGACCCGCTCCGGGCGCAGCCGGTGCTCGTCGTCGGTCGCCACCCGGCTCACCCGAACGCCCGCGACACGCAACGCCACCTCGGGTTCGGTGAAGGACGGCATGAGCACCGCGGCATGGCGCGGCGCGAGGGCGGGCAGCAGCGCGAATCCCTCCGCGGCGCCGCTCAGCACGAGCACCTCGTCCGGGTCGCGGCGGTGGCGGGTGGCGACCGCGGCACGCGCCGCGGCGTCCTCCTCGGCCGACGGGTAGCGGCCCAGCCGGTCCAGCGCGGCCGCCAGCCGCTGCCGCAGCCAGGCGGGCGGCCCGTCGGCGCGCACGTTCACCGCGAAGTCGAGGAGGCCCGGCCCGGCGTCGATGTCGCCGTGATGGCGCAACAGAGGATCCATCGCGCTCGACGCTAGCGCGTGGACGTGGTCGCCATGTCAGTGGCCGAATGTCAGTGAGTCGAATGTCAGTGGCACCGAATGTCAGTGGCATCGAATGTCAGTGGCGCCGAGGGACTGCGGCCGACGGGTGCCGTCCGGAGTGGCGAGGATGGCGGGTACGGAGCGCCCGGACGGGGGTGGCGGGGCGCCGGCGCCGGGGCGGGGAGCGCGGGGCGCTGGCGCCGGGGCGGCGAGCCTGTTATCCACTCTCCGTGCACATCTGCTTCGTCTGTACCGGAAACATCTGCCGCTCGCCGATGGCCAGGATCGTCTTCGCGGATGCGCTGGAGCGGGAGGGCCTGGCCGGCCAGGTGCGGGTGAGCAGCGCGGGCACCGGTGGCTGGTATGCCGGGGGACCCGCCGATGCGCGTGCCGCGGCGACGCTGCGTCGCGCTGGGTTCGACAGCCGCCATGTGGCCGCGCAGCTCGGTCCCGAACACCTGTCGGCCGATCTGCTGGTGGCGCTGGACTCGGGCCATCTCGCGGTGCTGCGCAGGCTGGTCGAGCCCGACCGGGTAGCACTGCTGCGCTCGTTCGACCCGGATGCGGGCGGCGGGCGGGACGTGCCCGACCCGTTCGGCGGCAGGCAGGAGGACTTCGACATCGCGCTCGGCATGGTGCGCGCGGCCGTACCCGGGCTGATCGACTGGGTGCGCGCCCGCCTGTGAACCGCGCCCCGGTGTGCACCCGGCCGCCGGGGGTTTGTTGCTCTTCAAGAGCCACCAACCCCCGGTGGCGGTGCACGTAACGACAGCAGACCCCCCACTGAGGCCTCAGTGGGGGGTCTGCTGTCGTTTGCAGCACCGCGGAAGGGGGTTGGTGGCTCTTGAAGAGCAACAAACCGGGGAGCAGCGCCGCTGAAGCCGTCGCGGCGATCACCGGCCGGGCGGTGCGGACGGCGTCGCCGCGCGGCGGGATCTGGCTGGCCGAGCTGGACGACGGGCTGATCGTCGCGGCCAAGCGGGGCGAGCGCGGTCAGGCTCCGGCGGAGGCGGCGGGGCTGCGCTGGTTGCGGGTGCCGGACGGGGCGCCGGTGCCACAGGTGCACGGCTGTGACGAGCGGTGGCTGGTCACCGAGTACGTGCCTGGCGGACGCGCCGACGCGGCGGCGGCGCAGCGGCTGGGGCGGGAGCTGGCCGCGCTGCACGGCGCGGGGGCGCCCGCCTTCGGCGCACCGCCGCCGGGAGGTCCCGAGCGGGGCTGGATCGGGCTGGCACCGATGGCCAACGTGACGGGTGGGCACTGGCCCGCCTGGTACGCCGAACACCGCGTGCTGCCCTACCTGCGGGGCGCGGTGGACCGGGGCGCGATCGACGGCGCAGGCGCCCGCGCGGTCGGGCAGGTCTGCGACCGGATCGACGAGCTGGCCGGACCGGCCGAGCCGCCCGCGCGGCTGCACGGGGACCTGTGGTCGGGCAACGTGCACGCCGGGCCGAACGGCCGGGTGTGGCTGCTCGACCCGGCCGCGCACGGCGGACACCGGGAGACCGACCTGGCCATGCTCGCGCTCTTCGGCTACCCGTACCTGGAGCAGGTGCTCGCCGGGTACCAGGAGGCCGCGCCGCTCGCGCCGGGCTGGCGGCAGCGGGTGTCGCTGCACCAGCTGTTCCCGCTGCTGGTGCACGCCGTGCTGTTCGGCGGCGGCTACGGGGCGAGCGCCTCCTCGGCCGCGCGTGCCGCGCTGCGCTGAGCACCGGCTACCGTGATGGGGTGCGGTGGAGGTTCCTGCTGCGTCCCGGCTGGCTGGCGCTGATGGTGGTGTCGGTCTGCTTCTCGTTCTCCGCGTTCACCTTGCTGGCGCCCTGGCAGTTCCGTCGCGACCAGGAACAGTCGGCGCAGAACGCCGCCATCACGCGGTCCTTCACCACCCAGCCCCGGCCGTTGCGCGAGGTGCTGCCCCGCGGTGTCGACCCGGACGGCGCCCAGGCCTGGCGCCCGGTCTCGCTCACCGGCCGGTACGTGCCCGGTGGCGAACTGGTGGCCCGGCTGCGCACCGTGCAGGGCGAGCCGGCCTACGAGGTGCTGGTGCCGCTGCAGCTCGACGACGGATCGACCGTGCTGGTGGACCGTGGCTACGTGAGCCCCGCCGAAGGGGTGCGGGTGCCCCGCTATCCCCCGGTGCCCGGCGGTGAGGTGAGCGTCGTCGGCAGGCTCCAGCCCGACGAGCCCGACGAACATCCGGGTGAGGTGATTCGCCAGGACGGCCACCGGCAGGTCTACTCGATCAACTCGCACACCGTCGCGATGGCGATCGGCCGGCAGGTCGAACCGGGCTACGTGCAGCTGGTCGACGGTGCGCCCGGCGTGCTCTCCGCACTGCCGCTCCCGCAGCTGGACTCAGGTCCGTTCTTCTCCTACGCGCTGCAGTGGCTGGCGTTCGGCACGATGGCTCCGCTCGGGCTCGGCTACTTCATCTGGCGGGAGGCCACCGACCCGCTCGGGCCGGCCGACCCCCGCGACCCCCGCGACCCCCGCGACCCCCGGGACTCGGACGACTCCGACGAGCCCGACGACCCGCATGACCCGCATGACCCGGACGATCCGCATGACCCGCCGGAGCCGCAGTCCGCGCTCGCGGCCCGCTACGGCCGGGTCTGACGGCCCACCAGCGCGGCGTAGATCGCGACCAGCACGGCGCTCACCATGCCGACCACCCTGGACAGCTCGACGCCCCTGGTGAGGTCGCCCGCGTCGGGGGTGCGCCCGTCGCCGAGCACCGGCCGCTGCTGAGCGCCGTGCGCGTAGACCGTCCGACCGCCCAGACGTACCTCCAGCGCCCCCGCGAAGGCCGCCTCGACCTGCCCCGCGTTGGGGCTCGGGTGCGCGGCGGCGTCGCTGCGCCAGGCCCGCCAGGCCCCGCGGGACGACCCGCCCACCACCGGCGCGCAGACCACGGTCAGCGCCGCCGCCACCCGGGCCGGGAGCAGGTTGACCAGGTCGTCCAGCCGGGCGGCCGCCCAGCCGAACTGCCGGTGGCGCCCGGTGGGGTAGCCGATCATCGCGTCCAGGGTGTTGACCGCGCGGTAGGCGAGCAGCCCCGGCACTCCCGCGACCGCGCCCCACACCAGCGGTGCGACCACCGCGTCGGAGGTGTTCTCGGCGATGGACTCGACGCTGGCCCGCGCCATCCCGGCCGCGTCGAGCTGCGCCGGGTCGCGGCCGCACAGGTTCGGCAGCAGCGTCCGGGCGGTCGCCAGGTCACTGTCGTCCAGCGCGCGGGCCATCGCGGCGCCCTCCCTGGCCAGCGACGACCCGCCGAGCACCGCCCAGGTGGCCAGCGCGGTGCTCGCCACCTGCACCGCGGCCCGGCCGCGCCCGGCCCGCTCGAACAACGCGCCGACGACCGCGGCGCCGCCGACCAGCGCCACCGTGTAGGCCGCACCGGCCAGCCGGCGGTCGGCGTAGCAGACGCGTTCGGTCGAGGCCGCGAGCCGGCCGAAGGCGGCTACCGGGTGATGCCGTCGCGGGTCCCCGAGCGCGGCGTCGGCCGCCACGCCGAGCAGCAGTCCCACCGCACGTTCCGTACCCATCTCCCGCTCCCCAGGTGTCCGTAGAAAACCGCGGCAAAACCCCGGCGAAGTGGACACCGTACTGAGCGTCCTGTTTCCGGCTCGCCGGGACTCCCGACGCGGCGGACGGTGTCAGCCGGTCGCGGGACGCAGCTCACTCTTGCGGACCTTGCCCATCTCGTTGCGGGGCAGCGCGGCGAGGTGGTGCACCACCCGCGGCCGCTTGTGCGGCGCGAGTAGCTTCGCGACGTGATCGGCGAGCTCGTCGGCGCCGGGCGGCGGCTCGCCCGCCGCGACCACCCAGGCCACCACCCGCTCCCCGAGGTCCGGATCCGGTTCCGCGGTCACCGCCGCCTCGGCGACCCCTGGGTGTTCGAGCAGCGCGTTCTCGATCTCGCCCGCGCCGATCTTGTAGCCCCCGCTCTTGATGAGATCGGTGGCGCGGCGCCCGACCAGACGCACATAGCCCTGCGCGTCGCGGGTGGCGATGTCACCGGTGCGGAACCAGCCGTCCCGCATCACCTCCGCGGTGGCGTCCGGCCGGTTCAGGTAGCCGAGGAACAGCGTCGGCCCGCCGACCTCGACCTCCCCGACGGTCTCGTCGTCGGTGACGTCCAGCACGTCGCCCTGCTCGCCGACCAGACGCAGCGACACGCCGTCCAGCGGCGGCCCCACCGTGCCGGGGCGGGGTCTGCCCTCGGCACGGACCCCGCAGGTGATCAGCGACTCGGTCATCCCGTAGCGCTCCAGCACGTGGCGCCCGGTGCGGGCGAGGATCCGCTCGTGGTCGTGCGCGGGCAGCGGCGCGGAGCCGGACACCAGCAGCCGGGCGGCGCCCAGCGCGGCGGCCACGTCGGCGTCCCGCTCGGCCGCGTCGGCCAGCCGGTGGTACATGGTCGGCACGCCGAACAGCATCGTCGCCGCGCCCGCGAGCTCCGCCGCGACACCGTCGACCGAGAACGCGCCGAGGTGGTGCAGCGCACCGCCCAGCCGCAGCGGGCCGAGCACGCCGAGCACCAGGCCGTGCACGTGGAACAGCGGCAGGCCGTGCACCAGCACGTCGCGGTCGGTCCACGCCCACGCCGCGGCGAGGGCGTCGATGTCCGCGGCGAGCGCCCGCCGGGGCAGCAGCACGCCCTTGGGCGGACCGGTCGTGCCGGAGGTGTAGACGATCAGCGCGGGCGACTCGGGGTCAGGCTCCTCCGGAATGGACGGAACGGACCTGTCGGCGCCGGCGAGCTCCACGTCGACCCTCGGCAGCGCGCCCAACGCCGACGGCAGCACCGTGCCCGGCGGGGCGAGCACCAGATCCGGCGCCGAGTCGGACACCACGTGGTGCAGCTCGCGCGAACCGAGCTTGGGGTTGAGCGGCACCGCGGGCACCCCGGCCGTCAGCGCCGCCGCGACGGCGACGCAGGTCTCCAGCTCGGCGGTGGCCCAGATCGCCACTCGGACGGCACCGGCCAGCCGGGGCAGCAGCGCCGCGCTCGCCGCGCGCAGCCCGCGGTGCGACAGCGACCGGGACCCGAATCGCAGCGCCTCGGCGTCCGTCGGCTCGTGCAGCGTCGGTAACAGCGGATGGTGGGCGTCGTTCACTGACGCACCTCCTCACAGTCCAGCCCCCGCGACGAATAGTGACCAGAAGACGACGAGTGGGGGCCGCCCGACGGCGCGAACGGCCCAGCCGATCACGGCATCCGGCGCAACCTGGCTCGAACCCGCCGACGAGACGGCAGAAAGGCCCTAGTCTTCCGGCGACCCGGGGGCAGTCCGCACGTCAGGAGTCGCCGATGCCTGCTGTTTTCCCATCGCCTGACAGGTCCGAGGAGATCCACCTCGGCATCTTCGCCGACACGGTACGTGCCGTTCTGGGCCGAGCCGAGAAACCGTGGCCGCGGCCTCACCCGCACCCCTACCCGGAGCCGGACGAGGTGAGCGTTCCGCCGCAGCGGCCCGCGCCGGACCCGGTGCCACCGCCGCCACCGCCCGAGGACCGACACGACCTCCCCAGGATCGGTCTCGCCAGGATCGCGACCGACGACGCCGCCGAACCCGCGCTCGCCATGCTGTCCCGAGGGCGACACGGCTTGTGAGCGAATGGCACTGCTGAGCGAATGCTATTGCGCGGCTTGACTATCGGAATCGTCGACGGAAGTGAGCCGCATCGGCAGCTGCCGAGGGGAATTGCGAAAACGTTCATGGGCGGCTTGTTTGGTGATTCCGAGCGCCTCGCCGATCTGACTCCAACTGGCTCCCGCCTGGCGGGCGATGGCGACGAGTTCGGCGGTGTGGCCGGAGACCATCTCGGCGAGGTCGGCGGCGCTGCGCACGGTGGCGAGCACCATGTCCAGCGGCGGCGGGGAGTCCCGCGCGGCGTTGATGATCGGCCGCCGCATGTCGATCACCCTGGTCAGCCGGACCGTCGACTCCATGTGTCTGCGGAACAAGCTCTTGATCCGCGCGGCGCGCAGGCGTGCGGTGTACGAGCCGGCCGGCTGCACCTCGAACGCAGGCAACTGGCTCGGCCCGCTGGGCACTTCGCCGATGTCGTCCTCCGAAGCCATCATGACCTTCACTCCCGACAAGACGATCGGCGCCACCGCAGGGAACGCCGGGCCAGTGAAAGCCGGCCGGTTGGGCGCCGATCTTACTCGCGAGTCGATACGCATCACAGCAGTTCGACGCCGTGCCGACGCAGTTCATCAGCATGTGATAACGCAGTTGCGCGGTGCGGCGCTGCGGCCCCCCATCGGCTTCCTGCGGCAGTGGTCCGGGAGTAGCGTGACGGCGGCGATGGAGCCCGCCGTGAACCGCCCCGCACGGGGCTGATAGCTCCTACCCGACTGACCCCTGGGTAGGAGACTGCCGATGACACGTCCTGACCAGCCTGCCGAGCAGCCCGTCGACTCCGACGTGGACCTGCACGTGGCCTCCCAGCGCCGCGAAACGGCCCGCAGGCAATGGGACGTGCTCGCGGCGATCGCCGCGGGCGGAGTGGTCGGCGCGGAGGCTCGCTACGGCCTGGGCCTCGCGGTGCCGCACACCGCGAGCCAGTGGCCGTGGTCGACGCTGCTCATCAATGCGTCCGGCTGTCTGCTCATCGGCGTCCTGATGGTCACCATCACCGACCTGACCAGCCCGCACCGGCTGGTCCGTCCCTTTCTCGGCGTCGGGGTGCTGGGCGGGTACACCACGTTCTCCACCTACAGCGTCGAGATCGTGCAACTGCTCGGCAGCGGCCATCCCGGCAAGGCGCTGGGCTACCTGGTGGCCACCCCGCTGGTCGCGCTCGTGGCGGTCTGGCTCGGCGCGGTCGGCACCCGCGTGCTGGGCCGGGCCCGGGTGGCCTCGCTCCGCGGAGCGGGGGCGGCCCGATGAGCTGGCTGCTGGTGCTCCTGGTCGCGGCAGGCGCCGCGGTCGGTGCCCCGCTGCGGTACCTGGCCGACCGCGCCATCCAGGCCCGGCACGACACGGTGTTCCCGTGGGGCACGTTCACCGTGAACGTGGTCGGCTCGTTCGTCCTCGGCCTGGTCGCCACGAGCCACCGGCTGGATCCGCTGGTGGCGGTCGCGGTCGGCGTCGGGTTCTGCGGCGCACTGACCACCTACAGCACGTTCAGCTACGAGACGCTGCGGCTGCTGGAGGACCGGGCCCGTTTCTACGCCGCCGCCAATGTGATCGGCAGCGTCGTCGCGGGACTGGGCGCGGCCGTGGTCGGCTTCGGTCTCGGCGCGGCCGCGGGTGGCGGGCTGCCGTTCACCACGTGACGGGCAGCGCTTTCCGAACGGCAGGTCGGTGCGCCGCCGCAGGTCCTCGACGGGTACCGCGAGGCGCAACGTCGGCAGCCTGCGCGGGATGGTCTCGAAGACGGCCCGCAGCTCGACGCGGGCCAGCGGGGCGGGTGATCCGGGGCTCGGCCGTCACGCGGCGCTCCGCTCGTCCGCGCCGGTCAGGACCTGCCTGCGGTTGCGGTACCACAGCAGCACCGCCACACCGGCGCCGATGATCGCCAGGCCGATCGGGCGGGACAGCGCCAGGAAGGTCGCCGTCGGCTCGACGAGGGCCAGGACGAGCAGCGCCAGCGCGTGCAGCACCAGCATGGCCCCGACCAGCGCGGTGACCACAATGGACGTCCGCAGCAGGCCCGGACTGCGCAGCCGCTGCTCCCACCCGGGGTTGCTCCGCGCCAGGAACCGCATCAGCACCAGGTGCAGTGGGCGGCGCACCGCGGCCGAGAGCAGGCAGACCAGCCCGATCGGCCCGGTGATGAGCGAGTCCTGGAGTTCGAGCACGAGCGCGTTGCCGCCGGAGAACGCCAGGACGATCAGGGCGACGCAGAAGCCCGCGACGGACAGCACACCGATCGGGTCGATCCTGCGGCGCCACGCGAACACGGCGACCGTGGCGGTGACCGGGATCGCCGCCCCGATCGCCAGCGCGGCGGCATCGCTGCCCACGTGCGGGCGGAGCAGCGTGTACACCAGCAGCGGCAGGCCCGCGTTGACCACCACGCTCGCCGCCATGCGTCCCGGCCGTACGGTGCCCATCGACCCGGTGTTCATCGACCCGGTGTTCATCGACCCGGTGTTCATCGCCGCTGCCTCCCCACCGGCACACCGCGCTGGTGCCGGACGACGGCGATCGCCGCGGCCGCGGCGAGCAGCACACCGCCGCCGACCGCGGTCAGGTTCCCGTTGCTCCCGATGTGCGCCAGCCCCATGACGATCAGTGCCGCGCCGATCACGGCCAGTCGTGCGACCATCTCTGCCCCTCTCGGTGATCCGGCGTCTCCGGACCCGGGATCAAGCCTGCTCAGCCGGGGCCTTCGTGTCGTCGGCGCCGGGCTGGATTCCGGTGGCGGCCCGAGTGCCACTCCCAGGTGCGGGCCGGGTCAACCCTGGGGTGCAACCGCGCCGCGAGCGATCTCCACCTCGAGATCGAGTACCCCGCGGCCGACCGGCGATACCGTGGTGCACTGTGCCCGCCCCGTCACCGTCGGCACCCACGCTCGCGTCGCTCGAACTGGCCAGGGCACGCGAGCGGAACGTGCTGCGCTGGATGCGCCCGCTCGGCCTCGTCGTGCTGGCGATCGTGGCGGCCGCCGCGATGACGACAGCGCCCCGGCCCGGCCTGCACGGCGCGGGGCTGGCGGTGCTGCTCGCGCTGGTCGGCGTCGTCGCGGGCGCGGCCGGGCTGGCGGTGAGCCTGCGGACCCGGCGGACGTCCGCGGCGCTGCACCTGCTGCCGCTGGTGATCCTGATCGCGAGTTCCGCGACGCTGGTGTGGGTGCAGCCGGACGGGTCCGGATTCCTCGGCGGTTTCGTCGCGGCAGGCGCGGCGTCGTCCCGGTTGCCCCGGCGCAGCGCCGCGATCGTCGCGGGTCTCGCGTTGGGTGCGCTGGCCTTCGCGGATCTCGCGGGCGCGCACCGACCGGTGACGTCGCTGCTGGCCAGCGGGCTGGGCGTGATCGCCTTCTCCCGCGTCGGGGTGTACTCGCGGCTGCTGCGGGAGCGCACCGAGCAGGCCGAGGACCTGCTGATCGAGCTGGAGGAGACCCGCGAGGCCCAGCTGCGCGCGGCGACACTGGGCGAACGCCAGCGACTGGCCCGCGAGATGCACGACGTGCTGGCCCACTCGCTGTCCGGACTGGTGCTGCACCTCGAGGGCGCCCGACTGCTGGCCGCCCGCGACGCGGCGCCCCCGCAACTGGCCGACACCATCGAGCGGGCGCACCACCTGGCCCACTCCGGGCTCGACGAGGCCCGGCAGGCCATCGGCATGCTCCGGGACGAGGACCTGCCGGGACCGGAACGCCTGCACGCGCTGGCGCAGCAGTTCGAGGCCGACACCGGCGTCCCCTGCTCGCTGACGGTGTCCGGCACCGCGGCCGAGCTCTGCTCGCAGACGCGGCTCACCCTCTACCGTGTCGCCCAGGAGGCGTTGACCAACATCCGCAAGCACGCCCGCCCGTGCCGGGTGGAGCTGCACCTGGCGTACCGGCCGGACGGGACCAGCCTGACCGTCTGCGACTTCGCGGCCGCCCACCCGCCGGCCGCCGAACCCGGCTCCGACTCGAACGGCTCCGACTCGAACGGCTACGGGGTGAGCGGGATGCGCGAGCGAGCCGAGCTGCTCGGCGGAACCGTGGACGCGGAGCGCACCCCGGCCGGCTTCCGTGTCGCGCTGTGGCTGCCGACGTGACCGGCCCGATCCGCGTGCTGATCGCCGACGACCAGCGCGTCGTCCGGGAAGGCCTAGCCATGCTGCTCGACCTGCTGCCCGGGGTGGAGGTCGTCGGTGCCGCCGCGGACGGCGAACAGGCCCTCACCCTCGCGCAGCGGCTGCGACCGGACGTCATCCTCATGGACCTGCGCATGCCCCGCTGCGACGGCATCGAGGCCACCCGGCGGCTCCGCGAGCACACCGACGCCATCCAGGTGATCGCCCTGACCACCTACGCCGACGACCGCTCGGTGCTCGACGCGCTGCGCGCGGGCGCCCGCGGCTACCTGACCAAGGACGCGGGCGCCGACGACATCCGGGCCGCCCTGGAACAGGTCACCAGCGGGCAGGCGGTGATCGACCCGGCCGTGCAGCACCACCTGGTCGACGCGATCGCCACCAGCACCCAGCGGCCCGAGCCGAGGGAGCAGCCGCCCGACGGCCTCACGCCGCGCGAGGTCGAGGTGCTCCGCCTGATCGCCGAGGGGCTGTCCAACACCGAGATCGCCGGGCGGCTCGTGGTGAGCGAAGCGACCGTGAAGAGTCACGTCAACCACCTGCTCGCCAAGATCGGCGCACGGGACCGCGCGCAGGCCGTCAGCTACGCCTACCGCACCGGCCTCGCGGCGCCGCCGCGCTGACGGCGCCGGTCAAGACCCGCCCGTGAAGAGGGCGGTGCCGCGCGGCGTGCTGACGGTCAGGGTGAAGTCGCCGGGGCCGCCGATGAACACCGTGGTGAGCGTCACCGGACCGGCGCGCCGTTGAGCGTCCCGCCGAAGGTGGTGAAGACCGGGCTCCACCGCAGGGCGATCTGTCGGGACCCTCGTCGTGCCTCCCGGGCCGTCGACTCGTACGGTTACAGGATGCTGACAGTTAGTGAGGCCGCCGCGGAGGCCATCAAATCGCTCGTGAGCGACAACCAGATGCCCGAAGGTTCGGGGCTACGGATCTACCGGCACGGCAGCGCTGAGAGCACCAAGTCGGAGGGCTTGGAGCTGTCCATCGCCGCGAAGCCTGCCGACGACGACGAGGTCGTCGAGGACAAGGGCGCACGGGTGTTCCTGCCACCCAACGTGGTCAACGTGATGCTGAACATGGAGCTCAACGCCGAGCGGGTCAACGAGAACGGCGAGGAGTCGTTCAACTTCACCGTCGACCCACGCAAGGGCACCGAGATCAGGCGCAAGCCCCCCGGCTTCCCCGGTGTAGAGCCTGAGTGATCGGCTCAGCGATCTCGACACCGATGGTGCGGCGCACCGCACAGGACCATCGGATCCGCCGGTCAGCCCCAGACCTCGGCGGCGGTCTCCACGACCAGGCGCAGCTTCGCGGCCTGCTCGTCGCGGGTCAGCGTGTTGCCTTCCACCGTGGACGAGAAGCCGCACTGCGGGGACAGGCAGAGCTGGTCGCCGTCGACGAAGCGGGACGCCTCCTCGATGCGCCGCTTCAGGTCGTCCTTGTTTTCCAGCGTGCCGCGCTTCGTGGTGACCAGGCCGAGCACCACCTTCTTGCCCGGCGGCACGAAACGCAGCGGCTCGAAGCCACCGGAGCGGGCGTCGTCGTACTCCAGGAAGAAGCCGTCCACCTCGAGCCCGCCGAACAGCGCCTCGGCGACGAAGTCGTAGCCGCCCTCCGCCGCCCATGACGAACGGAAGTTGCCCCGGCACAGGTGCGTGGTGACGGCCAAGCCGGGCGGGCGCCCTGCCAGCGCCTTGTTGATCTGCGCGACGTAGCGCTCGTGCTGGTGCTCGCTGCCCCCGTCGCGCGCAGTGAGCTCGGCGCGCTGCGCCGGGTCGTTGAGATAGGCCAGGCTGGTGTCGTCGAACTGCAGGTAGGAGCAGCCCAGCTCGGCGAGCGCGGCGACCTCCTTGGCGTAGGCGGCGGACAGGTCGGCCCAGAACTGCTCCTCGTCGGGATAGACCGACGGATCGATCGCGGCCCGGCCGCCACGGTAGTGGACCATGCTCGGCGAGGGGATGGTCAGCTTGGGCACCGCGCTGTTCACCTGCCGCTGCAGGTACCGGAAGTGGTCGGCGAAGATCGTCTCGCGCAGCCCGATCCTCCCGTCGACGACCATCGCAGCGGAGCTGAAGTCGAGGTCACCCTGGGCGTTGCGGAAGTGCACCCGGATCCGGTCGCCCTCGGCGCGGCGCACCCCGTCGAGCCGGTAGATGAAGTCCATGTGCCAGGCGGTGCGGCGGAACTCGCCGTCGGTGGCCGCGCGCAGGCCGATCTCCTCCTGCATGCGCACCGCCTCGGTGATGGCGGTGTCCTCGACCGCAGCCAGCTGCTCGGCGGTGACCTCGCCTGCGGCGCGCTGCTCGCGGGCGCGCAGCAGCTCCGGCGGGCGCAGCAGGCTGCCGACGTGATCGGCCCGGAACGGGGGAACTGAGTCATCGACCATCCCCGGATCCTCGCGCCCGCCGGTCCGGGGACACCACCGCCGTTTCCACAGAATGGAAAACTCGGCCTGCGCCGCCACGACAGCTAGGAGAACTCCCTGATCTCGTGCGGCCGGTACGGCTCCTCCAGCCGCCGCAGCTCCTCGTCGGTGAGCGCGACATCCAGCGCGGCCACCGCG
>DASXOL010000182.1:0-4343 GCA_036494295.1 Pseudonocardiaceae bacterium
GGCCTGGGTATGGGGTACTGACGCCCGCTCAGGCCGTTCGCCTGGCACGTATCCGATCAAGGTCCGGTAAGCGGCGGCCGACGTCCGCCGCCGTCGAAGGAGGGCATGTGGCGGGTCTGCTCGAAGGCAAGCGGGTGCTGATCACCGGCGTGATCACGGACGCGTCGATCGCATTCCACGTGGCGCGGGTGGCGCAGGAGCAGGGCGCTCAGGTGGTGCTCACCGGGTTCGGGCGGATGCGCCTGGTGGAGCGCATCGCGCAGCGGCTTCCCCAGCCCGCGCCGGTGCTGGAACTCGACGTGCAGAACCAGGAACAGCTGGACTCGCTCGCGGAGCGGGTCGGCGAGCACGCGGACGGGCTGGACGGCGTGCTGCACTCGATCGGCTTCGCGCCCCCGTCCTGCCTGGGCGGCAACTTCCTCAACACCGAGTGGGCGGACGTGGCCACGGCGATGCAGGTGTCCGCGTACTCGCTGAAGTCGTTGGCGATGGCGTGCAAGCCGCTGCTGGGCCAGGGCTCGTCGATCGTCGGGATGGACTTCGACAACCGGCAGGCCTGGCCCGCGTACGACTGGATGGGCGTGGCCAAGTCCGCGCTGGAGTCGGTGTGCCGCTACCTCGCCCGTGACCTCGGCCCGGACGGGATCCGGGTGAACCTGGTGGCGGCGGGGCCGGTGCGGACCATGGCCGCCAAGTCGATCCCCGGGTTCGCCGCGTTCGAGAACGCCTGGGACGGGCGCGCCCCGCTGGGCTGGGACATCGAGGACCCGACGCCGGTGGCCCGCACCGTCTGCGCCCTGCTGTCCGACTGGCTGCCCGCCACCACCGGCTCCATGGTCTGGGCCGACGGCGGCTTCCACGCCGTGGGTGTGTAAGTGGCTCTTCAAGAGCCACAAACCCCCCGCGGGGCGCCCTTCAACAGCCGCAAACCCCGGGTGGCGAGCGGCGGTGCATGACGCCGACGCGGTGCTGCTGCTCTCCTTCGGCGGTCCGGAGGGCCCCGACGACGTGCGCCCCTTCCTGGAGAACGTCACGCGGGGGCGGAACGTACCGGCGGAGCGGCTCGACGAGGTGGCGCGGCACTACCTGCACTTCGGTGGGGTCTCGCCGATCAACGAGTGCAACCGTGAGCTGGTCGCCGCGATCGAACGGGCGCTGGCCGACAGCGGGTTCGACCTCCCGGTGTACTTCGGAAACCGCAACTGGCACCCGCTGGTCGAGGACACCGTCGCCGCCATGGCCGCCGACGGGGTGCGCAGCGCGCTGGTGTTCGCCACCTCGGCGTGGGGCGGGTACTCCGGCTGCGCGCAGTACCACGAGGACATCGCGAGAGCCCGCGATTCGGCCGGCCCCGGCGCACCCGAGCTGGTCAAATTGCGCCAGTTCTTCGACCATCCGCTGTTCGTCGCGGCCTGCGCCGACGCGCTGCGCGCCGCGCGGGCGCAGGCGGGTCCCGCCGACCGGGTGGTGTTCACCGCGCACTCCGTGCCGGTCGCGGCGGACGCCGCCGCGGGCCTCGACGCCGAGGGCGGCCACCGGTACTCGCGGCAGGTCGCCGAGGCGGCCAGGCTGGTCGCCGAAGCGGCCGGGGTGGACGACTACGACGTGGTCTGGCAGTCGCGGTCCGGGCCGCCCCAGGTCCGGTGGCTGGAACCGGACGTGCTCGACCATCTCGACGCGCTGCACGCCGAGGGAGTACCCGGCGTGGTGGTGGCTCCGATCGGGTTCGTCTCCGACCACCTCGAGGTGGTGTGGGACCTGGACAACGAGGCCCGCGAGCGGGCGGCCGACCTCGGCATCGGCTTCGTCCGGGTCGCCACGCCCGGCACCGATCCCCGGTTCGCGGAGCTGGTCGTCGAGCTCGTCGCCGAACAGCTGCGCGGTGTGCCGCAGCGGCGCCTCTCCCGACTGCCTGCGGCCGGCGCCGGCGTCAACGGCGCACCCTGCGCGCCCGGCTGCTGCCAGTCCCGCCTGCCCTGACCTGCGACCCGGCTGACAAGGGGTTCGGCTGACAAGGGGCCCGGCTGACAAGGGGCCCGGCTGACAAGGGGCCCCGCGCTCAGTGCCGTCCGGCCCGCGGGGTCAGCGCCCGCACCGCCTCGCCCACGGCGGAGCGCCTGGCCTCGCGCACCGCGGTGTACAGCGGGTACAAGGCGGCGGTGCGCGCCTGAGCCGCGGACGCGGACAGCGCACCACCGGGCTCGTCGGTGTCGGCGGCGCGGAGGATGGCCTCCACCTCGTCGGCCTGCTCGAGCACCCGCAACGCGCGCGCGGGCATCCCTTCCGGCCAGGCGGGCCGGACCCGCTTCTCCAGCGTCTCGGCGATCTCGTCGCGGACACCGGGGCGGTGCCGGGCCACGTCGAGGTCCACGAGCGTGGTCGCCGCCTGGCGCACCGCGCCGCGCAGGCCGTGCTCGGCGTCGGGAAGGCCGGGCTCCGGAGCGGGCGGCAGCGGGCCGGGCGCGAACACCGTCCAGCGCAGGACCCCCTCGACCACCGGGGAGGGCACCACCGCCAGTTCCGCACCGGTGAGCACCGCGACCTCGCCCGCCCGCAGCGCGGCGGAGGAGAGCGGGCACTGCGGGGGCAGGCCGCGCACGTCGCCGGGCACCGGCAGCAGGATCCGTCCGCCGCCCGCTCCCGCCTTGCGCGCCGCCGCGAGCAGCATCACCACCGAGGCGGGCAGCTCCGCGGGTCCCGGCAGCCCGAGCTGGTCGGCTGTCTCCTCGTCTGCGGCCACCACATCGTGCTGCTCCGCCCAGATGTGCAGGGCGTCGATCACGTCGTCGGCGGCGGCGGATCCGTGCAGCCAGGCGGAGGCCCACACGGTCAGAGTCGCACTGGGTAGGGGCACGGGGTAGGAGGGTAGAACGACTGACGCCGCCCGGCACACGCGGCGTGGCTGCCTCCCGTGGCGGGGTACCGCTATTACCGTCGATGCTCATGCGCCCGAGGGACCCCCGGAGCAGTGCCGGGGAACGAAGCGTGAGTTATGGACCTGACGTGTTGCGGCACTCCCGCCGTCGGCGCGAGATACCGCAGTTGACCGCCGAGCCGGGGCTGGTGGTGGAGGACGCGGCCAGCGGGTTCTGCGGTGCGGTGCTGCACTGCGAGCGGGACGCCGTGGTGCTGGAGGATGCGCGCGGGCGCACCCGCCAGTTCCCGCTGCGGCCTGCGGCGTTCCTGGTCGACGGTGCCCCGGTGACGCTGGTCCGCCCGGCCCGCCCCGCCCCGCCCGCGGCGAACAGGTCGGCCTCTGGATCGGTGCGCGTGGCAGGCCTGCGGGCGCGCACCGCGCGGGCCGGCCGGATCTGGGTGGAGGGGGTGCACGACGCGGAACTCGTGGAACGCGTGTGGGGGCACGACCTGCGGGTGGACGGCGTGGTGGTGGAGCGGCTCGACGGCGTCGACGACCTGGCCGAGCAGGTGGCGGACTTCGGCCCCGCGCCGCACCGCAGGCTGGGGGTGCTGGTGGACCATCTGGTGGCGGGCAGCAAGGAGTCCCGCCTGGTGGCGGCGGTGCGCTCCGAGCACGTCCTGGTCACCGGCCACCCGTATGTGGACATCTGGCAGGCCGTGCGACCGGCGGCGCTGGGCATCCCGGACTGGCCGGACGTGCCCCGCGGGGTGCCCTGGAAGGAGGGCGCCTGCCAGGCACTGGGCTGGGTGGACCGGACCGGGGCGCCCGACCCGGCGGCGGGCTGGCGACGCGTCCTCGGCGCCGTCGAGGGCTTCCGCGACCTGGAGCCCGCGCTGCTGGGCGCCGTGGAACAGCTCATCGACTTCGTCACCGCCACAGAGACGTGACCGGCGGAAATGATCTGGTCAGAACTGTGCTCTCCAGCTGATCAGGGCGTGTCAGTATGGGGACATGACCGCTGCGGTCGTCTGGCTCGTCGTCGGCCTGCTGCTCGTCGCTGCCGAGGTGCTCTCCGGCGACTTCGTGCTCCTGATGCTCGGTGCGGGAGCACTGGCCGCGTCCGCCTCGGCCGCGCTGGGCGGTCCGATCTGGCTGGACATCCTGTTCTTCGCGGGCGTCTCGGGCGCCCTGGTCACGCTCGCGCGGCCGGTGCTCAAACGGCGGTTGCACACCGCCCACGTCCCGACCAACGTTGAGGCCCTGTTGGGAGGAAAAGCCGTGGTGGTGAGCACGGTCGACGCGCACCAGGGGAAGGTCAGGCTCCGGGGGGAGCTGTGGTCGGCCCGTGCGTTCGACGAAACACAGGTTCTGGAGCCGGGCCGCGCGGTTACGGTCATGGATATCTTCGGTGCCACCGCCGTTGTCTGGGGGGAGCCCTGATGGAACCGACCGCCCTGATCGTCGTCGCGGTCATCGTGCTGGC
>DASXOL010000183.1:0-21091 GCA_036494295.1 Pseudonocardiaceae bacterium
TGGCTGATGTCGGTGAAGCCGTGCTCGTCGGCCACCTTCTCGGCCCACAGCTCCACCGTCGGGCCCTCCACCTCCACGGTGCGTCCGCAGCGCCTGCACACCAGGTGGTGGTGGTGATGCGCCGAGCAGCGGCGGTACACCGCCTCGCCGCTGCCGGTGCGCAGCACGTCGATCTCGCCCGCGTCGGCCAGCGTCTGCAGGGTCCGGTAGACGGTGGTCAGGCCGACGCCCTCACCGTTGCGCCGCAGCTCCTCGTGGATCTCCTGGGCGGACCGGAAGTCGTCGGTCACGTCGAGCAGCCTGGCCACCGCGGTGCGTTGCCGGGTGGAGCGCAGTCCGGGCGTCGGCGCGGGCCGGGCGTCGCTCACCCTTCCTCCACGTGGGTCACCGCGTCGACCACGATGTGCGACAGGTGCTCGTCGACCAGCCGGTAGACCACTTCGCGGCCGTGCCGCTCGCCTTCGACGACCCCGGCCGACTTGAGCACCCGCAGGTGCTGGCTGATCAACGGCTGTGCCACGCCCAGGGCGTCGACCAGTTCGTGCACGCAGCGCCCGCCGTCGCGAAGCTGCAGCACGATCGCGATCCGGACCGGGGCGGAGAGCGCCCTCAGCAGCTCGCCCGCCGCGACCAGCGTGGCCGCGGGCGGCTTGGTCCCCAGGCCGGGCGTCGGCCGATCCGAGGAATGTTCGCCCGCACCCCCGGAAACCGCATCCGGGACGCCGGTGATGTCGGCGACATCGGCGACATCGGTGGTCACGCTCGGCATGCCTTCGTCCTCCCGTGCTCGGGGGTCATCGGCCATGGTATGCGCACCTACATCCACACTTGCAGCGCGATCGCGACGAGGGCCAGCACCACCAGCAGCCGTATCGCCCGCTCCGGGGCGCTCAGCCGCGGCCAGGTGGCCGCGAGCAGCACGGCGACGGCCACCGCCAGCACCGCGAGCAGCAGCGCACCGGGCAGACCGCCCCACCAGATCCCGCCCAGGAAGACGGCGAGGACGACCAGGAACGTGACCACGGGATGCACCCGGGCCAGCGGTCCGTCGCCGGGCAGCATCGGCCGCCGCCAGTCGATCCGTCGTGGAGTCTTGCCGGTCACTCGGGCCACCTCCTTCACGCCGCCCGCCGCCGTCTACCGTCATCTTGCCACCGCCGACCGAGGACGCCCCGTGCTGCTGATCTGCCGCTTCGCCGTCGAGCCCGACGCCGCCGAGGAGTTCGCGGGCCGGGCGCGCCGGGCGTTGCGCCTGCTCACCGCGCAACCGGGGTGTCAGGACGGCCAGCTGGGCCGCTCGCCGGACGACCTGGCCCGGTGGGTGCTCGCGGTGCGCTTCGACTCGGTGGACGCCTACCGGCGCGCATTGTCCCCGTTCGAGGTGCGCGAACACGTGATTCCGCTGTTGTCCGAGGCGCTGACCGGGGAGCCTGGTGGCTACGAGGTGCTGGCGGCCGCGTCGGGGGGCGCCGTGCACGAGCACGACAGCCTGGTGGCGGGTGACGAGGCGGGGCAATCCCGGCGAGGACCCACCGCCGGCGCTCGCTAGTCTGAGAAGACCGTCCTACCGCCCGTCATCAGGAGTTCCTCAGTGTCCGCGGACCGCATCGAGACCGTTGTCAACCTCGCCAAGCGCCGGGGTTTCGTGTTCCCGAGCGGAGAGATATACGGCGGTACCCGCTCGGCGTGGGACTACGGCCCGCTGGGCGTCGAGCTCAAGGACAACATCAAGCGGCAGTGGTGGCGGTCGATGGTGACCGGCCGCGACGACGTGGTCGGCCTGGACTCGTCGGTGATCCTGCCCCGGCAGGTCTGGGTGGCCTCCGGGCACGTGCAGGCCTTCCACGACCCGCTGGTGGAGTGCCAGAGCTGCCACAAGCGCTTCCGCGCCGACCATCTGGCCGAGGAGTACGCCGAGCGCACCGGCAAGGACCTGCTGGAAGGCGACCTGTCCGACGTACCGTGCCCGAACTGCGGCACCCGCGGTGAGTACACCGAGCCGCGCGAGTTCAACATGATGCTCAAGACCCACCTCGGCCCGGTGGAGAGCGAGGAAGGGCTGCACTACCTGCGGCCGGAGACCGCGCAGGGCATCTTCGTGAACTTCCAGAACGTCATGATGTCGGCGCGCAAGAAGCCGCCGTTCGGGATCGGCCAGGTCGGCAAGAGCTTCCGCAACGAGATCACCCCCGGCAACTTCATCTTCCGCACCCGCGAGTTCGAGCAGATGGAGATGGAGTTCTTCGTCGAGCCGGGCACCGACGAGGAATGGCACCAGTACTGGATCGACACCCGCACCGACTGGTACGTCGACCTGGGCATCGACCGGGACAACCTGCGCCACTACGAGCATCCCAAAGAGAAGCTCTCGCACTACTCCAAGCGCACCGTGGACCTGGAGTACCGGTTCGGTTTCTCCACCGGCCAGGAGTGGGGCGAGCTGGAGGGCATCGCCAACCGCACCGACTTCGACCTCACCACGCACTCCAACCACTCCGGGGTCGACCTGTCCTACTACGACCAGGGCACCGACTCGCGCTACCGGCCGTACGTGATCGAGCCGGCCGCCGGGGTGGGCCGCCCGATGATGGCCTTCCTGCTCGAGGCGTACAGCGAGGACGAGGCGCCCAACGCGAAGGGCGGCGTGGACCGCCGGGTGGTGCTGCGCCTGGACCGCAGGCTGGCGCCGGTGAAGGCGGCGGTGCTGCCGCTGTCCCGGCACGCCGACCTCAGCCCGAAGGCCAAGGACCTGGCGGCGCAGCTGCGCAGGAACTGGAACGTCGACTTCGACGACGCGGGTGCCATCGGGCGTCGCTACCGCCGCCAGGACGAGGTCGGCACCCCGTTCTGCGTCACCGTGGACTTCGACTCGCTGACCGACCACGCGGTGACGGTGCGCGAGCGCGACACCATGAGCCAGGAGCGGATCGCGATCGACCAGGTCGAGTCGTATCTGGCCGCCCGGCTGGGCGGCTGCTGAGCGGCCACCGGCCGCAAGTTGGTCACCGCCGGTCGGCTTCTGATCGTCGCCCACCAAACCGGTCTGCGACCATGGTGCGTATGGCAACCATGAGCATGGGAACCGCGAGCACCGAGGAACCTCGTAATCGCAGACAAGCCGGACAGGCCCTGCAACGGTGGGCCGAGCAGGGCCGCGACGCGGCCGTGGTGCGGGTGCTGGAGCGGCACGGTTTCGGCACCGTGGCCACCGGACAGCTGCTGGCCGGGACAGCGGACGGTGAGCGGGCAGGCGGGCTGTTCGCGGGCACCATGGACACCGTCGCGTTGCCGTTGCTGACCTCGGCGGTCACCACGCCGGGCACCGCGAAGGGTCATGTCACCGAGCCGGACGCGGTGGACGCCGGGCTCGCCTGCGCGGGCGGCGCGCAGCTGCTGGGCCACCCGCTGCCGTCGAGGGCCGCCGGGGCGCTGGGCGCGGCACTCGACGAAGGCGTCCCTTCCGCGCTGGCCGCCACGGTCGACGGGGCAGCCGTGCTGGTGGCCACCGGCACCAAGCTGGACGACGTGGTCGGCACGCTGGGCCCGCCCGAAGCCGACGACGCCGTGGTGGCCCGGATGCGTGAGCTGGCGCGGATCGGGGCGACGGCCACCGAGACGTTCGACGCCGCGGGCATCCCGGTGCTGCTCGACGTCTGGGTGCCGGTCACCACCATGCTCGTCGTCGGCCGGGGCGCCATCGGTGCGGCGCTGTCCGCGCAGGCCAAGCTGCTGGGCTGGGCGGTGCGCACCGAGACCGAGCTGGAGCCCTCGGTGGCGGCCGCCGAGGAGTTCACCGCGGCCGACGTGCTGGTGCTGCTCGACCACGGCCCGAGCTTCGACGCGGTGCTGGTGGAGCTGCTGCGCTCCGGGCGCGGCTTCTGCGGCGCGCTGGGCTCCCGGCACACCCAGTCGGCGCGGCGGACCCGGCTGCAGGCGGCCGGGATCACCGACGAGGAGCTCGCCCGGCTGCACGGCCCGGTCGGACTGGACCTGGGTGCGGCCACGCCCGCCGAGACCGCGGTGTCCGTCGTGGCCGAGGTGCTGGCGGTGCGCCGCGGGCGTTCCGGCGGGGTGCTGGCCCGAGCGGAGGGCCGCATCGGTGGCTGACCGGACCTTCGGGTCCCTGGTGTCCCGCACGGTGGTCCGCCTGGTGCTCGGCGCGGTACTGGTGGGCGCGCTCGTCGTGGGCGGCACGGTGTTCCGGGTGTGGCAAGTGGCCAGGGCCGACGACCGCGACGCCGAGGACGTCATCGTGGTGCTGGGCGCCGCGCAGTACGACGGGAGGCCGTCCCCGGTGCTGAGCGCCCGGCTGGACCACGCCGCGGCGCTGTGGCGCGACGGGGTGGCGGCGACCATCGTCACGGTCGGCGGCAGGCGGGTGGGCGACCAGTTCACCGAGGCCCAGGCCGGGCAGAACTACCTGGCCCGCTACGGGATACCCCGGCGTGCCGTGATCCCGGTCGCGGAGGGCAGCGACACCCTGGAGAGCCTGCAGGCGGTGGCGCGACTGGCGCAGACCGAGGGCTGGCAGTCCGCGGTGATCGTGAGCGACCCGTGGCATTCGCTGCGGGCCAGGACGATGGCCGACGACTACGGGCTGCCGTCCACCACCTCGCCCACCCGCAGCGGCCCGGTGGTGCAGACCAGGGAGATCCAGGCGCGCTACATCGTCCGGGAGAGCGGTGCGCTGCTGTACTACCGGCTCACCCATTCCCCGGCCGAGTTCCTCGGCACCGACCTCGGATGACCCACCTCTACGGGGAGCACGACCGCGCACGGTGCCTGCCCGAACCGGCCAAGCGCGCCGCGCTGCCCGGATCGGGGCCGGAGCGGCGCAGCCCCTTCGCGCGGGACCGCGCCCGGGTGCTGCACTCCGCGGCGCTGCGCAGGCTGGCCGGGAAGACCCAGGTGGTCGGGCCGGGGGAGGGCGACGTGCCGCGCACCCGGCTCACGCACTCGCTGGAGGTCGCCCAGATCGGCCGGGGCATCGCCGCCGAGCTGGGCTGTGACCCGGACGTGGTGGAGACGGCCGGGCTGGCGCACGACATCGGGCACCCGCCGTTCGGGCACAACGGCGAACGGGCGCTGGACGAGGTCGCGGGGTCGTGCGGCGGTTTCGAGGCCAACGCGCACACGCTGCGGATCCTCACCCGGCTCGAACCCAAGGTGATCGACCCGCAGACCGGCCTGAGCCGCGGGCTCAACCTCACCAGGGCGGCGCTGGACGCCACCGTCAAGTACCCGTGGCCGCGGCGCGGCGACACGGCGAAGTTCGGGTACTTCGACGCCGACGTCGCGGTGTTCGACTGGCTGCGCGCGGGGGCGCCGGAACGGCGGCGCTGCCTCGAGGCGCAGGTGATGGACTGGGCCGACGACGTCGCCTACTCGGTGCACGACGTGGAGGACGGCATCCTGGCCGGCCGGATATCGCCGGAGGCGCTGACGGACCCGGTGGAGCGGGCGGTGCTGGCCGAACTGGCCGCGCGGCAGTTCAGCACCATGGGCAGAGCGGACCTGGAGACCGCGGCCGAGGGGCTGCTGGACATCCCGGTGCTCGGTGAGCTGCGCCGCTACGACGGCTCGCTGGGCGCCCAGGTGGTGCTCAAGGAGCTCACCAGTGAGCTGGTGGGGCGCTTCGCGCAGGCCGTGGTGGCTGCCACCGTGGCGCACCACGGGCCCGAGCCGCTGGGCCGCTACCATGCCGATCTCGTGATACCGGCGCGGGTGGCCGCTGAGGTGGCACTGCTCAAAGCGATGGCGTTGCGGTTCGTGATGAGCGATCCGCACCGGCTCGCCGCGCAGGCCAGGCAGCGCGAGCTGATCGGCGAGCTGTGCGGCGCGCTGCTGCACAGGGCGCCCGCCGCGCTGGACCCGGCGCTGCATCCAGCCTGGCTCACCGCCGCGGACGACGACACGCGGCTGCGGGTGGTCGTCGACCAGGTGGCCGCGCTGACCGACGCGCAGGCGGTGCGCTGGCACGCCGAGCTGACCGGCCGGGAACAGGGACCCGCCCCGGACGTGCGGGCACCCGCGCCGTGCTGACCCCGCTCCAGCCCCCTACGCTGGGTGCAGTGGGCCAGCATCCGCTGAGCCTGGCCCGGCGCTACCGGCCGGCCTGGCTGCGCAGGCCGACCCCGACGGGGGCATGGAACTCGCTGCTGACCGTGGCCGCGGTGGTGGTCACCGTGGTGCTCGGCTGGCAGCAGCGGTGGATCAGCGACGACGGGCTGATCGTGCTGCGCACCGTGCGGCAGTTGCTGGCGGGCAACGGGCCGGTCTTCAACATCGGCGAGCGGGTGGAGGCGAACACCAGCAGCGCATGGACCGCGGTGCTCGCCGTGGCCGGGATGCTGCCCGGTGTGCAGCTGGAGGCTGCCTCGCTGATGGTCGGGCTGGGCTGCGCCGCGGCCGGGTTCGGGCTGGGCGTGGACGCCGCCCGGCGGCTGCACCTGCCCACCGGGGGAGCCGTGCTGCTTCCCGCCGGCGCGGCGGTGCTGCTCGCGCTGCCCCCGACGCGGGAGTTCCTCACCTCCGGCCTGGAGACCGGGCTGATCACGCTGTGGCTGGCCGGATCCTGGTGGCTGCTGGTGCGGGTGGCCCGCGGCGCGCGTGCCGGGCCGCAGCCGTGGCTCGCCGCCGTGGTGCTCGGCGCAGGCCCGCTGGTACGCCCTGACCTGGGGATTTTCGCGGTGGTCGGGCTGCTGGCGCTGGTCGCGCTGCTGCGGCCGCGGCTGCTCAGGCTGCTCGCGCTGGCGGGCGCCGCGGCGGTGTTGCCGGTGGGGTACGAGATCTTCCGGGCCGGCTACTACGGGCTGCTGGTGCCCAACACCGCGCTGGCCAAGGAGGCCTCCGGGCAACGCTGGGGCCAGGGCGTGCTGTACCTGCAGGACACGGTGGCCACCTACTGGCTGTGGGTGCCGCTGGCGGTGTCGCTGCTGGCGCTGGCCGCGTTGCTGCTGCGCGGCACCAACGGCTGGGCCGACCGGTGGGCCACCGTCCTGGTCGCCGCGGTGCCGGTGCTGGCCGGGCTGCTCATGGCCCTCTTCGTGGTCCGGGTGGGCGGCGACTTCATGCACGGCCGGATGCTGCTGCCGGCGATCACCGCGTTGCTGCTGCCGGTGTTCGCGCTGCCGCTCACCCGGTGGACGCTGTTGCCGCTGGTCGCCGTGGCGGCGTGGACCTGGGTGTGTGTGGCCGCGCTGCACGTCGAGTACGGCTCGCAGATCTCGGCCACCACCGGGATCGTCGACGAGCGGGAGTTCTGGTCGCACTACCTGGAGGTGAAGCACCCCGTGCGGGCCGTCGAGTTCATCGCGGTCAACGGGACGGTCCGCACCTCGGTGGCCGCGGTGGAACACGCCCAGTCTCCCGCGGTGATGATGCTGCAGGGCGGCCTGGCCTACTCGTACTGGCGGGCCTTCCCGGCCCGCACCGACGTCGGCCACATCACCATCTCGTACCTGAACCTCGGCATGATGGCGGCCGCCCATCCGCTGGATGTGCGGGTGGTGGACAGCGTCGGCCTGGCCAACCCGATCGGCGCGCACGCCACCGCGATATTCGGCGGGCGGGTCGGGCACGACAAGGACCTGCCGCTGGCCTGGTACGTGGCCGACGAGGTGCCGCGCGGGACGAAGACCCCGGTCGCCTTTCCCAGCGACGTGCCCTACGCCCGAGCCGCGCTGCAGTGCCCGGCGATCGCCGAGATGCTCGACTCGGTCCGCGCACCCCTCACCGCGCAGCGGTTCTGGGACAACCTCTTCGGCGCCCCGGCCCGCACCGAGCTGCGCTACTCGCGGATCCCGCAGCGCGCCGCGGCCTGCGACTCCTGACCTCGGCCGCGCCGCGCCGTCGGATTCGCCTCAGCGTCCGATCTGCTTGCGGCCGGTGACCCGGTTGTAGATCACCAGGACCACGACCGCCCCGATGATCGAGCCGATCCACCCGGTCGGCTGGAAACCGCGGATCCCGACGGTCAGCAGGCCGAAGATCAGGCCGCCGGCGATCGACCCGACGATGCCGAGCGCGATCGTCCGGAGGATGCCGATGTCGTCCTTGCCGGGCACCAGAGCGCGGGCGATCAGGCCCGCGATCAGCCCGAAAATGATCCACCCGAGAATCGTTCCGATCATCGCTGCGCCCTGCTCCCTTTGCGGCCCGTCGGATTGCCTGCTGGTCGAGCCCGACAGTACCGCTCGGACGCGCCCGCCGACCGCGGTTCGGCCGTGCTCGCGTTGATCGTCGTCACCGCATCGGAGCGCGAACGGACAAGGGAATCGAATACGGGCGAGCTAGGTGGTCTGGCCTGGCCCGGAAGCGTCCGCCGATGCGGCTTCCGCGGCCTCGGCCTCTTTGAGTTGCCCGCGAAGTGCGCGGTATTCGGTGTGCCCGGTGAGCCTGGTGTTCACCTTCAGATCGAACACGTCGGCGGTGCGCCAGGGCGATCCCCACTTCTTGTCGACGTCAGCGGCGACCTGTTCTTTGATCGCCGCCATCCGGTCGCGCACCTCCTGCGCGGTCCGCGGCCGACCGTTGGTGGCAGGTGCTGCTTCTTGACCTTCTTCGCTCATTCTGAGCTCCCGCCCCGTTACTGTTGGGCACTGGGCATGCACGGTGCGTGCCTCCGGCCGTCTTCACCCTAGACGATCGAGGGCGGGGCCCGATCGGTTCGGTGTCACAGCTTCGCCCGCGAGCCTGATCAGCCGGTACGCGGCAGGCGGGTGAGCTTGTCCGGGTTGACCACGTCGTAGATGGCGGCCACCCGCCCTTCGCGGATCTCGAACACCGACACCCTGGCGGCCAGCGGGGCGTGCTCCGCGTCGCCGGGCCGCGCCGGGATCACCATGCCGATCTCCCCGTTGACCAGCACGAACTCCGAGGCCGCCACGGCGGAGGTGCCGTAGCGCGACAGCAGGCCGAGCACGAAGCGGGCCACCTTCTCCGCGCCCCGGACCGGGCGGCGCGCGGTGCGTTCCTTGCCCGCGCCGTCGCCGACGACCACCGCGTCCGGGTGCAGCAGCCCCACCACCGCGGCGAGATCGCCGGTGGCCAGCGCGGCGAGGAAGTCGTCAAGCACGCGGCGCTGCTCGGCCAGGTCGACCGGCGCGGGCGGCTCGGCGGCGGCCACCGCCCGCCGGGCACGGGACGCGTGCTGCCGTGCGGCGACCACCGAGCAGCCCAGCACCTCGGCGATCTCGCTGAACTGCAGGCTCAGCGCGTCGTGGAGCACGAAGGCCACCCGCTGCTCGGGGTTCAGCTTCTCCAGCACGAGCAGCGCCACCATCCGCACGCCCTCGTCGCGGACCACCGCGTCGAGCGGGTCGTCCGGGCCGTCGAGCGTGGTGACCAGCGGCTCCGGCAGCCACGGACCCACATAGCGTTCCCGTTGCGCGGCCGCCGAACGCAGCCGGTCCAGGCACAGCCTGCTCACCACGGTGGTCAGCCAGGCCCGCATATCGCGGATCGCCGCACGGTCCGCCGCGGAGAGCCGGGCGAGCCGAAGCCAGGCCTCCTGCACCGCGTCCTCGGCGTCGGCCAGGCTGCCGGTGAGCCGGTAACCGACCCTGATCAGGTGAGTTCGATGCTCTTGGAGTGCAACAGCGTCCGGCTCCGCACCGAGGTCCGCGCCGCTGGCCACAGCATGAACCCTAGACTCGGCGATCGTGGCTGGACGGATCCGGGACGAGGACATCGCGACCGTCCGCGAGCGGAACCGGGTCGACGAGGTGATCGGCGAGTACGTCGCGCTGCGCCGGGCCGGCGCCGGTTCGCTCAAGGGGCTGTGCCCGTTCCACGACGAGAAGACGCCGTCGTTCAACGTCCGCCCCACGCACGGCACGTTCCACTGCTTCGGCTGCGGCGAAGGCGGCTCGGTGGTCGACTTCGTGATGAAGATCGAGCACCTGGGGTTCGTGGAGGCGGTGGAGCGCCTCGCCGACCGGGTCGGCATCACGCTCACCTACACCGGCGGGGGCTCCTCGGTCCAGCGTGACCGCGGCACCCGCTCCCGGCTGGTCGAGATCAACCGGCTGGCCCAGGAGTTCTACGCCGAGCAGCTGCGCGCGCCCGAGGCGCGGACCGCGCGGGAGTTCCTCGCCCAGCGCGGCTTCGACCAGCAGTCCGCCGAGACCTTCGGCTGCGGTTACGCCCCGTCCGGGTGGGAACAGCTCACCAAGCACCTGCTCGGGCGCGGGTTCACCGTCGACGAACTCGTCAAGGCGGGGGTGTCCCGGGAGGGCCAGCGGGGGCCGATGGACCGCTTCCACCGCAGGCTGCTGTGGCCGATCCGGGACCTGGGCGGCGACGTGGTCGGTTTCGGCGCCCGCCGGCTGTTCGACGACGACCGCGTCGAGGCCAAGTACCTCAACACGGGCGAGACCCAGCTCTACCGCAAGTCGCAGGTGCTCTTCGGGCTCGACCTGGCCAAACGCGAGATCAGCAGGCGCCATCAGGTGGTGGTGGTCGAGGGCTACACCGACGTGATGGCCATGCACCTGTCCGGCGTGCCCACCGCGGTGGCGTCCTGCGGCACCGCCTTCGGCGGGGACCACATCTCGGTGCTGCGCAGGCTGCTGATGGACGACGACGCCTTCCGCGGCGAGGTGATCTTCACCTTCGACGGCGACGAGGCCGGGCAGAAGGCGGCGCTGAAAGCCTTCGACGACGAGCAGCGCTTCGCCGCGCAGACCTTCATCGCGGTCGCCCCGGACGGGATGGACCCCTGTGAGCTGCGGCAGTCCAAGGGCGACGCGGCGGTCCGCGACCTGGTCGCGCGGCGCCAGCCGCTGTTCACCTTCGCGGTGCGCACCATGCTGGCCGACCACGACCTGGACACCGCGGAGGGCCGGGTGGAGGCGTTGCGGCGCACCGTCCCGATGGTCGCGCGGATCAAGGACGTCTCGCTTCGCGACGAGTACGCCCGGCAGCTCGCCGGCTGGGTGGGCTGGGAGGACACCCCTACCGTGCTGCGCCGGGTCCGGGAGACCGCGGGATCGGCGTCGCCCGCCCCGCGCAACGGCCGCCGCAACGGGCCGGGCCAGGAGGGCCCCGAACGCCCCGCGCCGGACGACCCGCGGCTGCGCGCCCAGCGGGAGGTGCTCAAGGCGGTGTTGCAGGAGCCGGGAATGACCGGGCCGATCTACGACACGCTGCCCGCCGAGGCCTTCACCCATCCCGCCTACGCCGCGGTGCACGGCGCGGTGCTCGCCGCCGGTGGCACCGCGGCCGGGCTGTCCGGCCCGCAGTGGATCGACGCGGTCGCCGAGCACTGCACCCACCAGACGCTGCGGTCCCTGGTCACCGAACTCGCGGTGGAGACGCTGCGTGCGGGTGGTGCGGACCACGACGACGCGCACTACATCGGCAGCGTGCTGGCCAGTCTGCAGGCCGCGGTGGTGGGCCGGCAGGTGGCGGAGATCAAGTCCCGGCTGCAGCGGATCTCGCCGCTGGAGGACGCCGATTCCTACCACCAGCTCTTCGGCGACCTGGTCGCCCTCGAGCAGTACCACCGGGCGCTGCGGGAGCAGGCGCTGGGAGCGTACGGGTGAATGGGTGGTGGGCCCGCTTCGTGCGCCGTCTGACCGCCGGTGGCGCGCTGCCCGCAGGATTCCCCGCCGTCCTGCAGCCCGACGAGCGGGTGCTCGCGGCGGCCGCCCTGGCAGGCGGCGGGCATCTGGTGCTCACCCAGACCGGTGTGTGGGTGCCGGAGGGCACGGTGCCCCGCCGGGTCGGCTGGCACCTGGTGAGCAAGGCGGTGTGGGACCGCACCGCGCTGTTGCTCACCGAGGCCGTCACCACCGGCAGCGCGGGCGAGGCGATGCTGATCAGCGACCTGCCGGCCCGCCGGTTCGTGCTCACCGCGCCGGGCCCGGTGCCCGAGCTGGTGCGCCAGCGGGTGACCGGGTCGATCAAGTCCAGCCAGTACCACGAGCTGCCCGGCGGCGGGGCCTGGTTCGTGCAACGCAAGGTGCCCGGACAGGACGGGCTCGTGCTCCAGGTTCGCGCCGATCCGGGCACCTCGGCGGACGCGGTGCACGACATGGCCAGCGCCGTGGCGGCCCGCCTGCCGCCCGCGGCGCCGTCCGACTAGTGGGTCCGAGGAGAGTGCAGCACCGGTGTGGGATCCAGAGACCTATCTGGCGTTCGGTGATCAACGCGCCCGGCCGTTCCACGACCTGATCGCGCGGGTGGGGGCGCGCGAGCCCGGTGTGGTCGTCGACCTCGGCTGCGGGCCGGGCACCCTCACCCCGCTGCTGCGCCGCCGCTGGCCGGGCGCGCAGGTGGTCGCGGTGGACGGCTCGGCGGAGATGGTGCAGGCCGCTCAGCAGCGCGGCGTCAACGCCTCGCTGTGCGACGTCGGCTCCTGGTCGCCGCCCGCGGGCACCGGCGTGGTGGTCTGCAACGCGGTGCTGCACTGGGTGCCGGGGCACCCCGCGCTGCTGCGCGAGTGGATGCGGTCGCTTCCCGTGGGAGCCTGGCTGGCCGTGCAGGTGCCCGCCAACTTCGCCGCACCGTCCCATGCCCTCGGCGCCCGGCTGGCCGCCGAGCCCCGCTGGCGCGGCCTGCTCGACCCGCCGACGGCCAGCCCGGTGCTGGAACCGCCCGGCTACGCCACGGTGCTCGCGGCGAATGCGGAGAGCCTGGACGTCTGGGAGACCACCTACCTGCATCGCCTGACCGGCCCCGACCCGGTGCTGGAATGGCTCACGGGCAGCACGCTGCGGCCGGTTCGGGCGGCGTTGAGCGCGGCCGAGTGGGACGAGTTCCGCGCCGAGCTCCGGCCGCGGCTGCGCGCCGCCTATCCGCCCGACGCCGACGGCGTCACCTGGTTCCCGTTCCGCAGGATCTTCGCCGTCGCACAGGTCGGTTAGCTCACCCTCTCGGGGTGCGCCGCTCGTTCGGGCCCGCGTCGATGCGCCCGCCGCTGAGCTCGCTGACCTTGGCCCTGGCCACTCCGGCCGCACCCTGCACAGCCGGGTGGTCCATGAGCTGGCGCCCCGCCCGGGTGAGCTCCTCATACCGCTCCCGACCAGCCTTCGAGCCAAGCACGTACCCGATCGCGCCACCCAGCAGGAAGCCCCACATGGTTGTCCTCCTCGTCCCGGTCTCCGCGTTGACGTACCAATCCTGCCTGACTTGGCCGTCGGGGGCGGTGGCAAAGTTCGTGGCGGGTGTGCGCTAGGGTGGTCGCCACCTGCCCGCCACACGGTGTCGGCAGCGGGTACCTTCCCCCATAGCTCAATTGGCAGAGCATGCGACTGTTAATCGCAGGGTTGTTGGTTCGAGTCCAACTGGGGGAGCCCAGCTCACAGGCGTGGCCCATCCCCGCAGGCTGCGGCCGTGACCGCAGTTCACGCCCACCGCATGCCTCGCCATCCGATCCGAACAGGTGCCCGAGGCGCTCGACCGCATCGCGCCGCACCTCACGGAGCACGGCCACGTAGATCGGCCGGTGACCCGATCGAGCCGTGCCCCGAGGAGGTCGCGGACCGTCTGCGGCTCGAAGTTTGCGTCGTCCCCCCGGGATCAAGGGCGCCCGGGGGTCGTGGCGCGGTGGTGCACCGTTGACGTTGGCCAGCCGCCGCAGCGGCGGGCCGGGTGTGACAGGTCGGAGGTGGGCCGGCGAGCCCACCCGGAGGTACACCCAGGTCGGTCGAGTGGACGTGGGGTAGCGAACGGCGCCGGCAGGTCGGTCCTGCGTTGTGCGCTCCACCGAGTCGGCCTGTCGCGGTGGCGGTGCGGCGCCGGTGGTGAAGTGTTGCACGAAAGTGCAGTATTTCGCCGTTGTCGGCGAATACGTAACTGCGTGAGAAATTGTATACGCGGGCGTAAGGGTCGGGCCAACCGGCAACCCCCTCAGGATCGCCTATGTCGGCAACGACGCGGAGTCAGTTGACACGTGCTTGTCACTGCGTGCCAAGGCGGGCGCCGGCCAAGCGATCAATGAAGGCGTTGGTAACACGCGGAAATCACCTCACTGAATGGCAACAGAGGGGCTGGATACCGGGCTGTAGCCGGGCCAGTGCGTGTCGACAAAACGGCCCGGCGCACAGTCACCCAGTTCCCGTTAGGAGCAGAACAGCCCCAGCAGGCACTTCTTGAAGCTCACCTTGTCGATCACCGGCCCGTAAGCAGTGGGCGTGGTACTTCTGAACTCCACCAGGGCATGAGGGCCCGACGCGGTGAACGAGAATGTCTCCGGCCTGTATCCCATGGAGGTTGTAGACTTTCCCGTGGTGTCGAAGGAGAAGTCGTGAACAAGACTCCCGTTCACCAGAACCTGCCCGGTCTTCACACTCGGTCCCCCCTGCGGGTTTCCGGCCAGGCAGAAGGTGCCGACATAGGTGAACAGCGGCAGCGGGAGCGTGTCGGTGTCGACGACACGTGCTACCCCGCCCTCAAGGGCGGGACCAGAACTGCTACTACCGCTGAGGTCGACCGACTGAACGCCGTCCGCTGCCTGCCAGAATCCCCTCCCGATGAGGTCGATGTTGTTCTGCGTCACCGTCCAAGGCCCGATCGTTTGGCCCTTGTATAAGGTCCAGAATCTGTTCGGGGTGACCATTGGAGTCTCGAAAGTGTCGCCCGGCGTTGTTTGACAGTCCTGCGGGGCCACGGGAGGGCCGCCGCTCACGACTGGCACGGCATTCGACGACGGTGCCAGGAAGACACCAAGACCAGTCATGGCGCCCATCATCCCCACAGCAACGAGAAGACGGCGCAACGAAAGACTCACACTGCCCATGTCAAAGATCACGTCCATTCATCTGGCGCGCCGTGACGTAAGTGGCGAAAGCCGAAAATGACCGAGATAAACGAGACATGCCCCTTGTACCCGCGCCGGAAAAGATATCTGCGCATGATCATCTCGTCATCACTCGTTCGAGTGAATCACTGTCGCTGCAATTGCCCGGATATCCAAAAGGGCAAGATACGATGCCCCAAGGGGCTGTTGTCGGCGGAAGGCAAGGCACGCCCGACACTCGACACACCCTGGTCAGATGGCGATGGCTACAAGTGCCACGATGCCCGGCCCGCTGATCGTCCCGTCCGTGCGTCCGGTCCGCGGGTGAAGTCCCGATTTCCTGTTTCGAGGCGACCCGCACGGGGCGGGACGGTGCGCGCGGTCTCGAGCCGGGCCGGGTCCGCCGGTGCGGGTCCATGCGGGGAGCCGACCGCAAGGCGACGGCACCCGCGCCCGGGTCGTCCGGCAGTCAACGGGTCACGCGAGGGCGTTCGTGTCAGTCGCGGCGGTATTTTCCATTCGTCCGGGTTACTCCAAACAAGCGAACGTTGCCACCGCGTGTTAACGGCGCCGGCGGCGTCCGCGACCACCGTTTGATCGTGCAAGCGGGAGGGCGCTGGTCCACGACCGGTACGAGGAGGGGCGAGACGATGGCTGATCCACTGCAGCTTCGCTCAGCGGCTCGCAGGTTCGGCGCGAGAGAGCCCTACTCGGCGGTCGACATCAACGCGTCGCCACAGCGGGTGTGGGAGGCGCTCACCAGCTTCCCGACCTTCCCGGCGTGGAATCCGTTCATCCGCGAGGCGGAGGGCAGGCTCCAGGCCGGCGCCCGAATCAAGATCAAGCTACGGCTCGCCGGCCGGCTGGTCACCTTCCGCCCGGTGCTGACCGTGGTGGACGAACCTCGTGAGCTGCGTTGGCTCGCCCGCCAGTGGATACCCGGTCTGTTCGACGTCGACCGCCGATTCCGGCTGGAACCGCTCGGTGCGTCCCGTTGCCGATTCGTCCAGTCGGAGTCCGGCAGCGGTATCTTCGCGCCCCTGTTCATGCTCCTCATGAAAGCGCCCATCGTCCGCGGCTACGAGGAATTCAACGCGGCCATCAAAACTCGGGTCGAGTCCACGCCCGCGATGACCGACTCCCAGCCCGGTACGCCTGGGTAACGCCGTCACGGGGGACGGCAATCCATCGACGAAGATTTTCGGTTTCCCTGTGAGGGAGTCATCGATATGCCTCGAACGGCTCTGACGGCGGCAACTGCAACGCGACGGGATGAGTGGTTGTGATGACACGCGCTCTTGAAGAGGCGTCTTACAGCGGCGTGACCGTGAATGGCCTGCCCGCATGGAAGAAGCGGATCAACAGCCACGAAACCTTCACGCACGACAGCATCGACAGCCTGGGCTATGACTGGGAGCGCATCGCCAACCCGTCGATCACACCGAGGCTTCCGTTCAAGGTCTACATCCCGGAGACCACCGAGGACATCGTCCGGGCGGTCAAGGAGGCTCGAAGCCTCGGTGAGCGACTGGCGGTCCGCAGCAAGGGCCATTCGAGCAACGACCTCGTGCTCAGCGACCGGGGCAGCGTGCTCCTGACGCAGAAACTCACCGAGATCCTCGAGGTCAACGAGGCGGAGATGACCGCAACCGTCCAGGCCGGCGCGGTCTCCGCCGAGGTGGACGACTACCTGGCCACGAAAGGTCTCGGTCTGCCGATCATCGGGGACCACAACCACATCACGGTCGGCGGCTTCGCCTCGGTGGGCGGCATCAGCCCCGCCTCGCACCGCTTCGGCTTGTTCGTCGACACCGTCGAGCGGCTCCAGTACGTCACCTGGGACGGCGAGCTGGTCAACTGCGGCCGCGAGGAGAACACCGAGCAGTTCCACAAGGTCCTCGCCGGCCTCGGGCAGCAGGGGGTGATCGCCACCATCACGGTGCGCCTCATCCGGGTCGACAAGTACCACACGGTGCTCAAGAACCACCAGAAGCACTACTACGACGTGGACAAGTTCGTCGACGGTGCGGCTCAGTCCGTCCGCAATCCCGGTGGCGCCCTCATGGAGCGCGGGGTGTGGGTCAACTTCCCGACCTCCGGCGGAAAAGGGCTCGGTATCGGCCAGTTCTCGGCATACCACCCGACCAGCCAGAACTGGTACGCCCGGTTCCGCGACACCACGTCGTACGACGTGCTGCACGGTATCGGCTACTTCGCCGGCCGGTTGCCCGGCAAGCTGGATCGGGCGCTGAAGTACGTGGGCATGTCGGGTGTCGTGTTCAGCCCGCCATACGCGACGATCAAAGACGTCGAGTTCTTCACCGACAAGATCCTCGACTCCACCGTGGGCGACCCCACCCGGATGTTCATCGTGCTGGCTCCGCTCGACCGTTTCGAGGAACTGTTCCACCGCACCTACGAGCTGATGCTGAAATTCCGCGCCAGCCACCACTGCTTCACGTTCGTGTCGGTGTATGTGAAGAGCATCAGTTCCGACTACCTCGCGCAGGGCAGGCCGAACAACCAGTTCTGCGAGCTGATGTTCTACTGCGGAATGGCCCCGGCCTCGCTGCAGCCCCAGGTGATCGAGGACCTGGTCGAACAACTCGACGACATCGTCATCGAGAACCACGGATTCAGGTACATGCACAGCCGGACGTCCAAGGACCCGGCGCGCCGGGACCGGGTCGACCCCAACGCCCACTACAGAAGGACACCGGACGTGACCGGACAGGGCGCGCTGGAGGGAGTGGACAGTGCAACGTGAGATCCCGCTCTACACCCTGGACGGTGTCGAGAACGCCAAGGTCACCCCGTACTTCTTCGACACCGAGGACAAAATCGGGCTCAGCCTGCTGCGCTTCACCCGGGAGACGGCGGGCGATGCGATCCTCATCATCCACGGCCTCACCACGTCCACGGACATGTTCATCATGCCCGAGCACGACAACCTGGTCAGCTACCTGCTCGACCACGGCTACAGCGACGTGTGGTGCCTCGACTTCCGCATGAGCAACAGGTACTCGTACAACCTTTTCAAGACCCGCTACACCATGGACGACATCGCGCTCTTCGACTTCCCGCCCGCGATCCGGGTGATGCGCGACGAGATCGGCGACAAGCCCATCCACGTGATCTGCCACTGCCTGGGTGCGGCGTCGTTCCTGATGAGCCTGTTCGGCAAGGCCGTGGACGGCATCGCCAGCGTCATCGCCAACAGCGCCGGCCTGACGCCGCGGGTGCCCGGCTGGTCGAACGTGAAACTCATGATGGCCCCGTTCACCGTGGAGTACCTCCTCGGCCTGCCCTACCTCAATCCGATGTGGAGCGAGGATCCCGGGTTCACCAGGGGGCGGCTGTTCTCGAAGCTGGTGTCGACGGTCCACCGGGAATGCGACGTCCCTGCCTGCCACATGCTCAGTCTCATGTGGGGGACCGGCTGGCCCGCGCTCTACGAGCACGAGAACCTCGCCGATGTGACGCACCGGCGGGGAGGCGATCTGTACGGCGCGGTCAGCATGCACTACTACCGCCATGTCCGGAAAATGGTGGCGGCGGGCGGTGCCGTCAAGTACGAGCCGGACAATCCCCGGTACGACCGGCTGCCGGACGACTATTTCCAGTACGCGGCCGAGATCGAGACGCCGGTCATGTTCGCCACCGGTGACCGGAACCGGGTGTTCACCAACTCCAACATCGTCTGTCACGAGCGGCTGGAAAAGATCGTCCCCGGGCGGCACGAGCTGCAGATCATCCCCGGCTACGGACACCAGGACCCGTTCATGGGCAAGGACGTGGCGCGCGAGGTCTTCCCGCTGTTCCTGACGTTCCTCGACAAGCACTCGTCCCGGTCGCGGACCTCCGGTCAGCGGGAGGTGGCGGGCTCCGACGCGTGATCGCGCGGGCGGGTCAGCTCGCCGGCTCCGAGCCGGCGAGCGCCGCCAGCCCGGCCTCGCGGGACAGCACCGGGCGATAGCCGAACTCGCGGCGCGCCTTGCTGTCGTCGACCGTCATCTCCTGGGCGGACAGTGCCAGGAAGGTCCGGGTGATGGGTGGTTCGGAGGCCAGCCGGAGCAGCTTCCAGGCCCCCTCAGCCGCGACCGCCACGGCCCACGCGAGCCGGCGGGGCATCGAGCGGTCCGGCAGCGTCGCGCCCTCGGTCGCGGCCAGCGCGGTGAGGAACTCCCGGAGTTCCACGGGCTCGCCGTCGGTGAGGAAGTAGATCTCGCCCGCCTTCGCCCGCTCGGCGGCCAGCGCGATACCCGCGCAGGCGTTGAGCACGTGGCAGGTCGAGGTCAGGTAGCGGCCCCCGTCGATCCAGGCGTACCGGCCACGGCGGGCCGCGTCGACCAGCGCGGGCAGGATGGTGGTGTCGCCGGGTCCCCACACGAAGCGCGGGCGCACCACGACCGTCGCCAGCCCGTCGCCGTTCGCCGCGAGCACCCGTTGCTCGGCCAGCGCCTTGGTCCGGGCGTACTCGCCGATCTGGTGTTCCGGTCGCGGATAGGTCTCGTCGACCCGGACCAGCGGCCGCCCGTCGGCCAGCACCGCCTCGGTGCTGAGGTGGACGACCCGGCCCACTCCCGCGGACCGGGCCGCGGCCAGCACGGCCTCGGTTCCGCCGACGTTGATCTGCTCGAAGCGCGCCGGCGGGCCCCACTGCTCGGTGTGCGCGGCGGCGTGCATCACGACCTCACAGCCCTGCATGCCCTGGTGCATCGCCTCGCGGTCGGTCACGTCACCCCGGGACGGTTCGGCGCCCGCTGCGGCGACGATGCCGGCGGAAACCGACGAGCGGGCCAGGGCCCGGACGCGATGTCCGGCACCGGCCAGGGTGCGCAGCAGGTGCTGACCGACGAAACCTGACCCGCCCGTGACGAATACGTCCACACCGGTCCCCTCACCCTGGCTGAGGCACCGAGTCTGCCGCAATCTCGCCGATGGGCAAGCTGATCGACACGGACCCGCCGAGGCGGAATTCCCGATTGCGGCACGACGGCCACCCCGACGTTGCGCAGTGCCCGGTTCGTGCTCCAGCCCGGCGGCCGGCGGCACACCATCGGGAAGGACCCTGGGATGCTCAGCCGCGGGTCAAGGTCCGGGTGATGCCGGTGGCGACCGCGGTGGCCAGCACCCAGCCCGCGGCCACGAGCAGGTAGGTGCACCACTGCTCGCTGGGGTGAAGGCTGGCTCCTGGCCGAGGTTCACCACCGGCAGCAGAACGTCCAGGGTGTAGATGACCGGGTTGTACTGCGGACCGTTCTGGATACGCACCGGTGGGTGCGTCCAGAAGAACGCCGTGCCGACGGTGAACAGGGCGAGCAGCCAGACCGCCGCCCGTCCCGGCAGGTAGCCGTAGCCGACCGTCCAGTCCTGCACGAGACCCCACACCCTGGCGGTGGGGGTCAGCGTGGCCCGGCGGCGACTCTGTTTCGCCAGCAGCACGCGGCGTGCGTCGGCGTCGTGCCCGAGGCGCCGGTAGGTGGCGGCCAGCTGTTCGTACGGCAGCGGGCGATAGCCGTCCGGTTGCCTGCCCAGCCAGTCCAGCCGGGCCTGCACGCTCAGCAGCGGCTCCAGCGTGTCGTAGCCGAACCCGTCGAGATGCAGCGCCCGTCCGCAGGTCGCGGGGTCGTCGCGCAGGACGCCGACCTGCGCGTGCCGGAGATCGACGTCTCCGGTCACCGGCTCGGCCGGGAGCAGTTCCAGCACGCCGATGCGGGCGCCGGTGAGGCGAATCGCGCCGTGGGCGACGAAACCGTCGTCGCACCGCACACCGCGGTCCACCACGAGGTTGCCCGCGTCGAGTGCGTCGCCGCCGGGGTTGTCCAGGCGCGCGCCCGAGAGCACCAGGTCGCCCGCGATGTGCGCGCCGAGAAGCCGGATCTCCGCCTCGGTGCTGAGGTGGGCGCAGTACACGTTCTGGTCCACGGTGAGGTTGTCCGCGATCACGGCAGGCCCGCCTGGGTTCACCAGGTGTGCCCCCGACAGGTTCACCTGACCCCGCACGTGCGTCTGGCGCAGCCGCAGCGGCCCCTCGACCACGCACCCGTCGACGAGGTTGATGTCGTCGTCCACAGTGGCCCGGCTGATCGCCAGCGCCGCGCCGTCATGGTTGGTCAGCCGGGCGCCCCGGATGTGCACGCCGCCCCCGATACGGGCGCCGGTCAGCACGATGCCGCCCTCGGCGACGGTTCCCGGGCAGTAGATGCTGTGGTCGATCATGAGCCGGGCAGCGTGCAGCGCATACCCGGCAGGGTTGCCGATGCGCGCGCGGTCGAGTGCCAGCAGGCCGACGATGTGCGCGCCGGCCAGCTCGACGCCACCGCGTACCCGACTGCGGCGAAGTAT
>DASXOL010000184.1:0-6395 GCA_036494295.1 Pseudonocardiaceae bacterium
GCAGACCGCGGTTATCGGACGCTGAATAACCGCCTTCTGCATCCAGAACGCGCTGTTGTGCTGCTGTGCTTCCAAGACGGGACACACGCGGGATTCACGGACATTCCACCGGTCGGTCACGCCGGTGTTCTCCCCGCAACCAGCTGGGCCGGTAGACCCAGCGGCATGAGCACCTCGCAACTGCTGGCGACCATCGCCGAGCCCGCCACCGACGTCCCCCGCTACTCCCTGCTCGTGGCCAGGGAGCAGCACGAGGTCCGGGCCGCCCAGCGCCTGCGCCACCGCGTTTTCGCCGGTGAGATGGGTGCGGTACTGCACTCTCCCGAAGCGGGACTGGACGTCGACGGCTTCGACGAGCACTGCGACCACCTGGTGGTGCGCGAGGACCGCACCGGCGAGATCGTCGGTACCTACCGGATGCTGCCGCCGGAGGCCGCGCGCCGGGCCGGCGGGCTGTACTGCGAGACCGAGTTCGCGGTCACCGGGCTGGACAGCCTGCGCGACGGGCTGGTGGAGACCGGCCGCTCCTGTGTACACCCCGATCACCGCACCGGAGCGGTGGTGAGCCTGGTGTGGTCGGGCATCGCCCGTTACCTGCTGCTCACCGGGCACCGCTGGCTGGTCGGATGCGCCTCGGTGCCGCTGCGCACCCCCGACGAGCCCGACGGCGCCTTCGCCGGGGGCGTCTGGGACCTCGTGCAGGCCCGCCACCTCGCCCCCGTGCAGTACCGGATGCAGCCGCACCGGGCGTGGGACGCGGGCGCCGTGCCCCGGCCCCGGCGGGCCACGCTGCCCCCGCTGCTGCGCGGCTACCTGCGCCTGGGTGCCTGGGTGTGCGGGCCGCCTGCGCACGATCCCGACTTCGGCGTGGCCGACTTCCCGGTCCTGCTGTGCCTGGACCGGATGGACGCCCGCTACCTGCGGCACTTCCTGGGCGAGCCGGTATGAGCGGCGGGAACGAGGCCGGGCACGCCTGGCTGCCGTCCTCGCCGTGCGGCGACCGGTGCCTGCCGCCGCGCGGCGCGGTGCCCTCGGTCGGCCCGGCTCGCCGGGTGCTGCGGCTGCTGGCCTTCGCGGCGGTGGTGCTGGCCGGGGTGGTGCTGGCCGCGGTGCTTCCGCTGCTGCCCGCCGCGCGCAGGCAGCGGGCGATGCGGGCCTGGTTCCGCGCCCTGCTCGCCGCGTTGCGGATCCGGCTGCAGGTCAGCGGAGGGGACCGCTTCGCACCGCAGGGCAGCGGCGTCCTGGTGGTGAGCAACCACGTGTCGTGGCTGGACCTCGTCGCGCTGAGCTCGGTGCAGCCGCTGTGCATGGTGGCCAAGTCCGAGGTCGGCGGCTGGCCGCTGGTCGGCGCGCTGGCCCGGCGCGCCCGCACCATCTTCGTGCACCGCGAGCGGCTCTCCCTGCTGCCCGCCGCGGTCGCCGCGGTGTCCGGGGCGCTGTCCAGCGGCGCCGCGGTCGGCGTGTTCCCCGAGGGCACCACCTGGTGCGGGATGACCGGCGGACGCTTCCGGCCCGCCTTCTTCCAGGCCGCCACCGACACCGGGACGCCGGTGCGGCCGGTGGCGCTGCGTTACCGCCTCGTCGGGGCGGGCACCACCACGGTCGCCGCGTTCATCGGCTCCGCCACGCTGTGGCACGCGGTGGTCACGCTGGCCGGCGTGCGCGGCCTGGTGGTCGAGGTGCGGCTGCTTCCGGTGCTGCCCGCCGAGGGCGTCGATCGGCGCACGCTCGCCGCCGACGCGGGGGCGGCGGTCTCCGCGTTCGCGGCGCCGGTGGTGCCGGAGCCGGCCGGCGTCCGGCGCACCCTCGCGCACCGGTCCGCCGTGCCCGTGAGGTAGCGGCGGACCAGCGGTTGTGCGGGCAGGCTTCGCGTCTCGGCGGGCGCGGTTAGGCTGGTGTCCCGATGACGTACCTCGACCACGCCGCCACGACTCCGATGCTGCCGGAGGCGGTCGCCGCGATGAGCGAGGCGCTGTCCACACTGGGCAACGCTTCGTCGCTGCACGGATCAGGCCGGCGGGCCCGGCGCACCGTCGAGGAGTGCAGGGAGAGCATCGCCGAGTCGCTCGGCGCCCGCCCCTCCGAGGTGGTGTTCACCGCGGGCGGCACCGAGGGTGACAACCTCGCGGTCAAGGGCCTGTTCTGGGAACGGCGGGCGGCCGATCCGCGGCGCACCCGGGTGCTCGCCTCCACCGTCGAGCACCACGCCGTGCTCGACGCGGTGGCCTGGCTGGCCGACCACGAGGGCGCCGAGGTGACCTGGCTGGAGGTGGACGCCGAGGGCCGCGTCCACCCGGACACCCTGCGTGCCGCGCTGGACCAGGACCCGGCCTCGGTCGCGCTGGCCACCACGATGTGGGCGAACAACGAGGTCGGCACCGTGGCGCCGGTGCGCGAACTGGCCGAGGTCGCCGCCGAGTACGAGGTGCCGCTGCACACCGACGCGGTACAGGCGGTGGGCCAGCTCCCGATCCATTTCGGCAGCTCGGCCGCGGCCGCGATGACGCTGACCGGGCACAAGCTCGGCGGGCCCTACGGCGCCGGGGCGCTGCTGCTCGGCCGGTCGGTGGGCGCGACCCCGCTGCTGCACGGCGGCGGCCAGGAGCGTGACGTGCGTTCCGGCACGCTGGACGTGCCGTCGATCGTCGGGCTGGCCACCGCGATCCGCCACGCGGTGCAGGGCCAGCCGCAGAGCGCCGTGCGCCTGTCGCGGCTGCGCGACGACCTGGTGGCCGGCATCCTCGACCGGCTGCCGGACGCGGTGTTCAACGGGGACTGCGGCGACGGCGAGGTCGACGGCGGGCCCTCCCGGTTGCCCGGCAACGCGCATCTCACCTTCCCGCACTGCGAGGGCGACTCGCTGCTGATGCTGCTCGACGCGCGCGGCATCGAATGCTCGACCGGCGCCGCCTGCACCGCGGGGGTGGCCCAGCCCTCGCACGTGCTGCTCGCGATGGGCGCCTCGCCCGCCGCGGCCCGCGGCTCGCTGCGCTTCTCCTTCGGGCACACCTCCACCGCCGCGGACGTGGCCGACGTGCTCGACGCGATCGAGCCGGTGGTGACGCGGGCCAGGGGCGCCGGATCGCGGCGGCCCCGGGTGTCGTCGAAGTCGGTGTCGTCGAGGCGGGTGGCAGCGGAGTCAGTGTCATCGGAGCCGGTGTCATGAGAGTCCTGGCGGCGATGAGCGGCGGGGTGGACTCGTCGGTGGCCGCGGCCCGCGCGGTCGACGCGGGCCACGACGTCGTCGGCGTGCACCTCGCGCTGTCCGCGCAGCCGGGGACGCTGCGCACCGGCGCCCGCGGGTGCTGCTCCAAGGAGGACGCCGGAGACGCCCAGCGCGGCGCCGACGTGCTCGACATCCCGTTCTACGTCTGGGACTTCGCCGAGCGGTTCAGCGCCGACGTGGTGGACGACTTCGTGGCCGAGTACGCGGCAGGCCGCACGCCCAACCCCTGCCTGCGCTGCAACGAGCGGATCAAGTTCGCCGCGCTGCTGGACCGGGCGCTGGACCTCGGCTTCGACGCGGTGTGCACCGGCCACTACGCGAGGCTGCGCGACGGCGTGCTGCGCCGCGCGGTCGACGCCGGCAAGGACCAGTCCTACGTGCTCTCGGTGCTCACCGCCGACCAGCTGGCCCATGCGCTGTTCCCGGTGGGGGACACGCCGAAGGCCGCCATCCGGCAGGAGGCCGCGCGGCGCGGGCTCGCCGTCGCGGACAAGCCGGACAGCCACGACATCTGCTTCATCCCCTCCGGCGACACCAGGGCCTTCCTGGCGGACCGGCTCGGCGCCCGGCCGGGCGAGCTGGTCGACGAGGAGACCGGCCAGGTGCTCGGGCGACACGACGGCGTGCACGGTTTCACCGTCGGGCAGCGCCGCGGGTTGGGGCTGAACCGGCCCGCCCCGGACGGCCGCCCCCGTTTCGTGCTCGGGCTGGAGCCGGTCTCCGGCACCGTGCGGGTCGGCTCCGCGGCGCACCTCGAGGTCGGCGTGATCGAGGCGGAACACCCGATCTGGACGGCCGCGCCGCCGGAGCACCCGGTGGAGTGCGTGGCCCAGGTCAGGGCACACGGCGGCGTCGCGGAGGCGGTGGCCGAGGTGGACGGCGACCGGGTCCGGGTCCAGCTGCGCGGGCCGTTGCGGGGCGTGGCACCGGGGCAGGCCGTCGCGCTCTACCGGCCCGACGCCGACGGCGACGTGGTGCTCGGCAGTGCCACGATCGTGTCCACCGCCTGACGGGTGATCAGCCCCCTCGACAACGCGGGTGGGGAAGGTGCTCTCATGAGCAGCGTGACCGACTCGCGCCCGTGGCCCGCCGGTGCCGCCAGCGGCATCGGCTCGATGCCAGGTACCGACCCGCTGGAGGCCGCCCGCATGGTGCTGGGCGAGCTGCCCGACCTGCCGCATCTGCCGGAGCTGCCCAACCGGGGGGCGGGCGCCGACATGATCGGCCGCACCGCGGCGCTGCTCATCGACCTGGCCGTCGAGCTGGTGCCCTCCGGATACCGGGTGGCGTCCAGGCCGGGCCGCGACCACCGGCGCGCCGTGGACCTGCTGCGCGACGACCTGGACGCCGTCGAGGAGGCGATGGAGTCCGCCGGGGTCCGCCCCGGGGTGGTCAAGATCCAGGCCGCCGGGCCGTGGACGCTGGCGTCGGAGGTCGAGCTGCACACCGGGCACAAGGTGCTCACCGACCACGGCGCGCTGCGCGAGTTCGCCGCCTCGCTCACCGAGGGGCTGCTGGTCCACGTCACGGAGCTGTCGCACCGGCTGGGGACGACGACCGTGGTGCAGCTCGACGAGCCCGGCCTGCCCGCCGTGCTGGCGGGTGCGGTGCCCACGCCGTCCGGTTACGGCACCGTGCCCGCGGTGCCGGAGAACGAGGCGGTCGAACTGCTGCGCGGCGTGCTCGAGCCGCTGCCGGTGCCGCGCATCGTGCACTGCTGCGCGCCGCGCCCGCCGTTGGCGCTGCTGCGCACGGCCGGCGCCGACGCGCTCGCGGTGGACGCCGAACTGCTCGCGGGGGCCCCGCGGGCCACGGTCGACGCGCTCGGCGAGGCGTGGGACGAGGGGGCAACGGTGCTGCTCGGGCTGGTGCCCGCGATCGAACCGGGGGTGCCGCCGACCCTGGCCGGCCTGGCCCGGCCCGCGCTGGAGCTGGTGGACCGGCTCGGTTTCGGCCGTGAGCTGCTCGCCGAGCGCTGTGTGCCGACCCCGTCCTGCGGCCTGGCCGGTGCGGGCCCGGCCTGGGCGCGGCGCGCACTCACCCTGTCCCGCGAGCTCGGCCAGGCCTTCGTCGACCCGCCGGCCGCCTGGTCCAGGTAGCCCGCAGGGCAGGCCCGTCGGCCGTGTCACACGATCGGTTGTCCTTCACGCAGGTAGATCAGGGTGGCAACGGCCGGGCAGGTGCTAGGGTTGCGGTTGGTTGTGGTCGTGTAGTTCCCGCTCGTTGTGAAGCGTCCGAGGAATGTGTGACTACGGGCTTCGCGCTCCCGGCGGGACACCTCCCATTTGGCGCGTGTGGTCTGCGCAACCGTGGGTCGACGCGGTGTCGGCCCGGGTATCAGATTCCACAGGGAGTACACATGGCACAGGGCGTAGTGAAGTGGTTCAACGCGGAGAAGGGCTTCGGTTTCATCTCCGTCGACGGCGGCGGCCCCGACGTTTTTGTCCACTTCTCCGCCATCCAGGGTGACGGCTACCGCAGCCTGGACGAGAACCAGCGCGTGGAGTTCGAGTCGAGCCAGGGCCCCAAGGGCCCGCAGGCCGACTCGGTCCGCGCCATCTGAGCACTACTTGGGCAGCACGGCACGGCCCCCGCACCGGACCCGGTGCGGGGGCCGTCCCGCGTCCGGCGCAGCTGTACGCGGTGTCGGACCCGGCGGCTAATGTCGAGCCGTGACCGACCCCGAACCGCTGGACAGCCCTGTTCAGGACCCTGCCGCCGGCCAGGATCCGGCGCGGCTGCCCGCCGAGATCCGGGCCGAGTACGGCGATCTCGTCGACACCGTCCGCGGGCACCAGTTCCGCTACTACGTGCTGGACGCGCCGACCGTGTCCGACGCGGAGTTCGACCATCAGTTCCGCCGCCTGCAGGAGCTGGAGCAGCGGTGGCCCGAGCTGGCCGGCCCGGACTCGCCGACGCAGCTCGTCGGGGGCGGGTTCAGCACCGAGTTCGCCGCCCACGCGCACCTCGAGCGGATGCTCAGCCTGGACAACGCCTTCGAGACCGACGCGCTGCGCGCGTGGGCCGAGCGGGTCACCCGCGAGGTGGGCGCCGAGGTGCACTACCTCGCCGAACTCAAGATCGACGGCCTCGCGGTGAGCCTGGTGTACGAGAACGGCAAGCTGATCCGCGGCCTCACCCGCGGCGACGGGCGGGCAGGTGAGGACGT
>DASXOL010000185.1:0-12988 GCA_036494295.1 Pseudonocardiaceae bacterium
CAGCTCGAGACGGCCGCCGCCCGGGCCCGTCGCTACTCCGAGTACGAGTTACAGCAGGTAGCCGGCTGGCTGCAGGGCGACGGCCAGACGGGCGCCTGAAACGTCACCGCCGCCGCCGCATACTCTCCGGTGTGACGAACATTACTCCCCGCTGCGCTCTCACCTGCACCTCCGCTTTGTCCACCTCCTTGCAGGGGTTACTGGCCGGTAATATGCTCTTGTTACCAGTGAGTAGCGTTCGGTGAAGCGCCACGACATCGGAGCGAGGACATGGGTCACTACAAGAGCAACCTCCGCGACCTGGAGTTCAACCTCTTCGAGGTGTTCCGGGTTCAGGAGCAGATGGGCCACGGCCCGTTCGCGGAGATGGACCGCGATACCGCGCGAGATGTGCTCGGCGAGATCGACCGGCTGGCCAGAGGGCCGCTGTCCGACTCGTTCGCCGAAGCCGATCGGAACCCTCCGGTCTTCGATCCCGATGCGCACACCGTGGAACTGCCCGCGGCCTTCAAGAAGTCGTTCAAGGCGCTGTGGGACGGCGAGTGGTATCGCCTGGATCTGCCCACTGAGCTGGGCGGATACGGCGCGCCCGCGACGTTGCGGTGGGCCGCGGCCGAGCTGCTGCTCGGTGCCAATCCGCCCGCCTTCATGTACATGGCGGGCCCGAGCATGGCCCGCGTCGTGCACGACAACGGGACCCCGGAGCAGCAGCGCTGGGCGCAGTTCATGATCGACGGGGGCTGGGGCGCCACCATGGTGCTCACCGAGCCGGACGCCGGATCGGACGTGGGTGCCGGGCGCACCAAGGCGATCCAGCAGCCCGACGGCTCCTGGCACATCGAGGGTGTGAAGCGGTTCATCACCTCGGCCGAGCACGACCTGACCGACAACATCATGCACATGGTGCTCGCGCGGCCCGAAGGTGCCGGACCGGGCACGAAGGGTCTGTCGCTGTTCCTGGTGCCCAAGTACCACTTCGACGGCGAGACCGGCGAGCGCGGCGAGCGCAACGGCGCCTTCGTGACCGGCGTCGAGCACAAGATGGGCATCAAGGTCTCCACGACCTGCGAGCTCACCTTCGGCGCGCACGGCACGCCCGCGGTGGGCTGGCTGCTCGGCGAGGTGCACGACGGCATCGCGCAGATGTTCCAGGTGATCGAGTACGCCCGGATGATGGTCGGCACCAAGGCGATCGCCACGCTGTCCACCGGCTACCTCAACGCCCTGGACTACGCCAAGGAGCGCGTGCAGGGCGCGGACATCACGCAGATGACCGACAAGAGCGTCCCGCGGGTCACCATCACCCACCACCCCGACGTGCGCCGGATCCTCATGCTGCAGAAGTCCTACGCCGAGGGCCTGCGGGCGCTGTACCTCTACACCGCGACCTTCCAGGACGCCGTCGCGTTGCACGGCGAGGAAGCCGCGATGGCCGAGAAGGTCAACGACCTGCTGCTGCCGATCGTCAAGGGTATCGGTTCGGAGCGGGCCTACGAGATGCTCACGCACTCGCTGCAGACCCTGGGCGGCTCCGGCTTCCTGCAGGACTACCCCATCGAGCAGTACATCCGCGACGCCAAGATCGACAGCCTGTACGAGGGCACCACCGCGATCCAGTCGCAGGACTTCTTCTTCCGCAAGATCGTGCGGGACAAGGGCCAGGCGATCGGCTTCATCAACAACGAGATCCAGGCGTTCCTGGACGGCGAGAGCGGCAACGGCAGGCTCAAGGAGGAGCGGGCACTGCTGGCCACCGCGCTCGGCGACCTGCAGGGCATGCTGGGCACCATGATCGGCTTCCTGACCTCGTCGCAGGAGGACCCGCGCAACGTCTACAAGGTGGCCCAGCAGACCGTGCGCTTCCTGATGAGCGCCGGTGATCTGGTGCTCGGCTGGCTGCTGCTGCGTCAGGCCGAGGTGGCCCTCGACGCGCTCGGCGGCACGTTGAGCGAGAAGGACAAGGCGTTCTACGAGGGCAAGGTCGCCGCGGCGTCGTTCTTCGCCCGCAACGTGCTGCCCGAGCTCACCGCCCGCAGGGCGATCATCGAGGCCACCGACAACGCGTTGATGGACGTCCCTGAAACGTCCTTCTGACCGCAGACAAAAGAGCGGTGATGCGGGCTTCCGGCTCGCATCACCGCTCTTTTGTGTGCTCGGTCAGCCCCCTGGCGGCGGAGGTGCCGGCGGTCCGGGCTGGCAGATCACCTTCGGCTCCGGCTTGTAGACCGCGGTGTGGGTGTGCCTGCTGATCTCCGCGCCGGTGTTCGCGTCACGGACCACCCTCGTATCGGTGGTGGTGAAGCCGGGCTCCCCGCCGGTGTTGGTGCACGGCTGGCCGGTCACCACCTGGGTCGACGGCGGCGTGGGGTTGGTGCGCGGCCCGGGGATCGACTCGACATCGACGTGCTTGGTTCCCCAGAACGTCACCGTGATCGAGGACGGGGTCCAGTTGGCCTGGATCAGGATTCCGGTGGGCGAGTCGTTGCGGAACTTCACGTCGATCTCGCCCTCGAACACCGTCGCCTCGCGCGCCGGGGGGTAACGGCTGATGTAGTAGCTGTGCTCCTGGTGCTCGACGTCGGTCATGCCCGCGAAGTAGGACGCGTTGTAGAGCGTGGTGGCGAACTGCGAGATCCCGCCGCCGATACCGCGGCCCGGCCGGCCGTGGTCGATGATGCCCGCGTCGACGTAGCCCGCCGCGGCGTCCCGCGGACCGGTGAAGCCGTTGAGGCTGAACGTCTCACCCGGCTTCACGATCGCGCCGTTGACCTTCTCGGCGACCTTGCGGATGTTGACGCCGGAGTCCTTGGCGAAGCCGCCGGTGGTGAAGGTGCTGATCTGGGTCGTGATGCCGAGCTGGTTGGCCTGGTCGGTGGTCAGCTTCGGGTGCTGGTCGACGTAGACCGCGGGCAGCATCCGCTGGCCGCCTGGCCTGTGCAGCACGTCGGGCAGCGGGACCAGGCTCTTCTCCCAGTCGATCCCGCGGCCCTCGGTGGACGGCACCACCACCGGCCGTCCGCCCTGGAGCACGATCTGCGCGTCGTTGCCCGGCTTCACGGTGCTCGCCAGCTTCGGGCCCAGCGCGCCGACCACCGCGGGGTGGTCCACCGTGGTGATGAGGCCACCGTGCCCGTCCGGGGCGAAACGCAGCGCGCTCGCGGTCTCCGCCGGCTTCAGCACCGCATCGGCGCCCTCGCCGGTCACCGTGACCGGGCCTGCGACGGCGGGGCCGACCACGTCGCGGATGGCTGCTCTGATCCCCTCCGGCGTGGTGCTCACCGGTGTCGTCACGACCGGCAGGTCCAGCACGCCGCCGCGGGCCCACCCGGCGAGCACGACATCCGCGGAGCGACCGACGTCGAGGCGCTGGCCGGGGCGCGGGTCCACCGGGATCGGCTGTGCGCCGTCGAACTTGATGGTGCCGTCCACGGGTGCCCGGTCGGTCTGCGGAAGCAGTCCCACCAGGGCCGTCGTGAGGTTTCGCCGGTCGCCGCCGGTGACCACGCCGACCTCGCGGGAGGTGAACAGCGAGGTCAACCGGGTCCACGGGTTGAGCGGCTGGGTCCCGGCCTGGTCCAGCGTGGCCGGCCAGTCCATGGTGAGACCGGCCGGGCCAGGATCGAGGCTGGTCTGGACATCGCCCGCACGCAGCGCGACCGGATGGTCCAGCCGGGGTTCGAGCTGTTCCCTGAGTTTCTGCTCGGCTGCGGTGGGTTCCATCCCGCCCACCTCGACACCGGCGACGGTGACCCCGCGCGGCACCTCACCGCGTGAGGTCATCAGGTCAACGCCGTAGAGCAGCACCAGCAGGCCGAGCACCGCAGCCGCGGCGATCCCACCGCGCCGGATCAGCTGGCGCCGATCGTCGGTGGGGTCGACCGAGTGGTCCGTGGGCCCGGGTGCGGACCGGGGCCGCGCCGGGGCGACCGGCGGGAGGCCTCCGGTGGGGGCGCCATCGGTGCGGAACTCGCCGGTGACCGGTCCGGGCTCATCGGATCCGGGGGCGGCGACCCGCGGGATCTCGGTGGTGGCGTCCGCGTCCCCGGTCGACGCGGCGGCGAGCGCCGACCGCCGGTCGAACTGGGGCGCCGCAGGCACGATCGGCAACATCACGGTCGGCTCGTCCCCGGCAGCGCCGGGCGCACCGGCCGGCGGGACGTCCGGCACCGGCGGCTGTGTGCGCAGCGGCTGCGTGGCGGCGCTGCTGGCGCTCACCGGATTCGGGCTGTTCGAGAAGACCGGCTGAGCAGGCATGGTGGCCGCGGAGGCGGACGGGTCCCACGGTTCGGTGGCGTCCGCGTGCGCTGCGCTCGCAGGCCGCGCCTGGTGCGGTGGCGCCTGGTGCGGTGGCGCCTGGTGCGGTGCGTCCGGCCCGGCCGGTGCCGGTACGTCCGCGACCGGCTCCACGGGCGACGCCGGTTCCGCGACGAGCGACTCCGGCTCCACTGGGGACAACGACTCCCCAGCGGAGAACGACTCCACTGGGGACAACGACTCCACAGCGGAAGCAGGCTCTTCGGGCTCCACAGCGGACTGAGACGCCGCAGGGAAGACCGACTCCACAGGGGACCGGGACTCCACCGAAGACAGCGACTCCACCGAAGACACGGACACCGTGGGAGACGGGGAGTCCACAGGTGACTCCGGCTCCACCGGGCTCACCTGGTCCACAGCGGGTGCAGCGGGCGCAGGCTCGGCGGGTGCGGGTGCGGGTGCGGGTGCGGGTGCGGGTGCGGTGGGCGGATCGCCGGATGCGTCGAGCACCTCGTCGATATCCGGCTCGCGGCCGCCCAGGTCGGGGAGCCCGAGGTCGGGACTCGTCATCGCGGGATCGGTGGGTTCGCGCTCACCCGGCTCGTCGACCGCGTCGGGAGGTGTCGGCTCAGCCGGCGGCGCGGGGACCTCGGCGGGGGTCACGGCCTCCGATGCCTGCCGGCCGCCGGACCCTGCGTCACGTGTGCGATCGCCGCCACCGTTGCGGATCGGCTCTTCGAACCAGGACCGCGTTCCTTGCTGTGGCGGTGTGTTCGGCACCGCACTCCCTCCATTCGGCGGGCGCGCTCGCGCGCCTCCCTTGCCCTTCGATCCATTGCCGTTCGACGTGCGTCACAAGTAGTGACGTCACAGGTACAACCCGGTTCCGTGTTCTGGGCGCTCGTTCGCCACGGCCTGCAGATCGCGCTCCCGCATCACCAGGTACGTCCGTCCGCGAATTTCGACCTCGTACTGGTCCTCGGGGCTGAACAGCACCCGGTCGCCCACCTGGACGGTGCGCACGTGGTTGCCCACCCCCACGACCTCGCCCCAGGACAGCCGCTTCGCCATCTGCGCCGTCGCCGGGATGACGATGCCTCCGCTGCTGCGCCGCTCGCCTTCCTCACCGACGACCTGCACCATGACGCGATCGTGCAGCAACTGGATTTCGAGCTTGCTCTCGGGCACGGCGAAAGGGTACGTGCCGTGCGAATGCCGGTCTTCAGACCTCGGGTTCTCGGGTCAGGACCAGGAGAAATGGGAAGCCCCGCGACGCTGCCAGGTCGGGGGTCCGACAGCATCGCGGGGCTGCCCGTGTCATCGCTGCCCGTCGTCGGGCTGTTACAGCTCCCGCCGAAAACGATCGGTTTCACTCGTTCGGAGTAGTAGCACGGCTCGTCATCCCGGGGGCCGTCCGAGCAGGAATCGGCCGAAGTGCGGCACGGTGAACGCGATCTGGCCGCGTTCCCCCGAGTAGACCAGACCCTTCTTGAGCAGGCTGTCCCGCGCCGGGGACAGCGACGACGGCCTGCGCCCCAGCTCGTCGGCGACCTGCGCGGTGGCGACCGGCTCGTCCCGCCCGCCGGTCAGCTCGGCCATCGACTGCAGGTACTCCCGCTCCGCCGGGGTGGCCCGCTCGTAACGGGAGCCGAAGAACCCGACGGCGAGCTCGGTGGCCGCCTCGGGCGCGGCCATCCGGACGTCGGCCATGTCGATCGGCGAGGTGGGCGCGGCGTCCCAGGCGGCCTTGCCGTACGCCTGCACGAAATAGGGGTAGCCACCGGAGGTCTCGAACAGCACGTCGAGCGCCTCCGGGGTGATGGCGGCGTCCTCGCGCTCGATCGGCGCGACCACCGCGCGGTCGGCGTCCTCCCGGTCGAGGCGGTCGATGCGGACGTAACGGAACAGCCGCTCGGAATACGACTTGGACGCGCTCAGCACCGCGGGCAGATGTGGCAGCCCGGCCCCGACCACCACCAGCGGCGCGCGGGACTGCGACATCTCGTGGCAGGCCGCGCACATCGCCGAGACGTCGTCGGGCTGCAGGTCCTGCATCTCGTCGATCAGCAGCGCCACGCCGGTGCCCACGTCGCCCGCCAGCTCGGCGACCTCGGCGAAGAGCTCCACCAGGTCGATCTCGATGTCCCCGGAGTCGGCGCGCCCCGAGGTGGCGGGCACGTCGATGCCGGGCTGCCAGCGGTCCCGGAGCTTGGCGCCCTCCGGGGCGGCGCGCAGCGCGAACGCCTTGAGCACCCCGAGCACCTCCTCGACCCGGTCCGGGGCGCGGTGGCGCAGCGCGAGGTCCCGCACCGCGCGGTGCAGCGCGGCCGAGAGCGGGCGGCGCAGCCCGCCGTCGGGCCGGGCCTCGATCTTGCCCGCGCCCCACCCGCGGCGCATCGCCATCGATCGCAGCTCGCCGAGCAGGACGGTCTTGCCGACGCCGCGCAGTCCGGTCAGCACCAGGGAGCGTTCCGGACGGCCCCGGGCCACCCGCTCCAGCACCACGTCAAAGGCGTCCACTTCGCGATTCCGGCCGGCCAGCTCGGGTGGTCGCTGGCCCGCACCGGGGGCGAACGGGTTGCGCACCGGGTCCATTCTCGGAAGGTATCGGGCTCTCTAGCGCTGATTGCAGATTCCCCGATAAAGCCCGATCGGCGTGTCGCCGCAGCTATCGGACCCTATGCCGGACTATCACGCTGTATCGGACCATCACTAGAAAGCCCGATACAACGCTACCGTTGCCTATCGTCTCCCTTTCGCCGTCAGGGAGCGTCGCCGTCGTCAGGGAGTGCTGCGCAGCAGGGCCACCACGCCGAGCCCGCCCGCGGCGCAGATCGAGATCAGCCCGGTCGCCGGCCGGCCGGTCTCGGCGGCCCGTTCGTGCAACAGCGTGGCGAGCGTCCCCACGATGCGCCCGCCGGTCGCGGCGAAGGGATGCCCCGCCGCGAGCGAGGAGCCGGCCACGTTGAGCCGCGCGCGGTCGATCGAGCCCAGCGCGTCGTCCAGGCCGAGCTCGCGCTTGCAGTACTCGGCGTCCTCCCAGGCCTTCAGCGTGGCCAGCACCTGCGAGGCGAACGCCTCGTGGATCTCGACCAGGTCCAGGTCGGCCAGGCTCAGGCCGTTGCGGGCCAGCAGCCGGGGCACGGCGTGTACCGGCGCGGTGAGCAGGCCGGCGCCCCCGTGCACGAAGTCGACCGCGGCGGTCTCGGCGTCCACGAGATGGGCCAGCACCGGCAGGTCGTGCTCGGCCGCCCACTCCTCGCCCGCCAGCAGCACCGCGGAGGCGCCGTCGGTGAGCGGCGTGGAGTTGCCCGCCGTCATGGTGTCCGAGCCGAAGATCGTCTTGAGCTTGGCCAGCTTCTCGACGGAGGTGTCCGGGCGCAGGTTCTCGTCCCGGCGCAGCCCGAGGTACGGGGTGACCAGGTCGTCGAACAGGCCGCGGTCGTAGGCGGCGGCGAGCCGGTGGTGGCTGGCGACCGCGAGCTCGTCCTGCTCCTGCCTGCCGATCTCCCACTGCCGGGCGGTCACCGCGGCGTGCTGACCCATGGACAGGCCGGTGCGCGGCTCCCCGTTGCGCGGGATGTCCGGGACGATCTGACCCGGTCGCAGCCCGGCCAGCGCGCGCAGCCGGGCGCCGAGCGAGCGCGCCCGGTTCAGCTCAAGCAGCACCTGCCGCAGGTCCTCGTTGACCCCGATCGGCGCGTCACTCGCGGTGTCCACCCCGCCCGCGATCCCGGCGTCGATCTGGCCCAGCGCGATCTTGTTGCCGACCAGGATGGCGGCCTCCAGGCCGGTCCCGCAGGCCTGTTGCACGTCGTAGGCGGGGGTGCGCGGATCCAGCGCGCTGCCCAGCACGGACTCCCTGGTGAGGTTGAAGTCCTTGCTGTGCTTGAGCACCGCGCCCGCGGCGACCTCGCCCAGGCGCCGGCCGCCCAGGCCGTAGCGCGCCACCAGCCCGTCGAGGGCGGCGGTGAGCATGTCCTGGTTGGACGCCCTGGCGTAACGGCTGTTCGAGCGGGCGAACGGGATGCGGTTGCCGCCGAGAATCGCGACCGGACGAACGGCGCGGGTCATGATCTTCTCCTGGGTCGAGTCGTTTCTGCTGTCAGGCACGCTGGGTCGTCAGGCACGGTGAGTTGTCAGACACGGGTGCGGTGGCATCACGGCAGGACACGCCGTAAGCTACTCGCCAGTAAGTCTACCGACCAGTAAGGGTCTTTGCTATGTCCGACCGGTACGCCAGCTTCGCGCGCTCGACATTCGGCCGCGCGCTCGTCCGCCGACTGGGGTTGCCGAATCCGCCGAGTCTGCAACGCCACCGTCCGGGTCGTCCGGTGCTCGAAGGCGCGGTGCTCCTCGGCGCGGCCCCCGGCGGCTGGGCGGGCAAGCAGCTCGACGCACTGATGACCGACCTCGGTGTGTCGGTGGCGTCCGCCCCGGCCGAGGGTGAGCGCTACGCCGCCGTGGTGTTCGACGCCACCGGCGTGACCGACCCGACGCAGCTGCGCTCGCTCTACGACTTCACCCATGCGGCGATCCGCGCGGTGCGCCCGTCGGGTCGCTTGCTGGTGATCGGCGTGGACCCGGCCGACGCCGCCGATCCCGCCGCGGCGGCCGCGCAGCAGGCGCTGGAGGGCTTCGTCCGCTCGGCAGGCAAGGAGATGCGCTACGGGGCCTCGGCCAACCTGCTGCGGCTGGCGCCCGGCGGGGAGAGCGCCGCCGAGTCGACGTTGCGGTTCCTGCTCTCCGCCCGGTCGGCCTATGTGTCCGGCCAGGTGGTGCGGGTCGGCCCGGCAGAGAGCTCGGACGTCCCCGACTGGGAGCAGCCACTGCACGGCCGGGTCGCCCTGGTCACCGGAGCCGCACGGGGTATCGGCGCGGCCATCGCCGAGGTGCTGGCCCGCGACGGGGCGCAGGTGGTGTGCCTCGACGTGCCCGCGGCGGGTGACGCGCTCGCCGCGATGGCGAACCGGATCTCCGGCGAGGCGCTGCAGTGCGACATCACCAGCGCGCAGGCGCCCGCCCGGATCGCCGAGCAACTGAAGGAGCGCCACGGCGGCGTGGACATCGTGGTGCACAACGCGGGCATCACCCGGGACCGGACGCTGGGCCGGATGAGCGAGGCCGAGTGGGACGCGGTGCTGGCCGTCAACCTCGTCGCCCAGCAGCGGGTCACCGCGGGGCTGGTGGACTCCGGCGCGCTGCGCGCCGGCGGCCGCATCGTCGCGCTGTCCTCCATGGCCGGCATCGCCGGTGGCGCCGGGCAGACGAACTACGCCACCTCCAAGGCGGGCGTGATCGGCCTGGTCCGCGCGCAGGCCGCCGGGTTCGCCGCGCTCGGGGTCACCGTCAACGCGGTCGCCCCCGGGTTCATCGAGACCGAGATGACCGCGGCCATGCCGATGTTCCCGCGCGAGGCGGGGCGGCGGATGAACTCGATGAGCCAGGGCGGGCTGCCGGTCGACGTCGCCGAGACCGTGGCCTGGCTCGCCGCCCCCGCCTCCGGCGGGGTCACCGGCCAGGTCGTCCGGGTCTGCGGACAGCACCTGCTGGGGGCCTGAGATGACGGGGACCTCGACCATCGAGCTGACCGCGCCGCCGAACACCACCTCGTTGTTCGCCAAGGCGGCGCTGGGCGCGCTGCCCGGTCCGTCGCGGCCCAAGGAGCTGCCGGACACCGAGCTGGTGCTGCCGGGCCAGCCGGTGGACCGCGACCACCTGGCCGCGTACTCGCGGGTCTGCGGGTTCGCCCTCTCCGACCGGCTGCCGCTGACCTACCCGCACGTGCTGGGCTTCGGCCTGAGCATGCAGCTGATGGCGGGTCGCGACTTCCCCTTCCCGCTGATCGGGCTGGTGCACATCGCGAACCGGATCACCCGGTACCGGGAGATCGGCGCCGACGAGCGGCTCGACCTGCGGGTACGTGCAGGTGGCCTGGCTCCGCACGAGCGGGGCAGCCAGTTCGTGGTCACCATGGAGGCCGCCGTGGACGGCGAGGTCGTGTGGTCCGGCGAGAGCACCTACCTGCGCCGCGGCGGATCCGGCGGCGAGCGCGCCGCCGGCAGCACCAGCCAGAGCCCGGCGCAGGAGCGCCCGGACGAGCCGACCGCGCTGTGGCGGCTGCCCGAGGACATCGGCAGGCGCTACGCCGCGGTGTCCGGCGACGTGAACCCGATCCACCTGCACTGGCTGACCGCTCGCCCGCTCGGCTTCCGCAGGGCGATCGCACACGGCATGTACACCAAGGCGCGCAGCGTGGCCGCGGTGGCGCCGCGGCTGCCCGGCGCGTGCACGGTGGAGGTCCGGTTCGGCCGTCCGGTGCTGCTGCCCGCCACCGTGGAGTTCAGCGCCGTGAAGTCCAACGCGAAGTTCGACGCCGCGGCCGCCGAGGCCGGCTGGGACCTCGCGGTGCGCAGCCGCAAGGGCAAGCCACACCTCACCGGCACCGCGGCGCCCGCTACTGCCGGGTGACCGAGGGCGGGTCCCAGCGCTCGCCGCGCGCGAGCCCGCCGAGACCCGTCCACACCAGGTTCATCAACCTGCGGGCGAGCTGATCCGGGGCCTGCTCGGGGTGCTCGACACCCCAGTCCGACAGCGCCTCCGCGGCCCCTACCAGGGCGTATGCCGTCGGCATCGCCTTGGCGTGTGCGGTCCGGTCGGCGTTTCCGGCCAGCAGCGCGGCCACCGCAACGATGATCTGCTCGCGAACCGCGGTGATCTGCCCGGCGAATGCTCCCTGAACCCGGGCCTGCCGGTACAGCACGATCCAGCCGTCGCGGTGCTCGGAGACGAACTCGAAGAACGCGAGGAGGCCACGGTAGAGGCGCTGGTCCGGAGTGAGCCCGGCGGGCACCGCCGCGGCGATCTGTTCCATCAGACGCTCCGCCTCACGGCGGATGCAGGCGCCGAACAGATCGTCCTTGGAACCGAGGTAGGCGTAGATCATCGGCTTCGACACCCCCGCCGCCTCGGCGATCTCGTCCATGGATGCCGGATGGAAGCCGTTGCGCGAGAACACCTCCACAGCGGCGTCGAGCATCTGTCGCTCGCGGACGGCGCGGGGCAGGCGGCGGCGGGGCGAAGCGGTCTTGGTGGGAGGCCTCACGGTTGCGAGTGTACCTACCGGACCGTAACCTTACTCATGAGTAGATAGGAGAGCTGCCATCACCAGTTTCGATATCAACAGCATCGATCCGCGGACCCTGTCCGGCGAGGAGTTCGCCAAGCTGCTCACCGAGGTGGCCGACGGCGCTCCCGGCGAGGCTGCTCAGTCGATCGACCCCAAGGCGTTCGCCCGGCTGATCAAGCGGGCCTCGAAGGACCAGATCGAGAAGGCCATGAGCGACCCCGCGGTGCGCGGGCCGGTGCTCGACGAGATCTTCGGGCGGATGTCCGACCAGTTCCGTCCGGAGAACGCGCCGCGCAAGGACTCCGCGATCCACTGGCGGATCACCAACGGACCCGACGCCGACCCCGACGTCTACGAGACCTGGATCGCCGGCGGCAAGTGCACGACCAGCGCCGAGCCCGCACACGAGCCGAGGGTGGCGCTCACCCTGTCCGGCGAGCAGTTCCTCGTCCTCGTCTCCGGCAACAGCTCGCCCACCATGATGTTCATGACCGGCAAGGTGAAGCTGGAGGGCGACATCGGATTCGCCGCGGCGCTGACCAAGATCTTCGACATCCCGAAGGCGTGAGTCATGTTTTCCCTTGAACTGGACGAAGACCAGCGCGACCTGCGGGACTGGGTACACGGTTTCGCCGCCGACGTCATCCGGCCCGCCGCGCACGAATGGGACGAGCGCGAGCAGACGCCCTGGCCCATCCTGCAGGAGGCCGCCAAGATCGAGCTGTACGGCTTCGAGACGCTCGCCAACCTCTGGGGCGACGAGTCGGGACTGTCCCTGCCGATCGTCAACGAGGAGCTCTTCTGGGGCGACGGCGGCATCGGCATGGCGATCTTCGGCACCACGCTCGCGGTGGCGGGCATCTTCTCCGCGGGCACCCCGGACCAGCTCGCCGAATGGGTGCCGCAGTGCTACGGCGACGCCTCCGAGCCCCAGGTCGGCGCGTTCTGCTCGTCCGAGCCCGAGGCGGGTTCCGACGTCTCCGCGATGCGGACCCGCGCGGTGTACGACGAGGCCAGCGACGAGTGGGTGATCACCGGGCAGAAGGCATGGGCGACCAACGGCGGCATCGCGAACGTCTACGTGGTGCAGGCCGTGGTGGACGCCGAGCTCGGCGCGCGCGGTCAGGCCGCGTTCGTGATCCCCGCGGGCACCCGCGGGCTGGAGGTCGGCAAGAAGCTCGCCAAGCACGGGCTGCGCGCGTCCAACACCGCCGACGTGTTCCTCGACGACGTGCGCATCCCCGGGGCGAACCTGCTCGGCGGCAAGGAGCACCTCGACGAGCGGCTGGCCCGGGCCAGGGAAGGCCAGGTCAGCGGCGGGCAGGCGGCGATGCGGACCTTTGAGCTGTCCCGTCCGGCCGTGGGCGCGCAGGCGGTGGGCATCGCCAGGGCGGCCTACGAGTACGCGCTGGACTACGCCAAGGAGCGGGTGGTCTTCGGCCGTCCGATCATCGAGAACCAGGCCATCGCGTTCACCCTGGCCGACATGAAGATGGAGATCGACGCCGCCCGGCTGCTGGTGTGGCGCGCCGCCTGGATGGGCAAGGCGGGCGAGAAGTTCACCGCGGGCGAGGGCTCGATGTCCAAGCTCAAGGCGGGCCGGGT
>DASXOL010000186.1:0-18655 GCA_036494295.1 Pseudonocardiaceae bacterium
CTGCGGGAGGACACGTGAGGACGACACGACGCGGGATTGCCGGCGTAGTCCTGCTCACCGGCGGTGCGCTGGCCACGGTTCTCCTTTCCGGCTGCCAGGGAGACGCCGGCGCGGCTGCCTCCGCGCCACCGGCGCCGCCGGCGACAGGGCCGTTGCCTTCGCCGCCGCCCGTCCCCTCGCCCGTGCCGCCAGCCGCCCCGCCGCCCGTCCTGTCCTGCGTCGGGGCCGACCTCCGACTCGGCCTCGGCCCGACCAGCGGCGCCGCCGGACACGTCTACCAGGCGGTCGACTTCACCAACTCGGGCAGCACGCCGTGCAGCATGGCCGGATTTCCCGGCGTGGCATATGTGGCCGGCACCGGCGTCCCGCAGGTCGGCGCCCCCGCCGTCGAGGACGGCGTGGCCGGCCCCGCGGTCACCCTGGCGCCCGGCCAGGTCGCGCATGCCCTGATCGACTTCGTCCAGGTCGGCGTCTTCGACGAGAGCACCTGTCAGCCGACCCCCGTCGGTGGCATCAACGTCATCGCTCCCGACGACACCGCGCCGACGTACCTCGCTCGTCCGGGCACCGGCTGCGCGGGCCACCCCCAGAGTCCGCACCTGCAGGTCCGGGCCGTGCAGGCAGGTGCGTGACGAGCCCGGGCGATTGCCTGGTCGGCGCCGTCCGCCGCCTGCACTGAGCAACCCGACCAAGGCGCAGAGCTACTCGTCGCCGCGCTGGCGACGGTCCTCGGCGAGCTTGCGCAACTACGCCGACCAGCCGGGCGACCAGATCCGGTTCCGCGGTGAGTCGATCTAGGTGTGGCGCCTGGTGAGTGCGACGAGGTAGCGGCAGGCCGCGCGGGTCGGGTTGAGGAACGTGCACGGCGCCGGGGCACCGAGCTGGAGGCAGTCCCCGGCGTCGAGTTCGTGCACGGTGCCGCCCTCACGGAAGCGCAGGTGCCCCTCGAGCATCCAGATCTGCTGGTGGATGAAGGCGTAGGCGTCGGCCGGATAGGGCACCGCCGCACCGGCGGGCAGCTCGACCTCGACGAGTTGGAGGTGCCCACCGGCGGCAGGCGACACCGCACGGCGGCGGTAGCCGGTGCCGGGATCGGTCCAGGTGGGCTGGTCCGCGGCGCGGACGAGTCGCCGGTTGCCGTCTTCGGCGCTGGCCACCAGCTCGGACAGCGTCATGCCCAGTGCGGCCGACAGCCTCCCCAGCAGGGCGGCGGTGGGCTGCGCCTCGCCGCGTTCGATCTTGCCGATCATCGCCCGCGAGACGCCGGAGCGTTCGGCGAGGGCACCGGCCGAGAGCTCGCGCGCGACCCGGGCGGCGTGCAGCGTCTCGGCGAGGGACGCGGAGAGCGAGTCCGACATGGTTGTTCACCATAGTGGCACTATTGCCTACTATCGTTTCCATGCTCAGCGGTCTGACGATCCGAGACGCGTCGGGGCATGACGCGGAGGCCTGCGCGGCGCTCTACGCCCCCTACGTCACCGACACCGCGATCACCTTCGAGACCGACCCGCCCCAGCCTGCCGAGATGGCCGAGCGCATCGCCGCAGCCACGCGCACGCATGCCTGGGTCGTGCTGGCGGACCGAGGCCGCGTGGTGGGCTACGCCTACGGCGGCCCGTACAAGTCGCGCGCGGCTTATCGCTGGTCGTGCGAGGTGAGCATCTACCTGGAGCACGGTCGACGGCGCACCGGCGCGGGCCGCGCGCTCTACGCCGCGCTCTTCTCCCGGCTGGCGCAGCGCGGCTACCGCACCCTCGTCGCCGGCATGACGCTGCCGAACGACGCCAGCGTCGGCCTGCATCGCGCCATGGGGTTCGAGCCCGTCGGAACCTACCGGCGTATCGGCTGGAAAAACGGCGCCTGGCACGACGTCGCCTGGGTCCAGCGGAGTCTTGCCACCGGCCAGGATCCGCCCGGCGCGGTCTGAGGTCAGCCGGGCGCGGGGACGTTGCGCGCCTGCATCCCGTTGCCGTCCGGCTCGATGCCCCAACTGAGGATCCGCCGGGGATGGATGCGGATGATCTCGCCGCTCTGCCCGGAGCGGGACGGGGTCTGCCCGGTCAGCGCCTCCGCCCGGCCGCGGACCTCGATGCCGCGCACCTGCCACGGGTCTCGTGAGACGAGGTCGTCGACGACCAGCGACGCCTGCCCGGTCGCCTGCACATTGCGGTACTTGCGGGTGGAGCCCATCGAGTATCCGCCGATGTCGATCGTCTGGGTGTCCGCGTTGTAGGCGAAGCCGACCGGGTTGTTCTGCACGTCCCCGGCCGCGGAGACGGTCGCCAGCCGTCCGAGCGGCTGGCCCGCCAGGTACTCGATTTCTGGTTCGGTGAAGGTCATGACCCCAGCCTCCTACGTCGAGTCGGCTGGAGGTCAATGACCACACGGCGGTCGGGTTCGTCCGCCATCACCCACGCGGCTCGCAATCGTCCCGAGCGGGGTCACCGAGACCGTTGAAGGATCGATCCGCGAAGTGCACCATGGCAACGAATCTTGTTCGGCTTCTCGGTAGCTGAGCGTAACGCGTATCGCATTTCGTCATCGGGGGCGAAATCATGGCGAAGTCCGCAGGCGGGCGCGACAAGTGGGACGACACCGCAGCTCGGCGGGACCGTGCGGCCATAGCCCGTGACGAGGCCGCCGAACACCGCGACGACCAGGCCGAGGAACTCGACGACGCCGACGAATCGCGTCACGAGGCGGCCGTGGACCGCAATATCGCGGCCGCAGAGCGTGATTTCCTGGCCGCCGAGCGGGACCGGGTGGCCGATGCGCTTGACCGGCTCGCGGAGCAGCGGCCGCGCCCCGAGTCGCCGCTGGACTGGCCCGCCTGGGAGCAGGAGACCATCGATCGGGAGACCGCGGCGGCGCACCGCGCGGCCGCGGCAGCGGACCGGGAAGCCGCGGCGGCCGACCGGGCGACCCAGCTCGGCGACGACGCCGCCTACCGGGAAAACCGCGAGTGGCACCGGGTCGACCGCAGGAATGCCGCCGCCGACCGGCAGGCCGCCGCCGTGGACCGCGCGGAGGCCCGGCGAGTCACCGAGGCCGAACGGGAGCAGGCCGCCATCGACAGGGAGCTGCGAGCACCGCCCGGCGAGTAGGCACCGGTGGCCGCGAGCCCCGCACCGCTGACCGGATAGCGTCGCGGGGTGGCACAGGCCGTCGGACTACGGGACTGGCTCGCGCCTACCCGGCCGCACCAGCCTGCCGTCGTCACCGATCCGGTGCAGCGCCGGGCGCTGGGCATCGAGATCGCGCTGGTCCTCGCCGTGACGCTCGGCCTGTCCGGCATCCGCAGCCTGCTGGCGCTGCTGGACGCGCTGGCCGCGTCGAAACCGCTGTCCAGCCAGTCGGTGGCGATCAACGCCCCGGCACGGCAGAACGAACTGCTGGATCTCGTCTACCAGCTCACCGGGGTGGTCCAGCTGGTGGCCTGGGGCGGGCTGGGCGTCTACCTGCTGTGGCGCGGTGGCATCGCGCTGCGCAGCATCGGCCTGGACCGCCGGTCGCCGTCGAGGGACGCCGCGCTGGGCACCGGGCTGGCCGCGCTGATCGGCGTGCCGGGGCTGGGTCTGTACCTGCTCGCGCACGCGCTGGGGCTCAACCTCACGGTGCTGCCGTCGGCACTGGGCGACACCTGGTGGCGCATCCCGGAACTGATCCTCGCGGCGGTGGCCAACGCGCTGGCCGAAGAACTGCTCGTGGTCGGGTACCTGATCACCCGGCTGCGCCAGCTCGGCTGGACCGAGAACGGATCGGTGCTGGCCAGCGCGCTGCTGCGCGGCTCGTACCACCTCTACCAGGGCTTCGGCGGCTTCGTCGGCAACCTCGTGATGGGTGTGGTGTTCGGGCGGGTGTGGCAGCGCACCGACCGGATCTGGGCGCTGGTGCTCGCCCACTCGCTCATCGACGTCGTCGCGTTCGCCGGCTACGCCGTGCTGCACGGCCGGGTCGGCTGGCTGCCCTAGTCGGTCCGGTCACTCCGCGTCAGGCGACGACGGCGAGGCCACCCCGCCCACGGTCTTGGGCACCAGCAGCTCGCCGATGCCGGGCACCGCCAGGAACCCCTCGGCGCCGACGTAGAGCAACCCGACCCGGGCCAGGTCGGTCGGCCGTCGGTAGGCGAGCACCCTGGGCAGCCACTGCGGATCGAACTTGGCGTTGAAATCGCGCAGTGACTTGATCTGGAAGAACGGGTTGAGCGCCCCGACGACGTGGCGGGCCGCGCGCTGGGCCGGGGTCTGGTGCAGGTCCTCGGCGAACAGCCGCCCCCACACCGCGAAGTTCATCGACAGCCGCACCACGCCCCGGTCCCGAAGCGTCATGGCACTGCTGACCAGCAGAAACTCGGTCATTCCGTTCGGCGCGTCGGGATCGTGGCGCATCAGGTCGAGGGTGTAGCCGAAGTCCGGCCCGTACGCGGGCACCAGGCGCAGGAATCCCCCGGGGTTGCCGTCGGCGTCGATCGCGACGCACAGCAGGAACTCGGGATTGGCGCCTTCGCCCTTGATGTCCTGGGACAGCGACATGGTGAAGCCACGCTCGGGGTTCTTGCCCCGCCACCGCCGGCTGATCGCGTTCAGCTGCTCGACCAGCCGGGCGGGCGCGTTCGACTCGGCGATGAGCTGGAACCGGTAGCCGCGCGCGACCCGGCGCACCGCCGCGCGCAGGCTCTTGTGCTGCGGGCCGTCCAGGCTGAACGTGTCACACCGCATGATCGCCTCGTCGCCGAGGTAGAAGCTGCGGAAGCCGCGCAGCGCGTAGAGCGGGAAGTCCGCCTCCCGGATCGCCAGGAACGCCGGGTTCCAGGCGCGCTGCTGGCACATGGCGAGGAACTCGTCGAGCATCCGGGGCACCGACTCGGGCGCGCCGATCGGATCACCGGACACCAGCGCGTAGCCGCCGAGGTAGGTGTAGGCGAGCATCGCCTCGCCGTCCGAGCCGAAGAAGAAGCTCTTGTCGTCCCGCAGCGAGAAGTAGGCGAGCGTGTCCCAGCCGTACGAGTAGACCAGCCGCCGCGCGTGGCTCCAGTCGTCGTCGGTGTGCGGGCGGCGCAGGCGCAGCGGGCGGAACAGCAGCAGGACGAAGATCAGCAACCCGGCGATGCCGAGCGCCAGCAACGCGTCGGTGAAGAAGTCGCCGAACCGCGGCCGCAGGTAGTCGTAAGGGCCGTCGACGCCGATCAGCCCGCTCAGTATGGTCACCAGTCCGCCGGTGAAGGTGAGCGGCGGGTTGAGGTAGTTCCGTTCGAGGTAGAGACCCGTGAAGCCGAAGGCCAGCACCGCTGTCAGGTAGATCGGCACGAACCGGGTCAGGTCGAGCAACGAGGGCGGATCCGGCGGGGCGCGGAACCGGTGCCTGGTGAGAATCAGCGCCACCAGCATCGCCAGGCAGAACACCCCGGCGACCAGGTGCGGGCCCTTCACCGCATGCGCCAGGAGAGCGACCGCGAACAGTCCCACCGCGATCCGCCACGCATTGCGCTTCTGCTTCGCCAGCTGGCCCGCGAGCAGGATTAACAGCAGGCCGGTGATCAGCGTCGTCACCCGCCCCGCGACCTCGAACCACACCGGCCCGAACGCCACCTCGTAGGGCAGCAGCATGCGGCCGCGGGCGTGCAGGAAGGGCAGCACCGCGAGCAGTTCCAGCAGCCCGCCCGCCGCGGTGAACGCGGCTATCGCCCGCACCGGCCAGCGGGACGGGGACCGGGGCGGAGCCGTCGCGGCCACGGCGGGCCTGGGCACGGGGGTGGGCGGCAGCACCGGGCGCGGCGCATCGTGCGAGGCGGCGCGGGGTGCCGGCGCGAACTCCGGGCGCAGCGTCGGGAAGAGGATCACCTCGCGGATCGAGTCGGCCCCGGCGAGCAGCATGACCAGCCGGTCGATGCCGATACCCAGCCCGCCGGTGGGCGGCATGCCGTACTCCAGCGCGCGGATGTAGTCCAGGTCGACATCGCCCGCTTCCAGGTCTCCGCCCGCCTTGGCGCGCGCCTCGGCCTCGAACGCGGCGAGCTGTTCGGCGGGGTCGTTCTGCTCGCTGTAGGCGTTGCACAGCTCGAAACCGGCGACGATCACCTCGAACCGCTCCACGTACGCCGGGTCGTCGCGATGCACCCTGGCCAGCGGGGACACCTCCCGCGGGTAGTCGACGCAGAACAGCGGCCCGTCTACCGCGTGCTGGACCTTCTCGTCGTACAGCTGCGTCATCAGCCGCCCGGCGCCCCAGCTCTGCTCGTAGCGCACCCGCTGGGTGTCCAGCACCGCCCTGGCCTGTTCCAGCGGCATCCCGGGATGCATGTGGGCGCCGGTGTGCTTGGTGATCAGGTCCGCCATCCGGACCCGGGGCCACGGCGGGGTCAGGTCGATCTCGCGGTCGCCGATGCGCACCAGCAGGTCCTCGCCCAGCGCGGCGCGCGCGGCGTGCGTCACCAGCCCCTCGACGAGGTCCATCACGTCGGTGTAGTCGGCGAAGGCCTGGTAGGCCTCGAGCATGGTGAACTCGGGATTGTGCCGGGCGTCGATGCCCTCGTTGCGGAACACCCGGCCGATCTCGAACACCCGCTCCATGCCGCCGACGATGAGCCGCTTGAGGTGCAGCTCCAGCGCGATGCGCAGGTACAGGTCCATATCCAGCGCGTTGTGGTGGGTGATGAACGGCCGCGCCGCCGCGCCGCCCTGGATGGTCTGCAGCACCGGGCCCTCGACCTCGGTGAAGCCGCGTTCGGTGAGGTACTCGCGGATGGCGCTGACCGCGGTATGCCGGACGCGGAAGATCCGCCGGGTCGACTCGTTGGCCTCCAGGTCGAGGTAGCGCTCCCGGTAGCGGGTCTGCACGTCGGTGGGGCCGCGGTGTTTCTCCGCAGGCGCGCGCGCCGCCGTGGCCAGCAGTTCGAAGCTCTCCACGCGGATCGAGAGCTCACCGCTCCGGGTGGTCATGACGGCGCCCGCGACGCCGACCCAGTCGCCCCGGCGCAGCCGGCCGAACTCGCGGTGGCGCGCCTCGCCGAGCACCGCGGCGTCGACGAACAGCTGGATGGCGCCGGTGCGGTCGCGCAGCGACGCGAAGACGAGCCCGCCGTGGCGGCGGATCAGCATGGCTCGCCCGGCCACGCGGACCGCGTCGGTGGTCACCCGGTCCGCGGCGAGGTCGCCGTGCTGCTCCCGGATCTGCCGCACCGAGTGGTCAGTGGGGTACCGGTACTGGCGGGGGGTGGCGCCACGGTCGCGAAGCCCGGCGGATTGGCGCGGCCGAAGGTCAACCAGCGGCCCGCCCACACCGTCATCGGCCGCCATAGGCACACGATAGGACTTCCGGTACCGCCGAATGTCTACGGGTCGTCATGTCCTGTGGTCGGCGCCTTCGCCGGGGCGGGGGCCTCCGGTACGGCGAAGAAGTCGACCACCGGATCCCACCGGTGGCGCCGGTCCGGCGGGAAGCGGCGCTGGGCGCGGGCCAGCTTGCGGGAGCCTCCGGGGTAACGGCGCCGGGCCCACATCGAGCCCGGCTTGGCCAGCCGCACCGCCGCCAGGAACGCGAGCAGCGGCACGAAGACCCCGATCAGCCCCATCGCGGTCCGTCCCTTGACGATCGCGATCAGGGCCATGACCAGGTTCAGCCCGATCGTCGCCGCGGCGAGCCGCTCACCCTGCCCGCTGCCCTCGCCCAGCGGGTTGGCCCCGAACAGCAACAGCAGGCCGATCACCAGCGCCACCAGCACCGCGTCCACCGACTGGCGCCCCTCGGGAGTCCAGTACACGTCCTCCAGGTGCAGCCACAGCGCGAACTCGTCGAGGGTGAGCGCGGCGCCGATCCCGAACAGCACGGCGAGCACCTGCAGCCAGGGCGGCGCCGGGCGGTAGGTGAACTCGCCGGTCGCCGCGACGAGCATGAGGAAGATCCCGTACACCTGGTGGTGCACGTGGACCCCGCCGAGCGTCGTGTCGCGGAACGGACCGCGGCCCGATCTGATCATCTTGGTGATCAGCCTGGTGGCGAGGAACGTGAGCAGAAAGGCGGCCAGCATCCATCCCACGATGCCGCGGTCATTACCCGGCAGAGGGATTAGATCGACGTTGACATCCGATGCTCTTATTTGCACACCCCTGATTTCGAACACGACCATACCGCGCGGCCGGTTTCCGGCAGTGAATTGTCACCGGCCCGGATTCATCCTGTGCTTTCCGTTCGGTGCCGGTCAATGCTCCGATCAGAGTCTTGCCTCGACGAGATGGGGTCCGGGCTCGCTCAGCGCGACGGCCAGCGCCTCGGTGAGTTCGTCCGCGGTGCCTGCCCGCCGTCCGGGGACCCCGAAACCGGCCGCCAGCGCCACCCAGTCGGTCGCCGGGTGGCCGAGGTCGGTGAGCCCGATCGCGGCCCGGCCGTCCTGCGCGCCGAGCCTGCCCAGCTCGTAGCGCAGGATCCGGTAGCTGTCGTTCGCGCAGATCACCGTCGTCACGTCGAGCCCCTCGCGGGCCTGGGTCCACAACGCCTGCAGCGTGTACAGCGCGCTGCCGTCGGCCTGCAGGTTGATCACCGGCCGGTCCGGGCAGGCCACCGCGGCGCCGGTGGCGGCAGGCGGGCCGAAGCCGATCGCGCCGCCGGTGAGCGACAGCGTGGTGTGCGGCGCGGCCCCGGCGGCGGCCTGGGTGTACGCCACTCCCGAGGTGTTCGACTCGTCCACCACGATCGCGCCCTCCGGCTGCAGCGCGGCCACCGCGGCGCCCAGCGTGGTGAGGTCGAGCGCGCCGGTGGGCCGCTGCGGGCGCGGCGCGGCATGCCTGCGCTCAGCCGCGGATCCAGCTCCGGTGCCGTCGGCGGCCAGCGCGGCGGCGAGGTCGGCGAGTGCGGCCGCGGCGTCCTCGTCCGGCCCGGCGAGAGTGCGCACCTGCTGGTGCTCGGCGGTCAGTGCGCTGGGCCGGCCGGGGTAGCCGAAGAAGCTCACCGGCGGGCGGGCGCCGGCGAGCAGCACCAGGTCGTGCCGGGCGAGTTGGTCCCCGGCCAGCTCGCGCACGTACTGCAGCTTGCCGGGCGCGGGCAGGTCACCGCCGCGCTCCCAGCGCGCCGGGAAGGTCTCCACCAGCAGTTCCACCCCGGTCGCCGCGGCCGCACGCAGGCCGCCCGCACGGCAGCCGGTGCCGCCGAGCAGCAGCAACGGGCGCTGCGCGGCCCGCACCGCGGCCGCGGCCTGCTCGACGGTCTCGGTGCCGGGCCGGTCGCGGCGCAGCGTCACGTCCGGCACCGTGTCGAGACCGGCCGCCTCGCTCGGGCCCCAGCTGTGGTCCGCGGGCACCAGCAGCGTGACCACCTGCCCGCGAGCGGCCGCCGATGCCGCCTTGACCAGGTCCTTCGCCACGGCGCCTGCCGTACCGGTCTGTATCACCTGGTCGGATACCGGCGCGGCCAGCCCGGCGAGATCCGTGGTCAGCGGTGCGTCGGCGATGCGGTGCCAGGTGGCGTGGTCGCCCACCACGCTGACCAGCGGGGTGCGCGCCCTTCGCGCGTTGTGCAGGTTCGCGGCGCCGTTGGCCAGACCCGGCCCGAGATGCAGCAACGTCCAGGCCGGCCGGTCCGCCATCCGCCCGTAGCCGTCCGCCGCGCCGGTGCACACCCCCTCGAAGGTCCCCAGCACCGCCCGCGAGCCGGGCACCGCGTCCAGCGCCGCCACCAGATGCAGCTCGGTCGTGCCCGGGTTCGCGAAGCACGGACCCATCCCGGCGGCCACCATCGTCGACACCATCACCTCGGCACCATTCATACGCGGCACCCTAGGCGCTGCCAACCCGGCTTTCTCCCGGACACCTGCCGCCCCGGCCGAGAATTGCCCGGCGCGACTCCGAAAATCCGGCTGACATTGATCGAACACCGTATAACAGAACAATAACCACACTGCACATCGAAAGCCTGACAATCAAGTCTGAAAGCCGCTATTCCAAATTTGCAATAACGATTTTTACGTTTCTGCACGCTGCGTCATCCTTGGGTCAGGAGCAGAGGGACGAGCTGGTCGGCGGGGGTCAGGGAGCCGTGGTGGCCCACCATGGCGGTTTCGCGGGGCTCGGCGGCCGAGAGCACCACGCCGTGCCGATCGCGGGCGGCGACCACCACGTCGCCGATGCGGTCGAGCACGGCGGGAGCCACCGCGGGGCCGAACCACCCGGCCGCGACGGCCTCGGCCCGGCCGGCCACCCAGGCCCGGGGGCCGAGCACCTCGCGCCAGCCCGCCAGCACGTCGCCGGCCGCGCCCGGTTCGGCGTACACGTGCCTGGCCCGCACGTCACCGCCGATCAGCCGCACCCCGCAACGCAGCCGGGGATCGGTGTCCGCGTCCACCGGGTCGGCCAGTGCCACCATGCCGTGGTCGGCGACCACCGCCAGCAGCGCACCGCGCGGCAGCCGCTGCGCGATCACCTCGACGAGGCGGTCCACGAACCCCAGCTGGCACCGCCACGGCGTGCTGCCGGGGCCGTAGCGGTGCCCCATCAGGTCCAGGTCGGCGAAGTACGCGTAGCACAGCGAGCGGGCCTCGCCCAGCGCGTCGAGCACGCCCGCGGTCAGGTCCCCCAGCCCGTGCACGCCGACGTACTCCGCCCCGCGCAGCGCCGCCCTGGTGAGCCCGCTGCGGCGATGCACGGCGGGGAGGAGCACCCGCACGCCCACCCCGGCCGCCGCGGCCCGCTCGAACACCGTCGGGTTCGGCTGCACCTGCTCGGGCTCCGCCGCCGCGCGCAGGTCGACACCCTCCGGTGAGCGCCAGCTCAGCGCGTTGAGCAGCTCGGGCACCGCGAAGCTGTACCCGACGATGCCGTGCTCGCCGGGGGAGAGCCCGGTGCAGACCGAGGTGATGCTGGTGGCCGTGGTCGCCGGGAAGCCCGCGTCCAGCGGCTCGGCGCCGGCGGCCAGCCCGGCCAGGAACGGCGCGTCGGCGGCGTGCTCGGCGAGCAGCTCCCAGCCCAGCCCGTCGAGCAGCAGCAGGCACGCCGAGCGCGCCGGCGGCATCGCCAGCGGGCCCGCGAACCCGGGCACACCCAACGCGGTCAGCAGCGAGGGCAGCACGTCGGGTAGGGATCGCGCGCCGTATCGAGGCGCGGCGGGCAGTGCCGGCACCGCTTCACCCTAGGCCGCCGTACCCTCCTTGACGGTGAACGCCGCGACCCCCCGTGTCGACAGCGAAGTCGGCGAACTGACCACCGTGCTGCTGCACCGGCCCGGCCCGGAGCTCAAGCGGCTCACCCCGCGCAACAACGACCAGCTGCTCTTCGACGCGGTCCCGTGGGTGGACCGGGCGCAGGACGAGCACGACGTCTTCGCCGGCACGCTGCGCGAGCGCGGCGTCGAGGTGCTGCTGCTGTCCGAACTGCTCACCGAGGCGCTCGCCGAGCCCGCCGCACGGGCGCGCGGCGTGGCGGCCGCGGTGGACGAGCTGCGGCTCGGCGTGGACCTCGCCGACACGCTGCGCGGCCATATCGCCGAGCTGCCGCCCGCGACGCTGGCCACGGTGCTCACCGCGGGCATGACCTTCGAGGAGCTGCCGCACGGCACGCCGAGCCTGGTGCAGCGCATGCACCACCCGCACGACTTCGTCATCGATCCGCTGCCGAACCTGCTGTTCACCAGGGACTCCTCGGTGTGGATCGCGGACCGCGTCGCGGTCACCTCGCTGGCGATGCCCGCCCGGCGCCGCGAGACCTCGCTGACCGATCTGATCTACGCCCACCACCCGCGCTTCCGCGGTGCCGGGCGGGCCTACGGCGCGCACTCGGCGCCGGTGGAGGGCGGCGACGTGCTGCTGCTCGCCCCCGGCGTCATCGCGATCGGGGTCGGCGAGCGCACCACGCCCGCGGGCGCGGAGTCCTTCGCCCGCTCCGTGCTCTCCGACGGACTGGCGCACACCGTGCTGGCCGTCCCGATCGCGCAGCGCCGGGCGTCGATGCACCTGGACACGGTCTGCACGATGGTCGACGTCGACGCCGTGGTGATGTACCCGGCGATCCGCGACTCGCTGAGCGCCTATCCGCTGCGCGCCAACGGCTCCGGCGGAGTGCGGGTGCAGGGGCCGGTGCCGTTCCTCTCCACCGCCGCCGAGGCGATGGGCATCCGGCGCCTGCGGGTGATCGACACCGGCCTGGACCCGGTGACCGCCGAGCGCGAGCAGTGGGACGACGGCAACAACACGCTCGCCGTCGCGCCCGGGGTGGTGGTGGCCTACGAGCGCAACGTGGAGACCAACGCGCGGCTGCGCGAGGCCGGGATCGAGGTGCTCGCGATCCCCGGATCGGAGCTCGGCTCCGGGCGGGGCGGCCCGCGCTGCATGTCCAGTCCGATGCGACGCGGACCGCTGCCCGGCACCGGCACTGCTCGCTGAGAGTCAGCCTCGCCGGCCGCCGACGTCACCCCTTGGTGCCTTCGGGTGATTCGCCGCACGGGCGCGGCAGACCCCTCCACAGCCGCGGATCGGGTGCCTACCGTTGATCAGACACAGGATCCGGTCAGGAGGGGCACCCATGGTGACGTGGTTGTTCCGGCAGCTGTTGTCGATCTTCGACGACGACATCGGCTCGGACATCGGTGACGAGCGGGCGATGGACGACATCCCCGGCCAGCGGAACAGGTCAGCGATCCCCGACTCGCCCTGGCAGCCGGGCGATCGGCAGGCGGGCGATCGGCAGGCGACCGCGCCCGGCGAAGGTCAGCGCAGCGTCACCTGACGCCCGCGCAGCCCCTCCCGGGCCCGGCGCTCGGCCTCGTCGAGCGGTTCGCCGTCCAGTGCCGCCAGCGCCTCGGTGAGCCGGGGCGCGAAGGCCTCCGCTGGTTCGATCCACTCCCTGGCGTGCTGCTCGCGGTCGACGTCCCAGACCGGCACGAGCACGCCGTGCGCGCGGAACGACCCCGCGTAGCGCGATCCCGCGCCGAGGTCCAGTTCGCCGCGGACCGCCAACCGGGCGAACGCGGCGAGCAGTTTCTCCTCGGGCTCGGGGCGCACCCAGCGCAGATGGGCCTTCTCGCCGGCGTCGACCCAGTAGGCCGCCTCGACGCCCGCCCCGATCACCGCCTCGGTCGGCATGATCGCCGCGTTGGCCCGCTGCATCGAGGTCGCCGCGTCGCCGGTCGGCGGCTGGTCGCTGGGCAGCCACCAGCTGAAGTCCGGGTACAGCGTGACGTCGAGCGAGGCGTCCGGCGCCACCAGGTCCTGCAGGCGGATCTCCGCACCATCCATTGTGGTCGAGTTCACCACCGGCAGCACGGTGCCCACCTCGGCGCTCCGCGCCCAGGCCACCGCGCGGCCGAGGTCGCGGGACAGGTCACCGGAGCGGGTCTGCACCTGCAACCCGACCATCGCCACCCCGTCACCGCGGATCACCGCGGCAGCGGCCATCGGCAGCACGGTCGCCAGCGTGATCGCCCGCTCGCCCGGCTCGGCCAGTGGCAGCGGCGCGGTCGCGGACGGCACGAACTCGCGGAGCGCGACGAGTTGGCACTCCGCGGCGAGGCCGTCGAAGGGGCGGGTGACGATGACGTCCTCGGCACCGCCCGGCGCGCCGTGGCAGGCCTTGTAGCGCTTGCCGGAGCCGCAGGGGCAGGGCCGGCGCGGGTTGAGCTCACCGGCGTCGGAGTGACGGGTCTTGGTTGTCGTGGAGCGCTTGGACACCGGTGCACGCTAGCGCGTGTCGGTAGGCGGCTGTGACGAGGCTCGCAACACCCGCCGAGCATCGCCCGGTCGGTTGGTCGCCAGGTAGCTGACCCCGTACTCGGCGCACAGCCCGATGTCCGCGGGCTCGTCGACCGTCCAGCAGTACGTGGGGTGGCCGTGCGCGGCGGCCCGCTCGACGAATCCCGGATCCGCGCGCAGCGCGTGCACACCCGGCCCGGCGACGTCGGCCCAGAACGGTAGCTCCCCGGAACCCAGGCCGCGCAGGTTGGTCATCAACTGCACGGTGGGCAGGCCGGGCGCTGCGGTGCGGACCCGGCGCAGCGCGCGGGCGGAGAACGACATCACCAGCACCGTGGAGCCCTTCTTGGACTCGGGCGCGGCCAGTCCGTACCGGGCCAGCAGTGCCACCAGCTTCGCCTCGACCAACCCCGAGTGGCGCACCGGATGCTTGGTCTCGACGAACAGTCGCACCGGACGGGAGCAGTCGGCGACCAGGCCGAGCAACTCGGCCAGGGTGAGCAGCCCGGCGGTGGAGCGCCCCGACACCCGTTGCCGCACGAGGTCGTCGGCCACGCCGAGGTCGTCGTACCAGCTGCCGTAGTCGTGCGCGGCGAGGGTGGCGAGGTTCTGCGTGCTCACCGGGCCGCGGCCGGTGGAGGTGCGGTCCACCCGGCGGTCGTGCACGCAGACCAGATGCCCGTCGCGGGTGAGCCGGACGTCGCACTCCACCCCGTCGGCGCTCTGTTCCAGCGCCAGGACGTAGGCGGCCATGGTGTGTTCGGCGCGGTGCGCCGAGGCACCACGGTGCGCGACGATCAGCGGCAGCGAGTGCCGCGAGTGCGGTGATCTGCTGGGCACCCGTTGATGATCCCGGCATTCACCCGGTCCGCGGGTGATCCCACGCCGCCCCGGTGGCCGTAACCGCCGGTGCGCTCGGCACGCGCACCACGAGCATCCGGCGGGCGCCCGGCGCCGCCGGGCTGAGCAGCGCGGTCACCCTGCGCACCACCACCACGGTGCTGATCGCGACCGCGCCTGCCAGCAGGTCGGTCGCCACGTGCAGCAGCACCGCGTCGGCCTGCGCCTGCACCCCCTGGCGCAGGCTCCACAGCACGGTGAGCCCGCCGAAGAACAGGCTCGCCGCCCACAGCACCCACCAGCCCACGACCAGCCGCGAGGGACGCGGCCGCCGGGCCGGGTCCAAGCCGAGCGCCGCGTGCTCCAGTTCGGCGAGCACCGCACCGGGAACCAGCATGTTCACCAGGGGTATCAGCGCCCCGGCGATGAGCTGCCACCCGGGACGGGGCGGGCGCACCCGCGCGGTCTCGGCGGCCGCGGCGGCGGCACGCACCAGCCAGCTGATCGTCACCGCCCCGGCCAGCAGGCAGGCGAGCACCGACACCACCCCGCCGGTCACCACCATGGCGTCGCTGGCGTGCAGCGGACCCGCGGGCACCGCGTCGACGCGACTGGCCAGCAGCAGCGTGTACCGCCACAGCTCGGCCCCGGCGGTGGCCACCACCACCACCGCGGCCAGCCAGAGCAGCGGGATCGCCGTCGCGGCCAGCACCCGCATCCGCTCCCCCGCGCCCACCGTGTCGGTGCCCAGCGGCGCGGGCCGCCGCCAGCCGAGCAGCGGGAAACCCCAGCGCGGCGTCGTGGGGTAGGACGGCGGGCCGGTGTAGCGCCGCGGCGACGGCGGCGGCTCGGGCAGGCTGCCCGGCGGCGGGCTCGCCACCCACTGCGGCGGCGCCGCGGGCACTGCGGCACCACACGCAGGACAGCTCGCCCCGGGCAGCGCCTCGTGCGCGCAGTAGGCACAGACCTGCACGACGTCGCCTACGCGACCCGCGGCGGCGAGCCGTCGTCGGTCTCCATCGGACGGCCCGCGCCGGCCCACGCCTGCATGCCACCGTCGACGTTCACCGCGTTCCACCCGGCCTGTGCGAGGTAGGCGGTCACCCGGGCGGACCGGCCACCGGAGCGGCACACCACGTACACCGGGCCCTCCGGCAGGGCAGCGGTGATCTCGTCGAGCCGCTGGGGCACCTGGGCCATCGGGACGTGCACGGCCTGTGGGGCGTGCCCCGCGGCCCACTCGTCGGGCTCTCGCACGTCGAGCATGGCGGCGCCGTCAGGCAGCTCGGGCACGGACACGGCGGGAAGCGGAGACGTCATACCTCGATCCTGCCACGCCGAGCGGAGGGCACGTCATGAGCTCGGCGCGGCAGGATCGACACGGACGACCGCGACCCGGCCGCTCAGCCGGCGGTGGCCTTCTCGGCTCCCGCACCGGTGAGCGCCCGCACCTCCATCTCCGCGTACCGCGCCTCGTCGGCGGGCTCCCTGCTCAGGAAGGTTCCGATGACGCCGAGCAGGAAGGCGAGCGGAACCGACACCAGGCCGGGGTTCTTCAGCGGGAAGAACGCGAAGTCCACGCCGGGGAACATCGCCTTCGAGCTGCCCGACACCGCAGGCGAGAAGATGATCAGCACGATGGAGCTCACCAGACCGCCGTACATGCTCCACAACACGCCGCTGGTGTTGAACCGCTTCCAGAACAGCGAGAAGAGGATGGTGGGCAGGTTCGCCGAGGCGGCCACCGCGAAGGCCAGCGCCACCAGGAAGGCGACGTTCTGGCCGAGCGCGAAGATGCCGCCGACGATGGCCAGCCCACCGATCACGCAGGCGGTGATGCGGGCGACCCGCACCTCCCCGTTCGGGTCCATCTGGCCGTGCTTGATCACGTTGGCGTACACGTCGTGGGCGAACGACGCCGACGCGGTGATGGTGAGTCCCGCGACCACCGCGAGGATCGTCGCGAACGCCACCGCGGAGATGATGCCCAGCAGCACCTCGCCGCCGAGCTGGAAGGCCAGCAGTGGCGCCGCCGAGTTCTCCTCACCCGGCATCGAGGCGATGCGCTCCGGGCCGCCGTCCACGAGCGCCGCCGCGCCGTAGCCGATCACCAGCGAGAACAGGTAGAACAGGCCGATCAGCCAGATCGCCCACACCACCGAACGGCGGGCCTCCTGGGCCGTGGGCACGGTGTAGAAGCGCATCAGGATGTGCGGCAGGCCCGCGGTGCCGAGCACCAGCGCGAGGCCGAGCGAAACGAAGTCGATCTTCGTGGTGAGGTTCGTGCCGTACGACAGGCCCGGTTCGAGCAGCGCCTGGCCGTGCGGCGAGGCACTCGCGGCCTCACCGAGCAGCGCGGACAGGTTGAGCCCGTAGGAGCCCAGCACGAAGGCGGTCATCAGCGCGGCGCCCGCGATGAGCAGCGTGGCCTTGATGATCTGCACCCAGGTGGTGCCGCGCATCCCGCCGACGAGCACGTAGACGAGCATCAGACCGCCCACCACGGCGACCACCAGCGCCTGGCCCGCCTTGTTGGTGACGTTGAGCAGCAAGGCCACCAGGCCGCCCGCGCCCGCCATCTGGGCGAGCAGGTAGAAGAAGGACACCGCCAGCGTGGAGATCGCCGCGGCCGCGCGCACCGGACGTCTGCGCATCCGGAAGCTCAGCACGTCGCCCATGGTGAATTTGCCGGTGTTGCGCAGCAGTTCGGCGACCAGCAGCAGCGCCACCAGCCAGGCCACCAGGAAGCCGATCGAGTACAGGAACCCGTCGTAGCCGTTCACCGCGATGGCCCCGGCGATCCCGAGGAACGACGCGGCGGACAGGTAGTCACCGGAGATGGCGACGCCGTTCTGCGGGCCGGTGAACGAGCGACCGGCGGCGTAGTAGTCGGCCGCGGTGTTCGTGCTGCGCGATGCGCGGAACACGATGACCAGCGTGACCAGCACGAAGAAGGCGAAGATCCCGCCGTTGAGCCGCGGGTCGCCCACCGTGGCGGATTTCGCGAGCAACTGAGTCACCGGGCCGCCCCTTCGATGTGCTCACGGATACGGGCGCTCACCGGGTCGAGATGCCGGTTCGCGAACCGGACGTAGAGCGTGGTGATGGCGAAGGTGCTGACGAACTGCAACAGGCCGACGATCAGCCCGACGTTGACGTTGCCCGCCACCTTGACCGCCATCACGTGCGGAGCGAAGGCGGCGAGGCCCACGTAGAGGAAGTACCAGATCAGGAAGAACGCGGTCATCGGGAAGATGAAGCCGCGCAAGTGCTTGCGTAGCCGGACGAAGTCCTCGCTGCGCTGCGAGGCCACCCAGGGATCGGCGGGGGATGAGTCGGCACCGCCCGCGCGCTCGGTGGTGGTCATACGACACCTTTCGGTACAGGTCATCGCGATCATGGGAAATGCCCCCCGTTCGGGGGGTCTGCCACCCTAGTCATCGACCGTTCACCAGCGAATGCTCGATCAGTGCAGCACTTGATGATCGTGAGATGAACGGTCGGTTCTGACGGACATACGGTAGTCATCGGACATGAACCAGACATAACTACCTGATTCAGCGCCGATGTCGGCCCCCCCGAAGCTTCGGTAGCGCGGCGGCGGCCATCCCGTTCCGGGCGACATCTCGATCTTCGGAGAGACCCAGCCGATCCGGCGCGTGCAACCGCAGCAGGATGCGCGAGACGTCCCCGGGAGCCCGGTCCCGGGTCCAGCGGCTCACCACCACCATGGTCAGGAACGCCAGCGGGACGGTGACCAGGGCCGGCTGCGCCGCCATGTCCTGCCATCCGCCGGGCAGCAGCCCCGCCGCCGCGGGCAGCACCGCGATGACCGCGAGCCCGCCGCCGACGAACAGTCCGGCCGCCGCCCCGATGTCGGTGAGCCCCCGCCACCAGATGCCCAGCACCAGCAACGGGCAGAACGTCGAGGCGGCCACCGCGAAGGCCAGCCCGACGGCCTGCGCGAGGTTCAGCGCCGACACCGAGAGCGCGAAGGCCAGCGGCACCGACCACGCCACCACGGTCGCGGCCCGGAAGTTGCGGACCTTGCGCGGCAGCATGTCGGTGGCCAGCACGCCCGCCATGCTGATCACCAGCCCGGAGGCCGTGGCCAGGAAAGCGGCGAAGGCGCCCGCCGCGACCAGC
>DASXOL010000187.1:0-2026 GCA_036494295.1 Pseudonocardiaceae bacterium
CTCGGCGCTGTGCATCGGCGGTGGGGGATCGGTGGGCCGGGAGGGCCCGATCGTGCAGATCGGCTCGGCGCTGGGCTCTTCGCTCGGGTCGCTGCTGCGGGTCGCGGAGTCGCGCATGCGGGTGTTGGTGGCCTGCGGTGCCGCCGGCGGGATCGCCGCGACGTTCAACGCTCCGTTGGCCGGGGTGTTCTTCGCGATGGAACTCATTCTGCGCGACTTCACCGCGCAGTCCTTCGGCATGGTGGTGCTGGCGTCGGTGACGGCGAGTGTGATCGGCCGCGCCGCCCTGGGCGGCGGGGCGTTCCTGCACCTGCCGCCGTTCACGGTGCACCATCTCGCCGAGTACGTGCTGTTCGCCGCGCTCGGGTTGTTCGCCGGGGTCATCGGGGTCGCCTTCACCCGGGTGCTCTACCTGATCGAGGACGTGTGCGACCGGGTCTGGCACGGTCCGGAATGGCTTCGTCCCGCCGTCGGCGGGGTGGTTCTCGGCGGGCTGCTGCTCGTGCTGCCGGAGATGTACGGGGTCGGCTATCCGGTGCTCGGCCGTGGCGTGGCCGGGAAATACGCCATCGGCTTTCTGCTGGTTCTGCTCGCCGGCAAGGTGATCGCCACCAGTCTCACGATCGGCATCGGAGGATCCGGTGGGGTGTTCGCACCCAGCCTGTTCATCGGCGCCATGCTCGGGTCCGCGTACGGGCAGATCCTGCACGACCTGGTCCCGGGTCTCACCGGGCCGACCGGCGCGTACGGGCTGATCGGGATGGGGGCCGTGTTCGCCGGGGCGGCGCGCGCCCCGATCACCGCCGTGATCATCATGTTCGAGCTCACCGGCGAATACGGGATCATCCTGCCGCTGATGGCCGCGATCGCCTTGGCGACCGGCGTCAGCCATCTGCTGACCAGCGACACCATCTACACGCTCAAACTGCGCCGCCGCGGAGTGGATCTCGACGCGCCGGTCCGCTCGACCGCGCTCACCGCGGTGACCGCAGGGCAGGTCATGCAGAAGGTCGGGCCTGCCCTCACCGAGGACACGACGCTGCTCGACGCGGCCGAGCTGCTGGCCCGCACCCGTTACGGCCAACTCCCGGTCACCGACACCGCCGGACGTTACCGCGGCATCGTCACCGCCCGCGCGGTCGCCGACACCCTCGCCGACGGCGACCATGACACGGCCACCGTGGGCCGCGTGGTGGAGCTCCCCGAGACGGTCACATGCACGTCGACGCTCGACCAGACTCTCAACGTTCTCGACGCGTCGTTGACGGCCGCGATCCCCGTACTGGACGACGACCGCACCCAGCTGGTGGGGTGGCTCACCCACCAGCGGGTGCTCAGCGCTCTGCACCAAGTACCTGCCGATCCGACAGCGGCGGGTGCCCCGACGGTAGCCGCGACCACCGGGCGGCCGCCCTCCCGAGAGCGATCGACATGACCCTCATCCCGTCAAGGTGGAGGGCCGCGTGGCGCATTGCGGTCGCGACTGTGCTGGCCGCGGCGGCGACGAGCGGATGTGCCGGGCAGCCTGGCGGGACCGCGACCGGCAGTCACGCGGGTGGCACTGCGCGCGGGCAGGGGGCCGGTGGCGGTCAGAGCGCCACCGCGTTGGCGGGCCGGGTGCCGGGCTGCGCTGCCACCGCGATCCGCACCCGCGCAGCGCTCACCTCGACGGCACCGCGGCTCGCGCGCCACCCACAGGTGTTCACGGCAGCCTCGTCCGTCGCGGCCTGCACACTGCGAGGTGACACCGCAGTCCTTCTCGCCTTCCCCACCCGCGATCGCCTCTCCGAGGCAAGCGCGGTGCTGCACAGAATCGACGCCTTCTACACCGTCGGCCCGGACTGGGCCGAGGCACCCGCCAAAGAGACCGCCTCCGCCATCGAGGAGTCGATAAGCCAGGAATACGCGCTCGCCCTGCACGGCCGGATGGCGGAGGGGATACCCGGCCGGTGATGCCGATGGCGCAGCGCGCCTGGGTCTTCAGCCCCCTCCTCAGCTGATCGGGTGCCCGGTGAGCCAGGCGAGG
>DASXOL010000188.1:0-2058 GCA_036494295.1 Pseudonocardiaceae bacterium
CTCTTCGACCTCACCGGACTCGGCCCCACCGGCGAAACCGCCCGCGACCACCTCGCCACCCACCTCACCCACCTCGACACCCAAGCCACCCGCTTCGAACAACGCCGCGCCCAAACCCACGCCCGCACCCACGCCCGAACCGAGTAGCCACCGGGGCGGCCTCAGCCGCGGACCGGCAACCGGCGCAGCCAGGCGAGCGCGTCCTGCTCGGTGCGCACCACCGGCACGTCGGGCAGTTCGGGGCGGCGCACCAGGACGACAGGCACGCCGAGCAGGCGCGCGGCCACCAGCTTCGCCGCGGTCATGTCACCGCCGCTGTCCTTGCTCACCAGCACGTCGATGCGGTGCCTGCGCATGAGTTCCCGCTCACCGTCCACCGTGAACGGGCCGCGATCGTGCAGCACCTCGGCGTTGCCGGGCAGCGCGGGCGCGGCCTCGATGGTGCGCACCAGGAACCACATCCGATCGAGGCCCGCGAAGGCCGCGAGGCCGGTGGTGCCGGTCGTGAGGAACGCGCGCTCGCCCAGCTGCGGCAGCAGCGCGGCGGCGGCGTCGGTCGACTCCACCCAGTGCCAGTCGTCGCCCGGCGCGGGCCGCCAGCCCGGCCTGCGCAGCACGGCGAAGGGCAGACCCAGCTCCGCGGTGGCCGCCGCGGCGTGCGCCGTGATGGCGGCGGCGAACGGATGGGTGGCGTCGAGCACGGCCGCCATCCGCTCCGCGCGCAGCCAGCCGGCCAGCGCGCGCGGTCCGCCGAAACCGCCGATCCGCACCTCGCCCTCGGGCAGCAGCGGACGGCGCACCCGTCCGGCCAGCGAGGTGACCAGGTCGATGCTCGGCAGGTCCCGCACCGCGGCGGCCAGCCGACGCGCCTCGGCGGTCCCGCCCAGCAGCAAGACCCGCAGCGTCACACCCTCATGATGCTCGACAGCACTCAGCGCACCTCGTCAGGCGCGGAGATCTTGGTCCGCAGCCCGTAGAGGAGCAGGTCGAGGCCGTACTCGAACCGGCCCGGCTGGTGCGTGCCGTTCAGATGGCCGTCGACGGCCGCGATCGCCGGGGTCTCCTCGATCGGCAGTGCCCGCGGGCCCCCGGCACCGCCGCCCTGCAGCGGGATCGACAACGGTTGCGCGCTGCCCATCTGATGGAAGCCCACGGTGTAGGTGTACAGCGAGAAGAACGCGTCGGTGGCGTCGCGCGGTTGCAGGCCCGCGCCGAGCAGCAGGCCGATCGCCCGTTCCATGATCCGCAGGCCGTGCGGACCGATGCTCACCCGCGCGCTGTAGACCCTGGCCAGGTGATGATGCGCGGACAGCGCACGGTGGTAGCTGCACACCAGCGCCCTGAGCTGCGCGGTCCAGTCGCCGTCCTGCTCCGAGCAGTCGACCTCGCCGAGCATGAGGTCGACCATCAGGTCGACCATCTCGTCCTTGTCCTTCACGTGGTTGTACAGGGCCATGGTCGAGACCTCCAGCTCGGTGGCCAGCGCCCGCATGGTCAGCGCGGCAAGCCCCCTGTCGTCGACGAGCCGCAGCGCCGCCCGCACGATCCGGGGGCGTGACAACGGCAACGGCCGGGCGCCGTCCTGGTCCGGGTCGACCCCGACCCAGCCGCGCCTGCCCGGCCCGGCCTCGGTGGTCGTTGACTCGTCGATCAACCATGATCCTTTCCTCGCCTGCCGCCCCCGATTACTGACAGCGATATATACAGCGTACACCTCTACCCGATTGGGCGATAGTGCGAGCGCCCGCAAGTTGACACCGTACGTATCAACGTACGACGTATCAAGTCGTAGACGCCGTACACCCGGAGACCATGATCACGGCGGGCCATGCCGTGCCACCAGGGGGCCGCGATGTTGATGACCACCACGTCGACAAGAACCGCAGGAACGAGGAACGACGACACCTGCACAGCTGCCGGCGATGTGGCCGGCCTGCTCACCCGCGTCAGCCAGAACGACCCCGCGGCCTGGGAAGAGATCATCCGCCGCTACAGCGGCGTCGTCTTCGCCAAAATCCGCTCCTTCCGCCTCCAGGACGCCGACGCCCTCGACGCCGC
>DASXOL010000189.1:0-2323 GCA_036494295.1 Pseudonocardiaceae bacterium
GCTCACCTCGAACCCGGGCAGGTCGGCCGCCGACGGCATGGCGTAGTCGGCCAGCGTCGCGGACAGCGGGGTGCCGTCCTCGTCGTAGACCACCTGTTCCCACAGCGCCTGCGCGATGCCCTGCGCGGTGCCGCCGTGCTGCTGGCCGGTGACGATGAGCGGGTTGAGCACCCGGCCGCAGTCGTCCACCGCGACGTGGCGCACCGGGCGCACCATGCCGGTCTCCATGTCCACCTCCACCACGGCCACGTGCGTGCCGAACGGGAAGGTGGCGCCGTCCTGGTGGAACCCCGGCGCCGCGGAAAGCGGGCTGCCCCGCCGCGAGGCCTCGGTGGCCAGCTCGGCCCACCCGATCCCCCGGTCCGGCACGCCCGCCACGCCGACCGCGCCGTCAGCGGCGACGATGTCGCTCACGTCGGCTTCGAGCAGCTCGGCGGCGAGCTTGCGGGCCTGGTCGAGCACCGCCCCGGCCGCGGCGTGCACCGCGTTGCCGCCCAGTTGCAGCGAGCGGGAACCACCGGTGCCGCCGCCGGAGGGCACCGTGAACGTGTCGGACTGGACGAACCGCACGGACTCCAACGGCAGTGCCAGGGTGTCGGCGGCGAGCATGGCGAACGAGGTGGCGTGCCCCTGCCCGTGCCCCGAGGTGCCGACCTTCACCGTCGCGGTGCCGTCCGGATGCACCTCGACCGCGCCGAACTCGCCGCCGCCGCCCCCGCCGGTGATCTCGACGTAGCTGGACAGGCCGATGCCGAGCTGCAGGCGCTCGTCCGCCGCGCGGCGCCGGGACTGCTCGGCCCGCAGCTGCTCGTAGCCCGCGACCTCCAGTGCCCTGGTGAGCGGCAGCTCGTAGTCGCCGGTGTCGTAGGTCACGCCGGTGGCGGTGGGGTACGGAAAGTCGCCGGGACGCAGGAAGTTGTGCCTGCGCAGCTGCGCCGGGTCCATGCCGAGCTCGGCGGCCGCCATGTCGACGATCCGCTCCAGCATCGCGGTGGCCTCGGGCCTGCCGGCGCCGCGGAAGGCGCCCACCGGCGTGGTGTTGGTGAGCACGACGGCGCCGTCGTAGCGCAACGCCGGGATCCGGTAGACGCCCTGCGCCATCGCGTAGGTGGGCCCGATCACCAGCCCGCCACCGAAGCCGGCGTAGGCGCCCGCGTCGCCGATGAGCCTGGCGCGCAGCCCGACGATGGTGCCGTCCCGGCGCAGCCCGAGCTCGACGTAGTGCACCTGCGCGCGCCCGTGCGGCATCGCGACGAGGTTCTCCGAGCGGGTCTCGACCCAGGTCACCGGCCTGCCCAGCCGTCGGGCGGCGCCCACCACCACGGCGTGCTCCGGCGCGATGCCCGCCTTTCCGCCGAAGCCGCCCCCGACGTGCGGCGAGACCACCCGGACCGCGTGCTTGTCCAGGTCGAACAGCTCGGCGACCCGGTCGCGCAGCAGGTGGGGCATCTGGGTGGAGACGTGCACCGTCAGCTCCGGCTCACCGCTGCCGGGCGCGCCGGGAACGACCGCGATCGCGTTGCCCTCCATCGGCACCACGGCGACCCGCTGGTTCTCCAGCCGGGCGCGCACCACGACATCGGCGCCGTCGAGCGGGTCGGTGTCCTCCGGGTCACGGGCACCGCCCGCGACATTGCTGCCGAGCTCGGCGAACTGCAGCGGCGCGCCGGGTGCCAGCGCCTGTTCGGGGTCGCCCACCGCGGGCAGCGGCTCGATCCGCACGTCGACCAGCCCGGCCGCGTCGGCGGCCGCGGCCGGGGTCTCGGCGACCACCACGGCGACCGCCTCGCCGACGAATCGCACCTTGTCCTCGGCCAGCACGGGCCGCGCGCAGATGTCGTTCATCGGCACGAACTGGTGGTGGCGCGGGATGGCGAGATCGGCCGCGGTGTACACCGCCACCACACCGGGAGCGCGCCGCGCCGCGCTGGTGTCCACGCTGGTCAGCACGCCGTGCGCGATCGGGGACCGCACGAACTCGGCGTGCAGCAGGCCGGCGCTGTGTGTCGGGAGGCGCAGATTCCCGACGTACGTGCTGCGGCCGCGAATCAGATCAGGGTCTTCGACCCGCAGAACCGAGGTACCAATCAGCGAACCTGGCATTGCCTCACCCTAGGTCGCGGACCGCTGTCGCGGCGCGGTGTCCTTGCGCACCACACCGGCCCGCTCACGGGCGGTGTCGCACCCGGAGGGGTGGTATGCGCCCCGGCTCTCATTCGCCGGGACGCCGCGGCCGACAAGCACGGGTCGGCCGGGCAGCGCTCAATTCCCTGGCCCGAGGCCGAACCACCCCGCCAGGACGACTCCCGGGCAGGCTCCGGCC
>DASXOL010000190.1:0-10755 GCA_036494295.1 Pseudonocardiaceae bacterium
ATGGCATGGGCGGCGACTGGGGCGATGACGGCGGCGGCGGCGACGGTGGCGACTGGGGTGGCGGCGGCGACGGCGGTGGTGGTGACGGCGGTGGCGGCGACTGGGGCGGCGACGGTGGCGGCGGCGACTTCAGTGCGGGCGACTTCGGTTTCGGCGGCGGTGACTTCGGCGACTTCGGGGGCGGCGACTGGGGTGTCTGACCGGGCCGCTGACCCGGGGCCTGACCCAGGCGGCCGGTGGACGTGCCGCTACCGCCTGCCGGGCGGTGCGGGCAGCCCCTGACAGGTCGGGCACCAGTACAGGTTTCGCCCGCCGTGCGAGGTGGCCGCCACGGTCGTGCCGCACACCAGGCAGGGCGCGCCCGCGCGCCGGTAGACGTAGACCTCCCCGCCGTGGCGGTCCTGACGGGGCGCCCGCCCGGTGCGCACCGGATCGTGCTCCGGCGCCACCGTGTCGATCCGGGCCCGCCGCATTCCCTGGTGCATCAGCTCGACCAGATCGGCCCACACCGCGGCCCACTGCGCGGCGCTCAGCTCCCGGCCGGGGCGCAACGGGTGCAACCGGTGCCGGAACAGCACCTCGGCACGGTAGACGTTGCCCACGCCCGCCAGCACCGACTGGTCCATCAGGAGGGTGGCCAGCGGCGCGCGGGATCGGCTGATCCGCGCCCACGCCCGCCCGGGGTCGGCGTCGCCGCGCAGCGGATCAGGCCCCAGCCGGGCCTGCAACGCGTCGACCTCGGCCTCGGTCAGCAGCTCGCACGCGGTCGGCCCGCGCAGGTCGGTCCAGTGCTCCGGGCCCACCAACCGCATCCGCACCTGCCCGCGGACCGGCTCGACGGGCAGCGACCCCTCGGTGAACGCGCCGTAGAGACCCAGGTGCACGTGGACCACGAGGTCGGGCTCGTACGCGTGGAACAGGTGCTTGCCGATCGCCTCGGCGCGCTGCAGCACCCGGCCGTCCACCCGCGCCGCCTCGGCCGAGAACCGCCCCTGCGGGCTGGACACGGCTACCGGCGATCCGCCGTAGCACCGCTGGTGGCGCTGGGCCGCGCGGTGCAGGGTGTGGCCTTCGGGCACCGGGAAAGCTCAGGCCACCGGCAGCGACGGCGTCTCGCCGGTCTCCTCGTACTCGGCGATCTGCTGGATCCGGCGCAGATGCCGCTCGCCGCCGGAGAACGACGTCGCCAGGAACACCTCGACGATCTCCGCCGCTTCCGCCGGGCTGTGCATCCGGGCGCCGATCGCACAGATCTGGGCGTCGTTGTGCTCCCGCGCCAGCCTGGCGGTCTCGGTGCTCCAGGTCAGCGCGGCGCGAATGCCCATGACCTTGTTGGCGGAGATCTGCTCACCGTTGCCGGACCCGCCGATCACCACACCGAGGCTGCCCGAGTTGGCCACCACGCGGCGGCCGGTCTCGATGCAGAACGGCGGGTAGTCGTCGTCCGGGTCGTAGGTGTCGGGACCGACGTCGACGACGTCATGTCCGAGACTGGTGAGGTGCTCCGTGAGGAAGACCTTCAGATCGAACCCAGCGTGATCGGAACCCAAATAGACGCGCACGCCGACGAAGAGTGCCATACCGCCCCGGTGGCGGGCGTCGACGGGGTACGGGACCGCTGGCTGGTGGCCGTGCTGGACCGCGGCGGCCAGGTGAGCTGGAGCGTGCAGCGCGACGCCGCCGCGGTCCTGGCGGTGGCCGCCCGCTGCGCGGCGATCGGCGTGGACGTGCCGATCGGGCTGCCCGAGCGCGGTTACCGGGCGTGCGACGTCGCCGCGCGGCAGCGGCTGGGCAGTGCCCGGTCCTCGGTGTTCCACGCCCCGATCCGCGCGGCGCTGAGCGCCGCCGACCACCGCGGCGCCTCGGACGCCGCCTTCACCGCGCACGGCAAGCGGATCAGCGTGCAGACCTGGGGCCTGGTGCCCAAGATCGCCCAGTGGGACCACGAGCTGGGTCCCGGCGACCGCGTCGTCGAGGTGCACCCCGAGGTCTCATTCCGTGCGATGGCGCCGCGGGTGGACTTCGCGGGCAAGAAGACCGCCCGTGGCGCGGTGCAGCGGATGGCGGCGCTGAGCGCCTGGCGCCGCGGCGTGCTGGACGGGTTGCCCGGCGACGCGCCGCTCGACGATGCGCTCGACGCGCTGGCCTGCGCGTGGTCGGCGGCGCGCTGGGTGCGCGGACGGGCCGAGGTGCTCGGCGGCGAACCGGACCGGACGGGACGAGCGATGCGGATCGTGGTGTGAGGCGCGAACACGTCCAGGAGGGCTACGACGTCCGGCTGGAATGGGGGCGGGAGGGCGCGGTGCTGCTCGGCGACTCGTGCGCGGTCGTCGTGGTGGTCGACGTGCTGTCCTTCTGCACCGCCGTGGACGTCGCGGTGGAGCGCGGCGCCGAGGTGCTCCCGCTGCCCTGGTACGACGACCGCGCCGCGGACACCGCCCGGCAGAACGGCGCGCTGCTGGCAAGTCCGCGCGGGGCGCCCGGACCCACGCTGTCGCCGACGTCGCTGCTGGACCTGCCTGCGGGCACCCGGCTCGCGCTGCCGTCCCCCAACGGGGGGGCGCTGTGCGCGCTCGCGCAGCGCACCGGCGCCGAGGTGCTCGCCGGGTGCCTGCGCAACGCGGCCGCGACGGCGCGGACCGCGCAGCGGCTGGCCCGCGGCGGCCCGATCGGGCTGGTGCCCGCGGGCGAGCGATGGGAGCTGCCCGGCGAACCGATGCGCCCCGCGCTGGAGGACGCGGTCGGCGCCGGCGCCATCGCCGCCGTGCTGCCCGGCGCGTTCTCGCCGGAGGCGGAGCTGGCGGCGGCGCAGTTCGCCGCGGCGCGGTCCCGTGGGCTGCGTGGCGTGCTGGCGGCCAGCGCCTCCGGACGCGAGCTGGTGAACGACGGCTTCGGCGCCGACGTGAAGCTGGCCGCGGCGCACGACGCCTCCGATGCCGCGCCGCAGCTGCTCGGCGGCCTGCTCAGCTGACCGTTCGGATGGTCGCCGGGTACCCAGGCAACCCCGCGGCGGGCCGGGACCGTCTGGCTGTTGTGCATCCAGTGCTGGCGAGCGCGCAACGGCGGCTGGGGTCCAGCTACGGCGGGGGCTACCTGTCCGGCGAGCACCCCGTCGTGCTCACCACCGACCCCGCCGCGACCGCGGTGGCGCAGGAACTGGGCGCGCAGGTCCGGGTGGTGGCACACAGCCTCGCCCAACTGGAGACCTGGCAGCAGCGGGTCAGCGCGGAACTCGGCACCCACCCCCCCGCGTCGGTGACGCGATGGGGAGTGGACGTGCGGCGAAACGCGGTCGTGGTCGGGGTGCTGCCCGATCAGCCGGTGCCTGGGCCGCTGCGGCAGGTCGTGGCGGAAGCCGACGGCGCGGTCGTGCTCGAACCGACCGAGCCGATCGTCCCCCTCACCGCTCCCGGTGGTTGACACCGCCGGTGCCGGCGCGCCGCCCGGGGCACCACCCCCTCCGTCCCCCGGGCGGCGCGCACCAACGGATTGCGGTGTCGCGGCGCGGCCGGTCAGGAGAACTCGGGGTCCTCGTGCCGGGTGCGCTTGAGCTCGAAGAAGTGCGGGTAGCGGGCGAGCAGCAGGGCGCCGTCGAAGATCTTCCCGGCCTCCTCGCCGCGCGGGATCCGGGACAGCACCGGCCCGAAGAAGCCCACCCCCTCGATGTGGATCGTCGGCGTGCCGACGTCCAGCCCGACCGGCGCCATGCCCGCGTCGTGGCTGGCCCGTAGCTCCTCGTCGTACTCGGTGCTGTGCGCGGCCTCGGCGAGGTCGGCGGGCAGCCCCACCTCGGCCAGCGCGGCCGGGATCACCTCGTCGAAGTTCTTGTTGCCCTCGTTGTGGATCCGGGTGCCCAGCGCGGTGTAGAGCGGATCGAGCACCTTCTCGCCGTGGTCACGGGCCGCCGCGATGCACACCCGCACCGGACCCCAGCCCTTGGCCATCAGGTCCCGGTAGCGCCCGTCGAGCTCGCGGTTCTCGTTCAGCACCGACAGGCTCATCACCCGGAAATGCACGTCAATGTCCCGCACCGTGGCCACTTCCAGGATCCAGCGGGAGGTGATCCAGGCCCACGGGCACAGCGGGTCGAAGTAGACATCGACCCTCGCCCGGCTTGAGCCCTGCTCGTGCTGCTCCGCTGTGCTGTGGCCTGCGGTCACCGTCATCGGCGCTCTCCGTTCGTCGGTAGCCTGGTTCCTGCACGGCCGCGCGGTGGGCGCGGCGCTACGCCACCTACAACCCGTCCGTGTCGTTCGCTCTTCCCGCCCCCGCTTGCCGCCTGTGAGCGGAGTACGTCACGTGATTGGATGCGAACGCATCCCCATCCGACATCCGAGGTGATTCGTGGCCGTCCCAAACCTGACCAGGGAGCAGGCGGTCGAGCGTGCCGAGCTGCTCGACATCGACTCCTACACCGTCGAGCTCGACCTCACCGACGGCGGCGGCAAACCCGGCGAAGGCACCTTCCGCAGCACCACCACGGTCCGCTTGTCCTGCCGCACACCGGGCGCGTCGAGCTGGATCGACCTGGTGGCCGCGCAGGTGCGCTCGGCCACCCTCAACGGCACCGAACTGGACGTCTCCGGCTACGACGAGGCGAACGGGATCGCGCTGCCCGAGCTGGCCGCGGACAACGAACTGGTCGTCGACGCCGACTGCAGCTACATGAACACCGGTGAGGGGCTGCACCGCTTCGTCGACCCGGTCGACGGCGGCGTGTATCTCTACAGCCAGTTCGAGACCGCGGACGCGAAGCGCATGTACGCCTGCTTCGACCAGCCGGACCTCAAGGCCGTGCACCGGATGCGGGTGGTGGCACCCGCCGACTGGGAGGTCGTGTCCAACGGCCCCGCGGAGCGCACCGAGGAGGCGGCGGGCGGTGCGGTCCGCCACGTCTTCGGCGACAGCCCCCGGATCAGCACCTACATCGCCGCGCTCGTCGCGGGCCCGTACGCGAAGTGGACCGACGAGTACACCGACCCCGGGGAGTCCGGGGCGCGGATCCCGCTGGGCATCTACTGCCGCGCCTCGCTGGCCGAACACATGGACGCCGACCGGCTGTTCACCGAGACCAAGCAGGGTTTCGGCTTCTACCACCGGGCGTTCGGCGTGCCCTACCCGTTCGACAAGTACGACCAGGTGTTCGTGCCCGAGTTCAACGCGGGCGCGATGGAGAACGCCGGATGCGTCACCTTCCTGGAGGACTACGTCTTCCGCAGCCGGGTGACCCGCTACCTGTACGAGCGGCGCGCCGAGACCGTGCTGCACGAGATGGCGCACATGTGGTTCGGCGACCTGGTCACCATGCGCTGGTGGGACGACCTGTGGCTGAACGAGTCGTTCGCGACCTGGGCCTCGGTGCTCTCGCAGGCCGACGCCACCGAGTACACCGGCGCGTGGACCACCTTCGCCACGGTGGAGAAGTCCTGGGCCTACCGGCAGGACCAGCTGCCCTCCACCCACCCGATCGCCTGCGACATTCCCGACGTGCAGGCCGTCGAGGTCAACTTCGACGGGATCACCTACGCCAAGGGCGCCAGCGTGCTGCGTCAGCTGGTCGCCTACGTCGGGCTCGACGAGTTCCTCGCCGGGCTGCGGATCTACTTCCAGCGCCATGCCTGGGGGAACGCGACGCTGGCCGATCTGCTCGCCGCGCTGGAGGAGGCCTCCGGGCGCGACCTGTCCGGGTGGAGCGCCCAGTGGCTGGAGACCACCGGGCTGAACACGCTGCGCCCGGAGTTCACCGTGGACTCCGAAGGGCGGTTCACGTCGTTCGCGGTGCGGCAGGAAGGGGCCCGTCCCGGGGCAGGCGAGCTGCGTACCCATCGGCTCGCGGTCGGCGTGTACGACTCCGACGGCGAGGTCGGCACGCCCCTGGTGCGCACCCGGCGGGTGGAGCTGGACGTGAGCGGGGAGCGCACCGAGGTCCCCGAACTGGTCGGCGCGCCCGCGGGCAGGCTGGTGCTGGTCAACGACGACGACCTGACCTACTGCACGCTGCGGCTGGACGAGAAGTCGCTGACCACGCTGATCGACCGGATCGGTGACATCACCGACTCGCTGCCCCGGACGCTGTGCTGGTCGGCGGCGTGGGAGATGACCCGTGAGGCCGAGCTCAAGGCGCGCGACTTCGTCGCGCTGGTGCTGGGTGGGCTGACCGCCGAGACCGAGGTCGGGGTGGTGCAGCGGCTGCTGCTGCAGGCGCAGACGGCGCTGTCCGCCTACGCCGACCAGGCCTGGGCCACCGAGCACGGCTGGCCGCAGTTCACCGGCACGCTGATGGAGCTCATCGGCGCCGCCGCGCCCGGCTCGGACCACCAGCTCGCGCTGGTGAACGCGCTGACGTCGTCGGTGCTGGGCAAGCCGGAGCTCGACGCGATGGCGGGCTGGCTGGACGGGCAGGGCGTGCCCGAGGAGCTCGGCGTCGACACCGACCTGCGCTGGCGGCTGCTGCACGCGCTGGCCGCGCACGGCGTGGCCGGCGAGGTGGACATCGACGCCGAGCTGCGCCGCGACGACACCGCCACCGGGCGCAGGCAGGCGGAACGGGCTCGCGCCCTGCTGCCGACCCCCGAGGGCAAGGAACAGGCGTGGCAGCGGGCCATGCGCGACGACGAGATCCCCAACGCCGTCAACGAGGCGATCATCAGCGGGTTCAGCCACCCCGGTCAGAAGCAGCTGCTCGCCCCGTACGTGCAGCGCTACTTCGACGAGATCGAGGAGGTGTGGGAGCGCAGGACCTCCGAGCGCGCGCAGCCCTGCGTGCTCGGGCTCTACCCGTCCTGGGCGGTCGACCAGCGCGGTGTGGAGCTCGCCGACGCCTGGCTGGCGGACGGTACCCGCCCTCCCGCGCTGCGCAGGCTGGTCTCCGAGGGAAGGGCAGGCGTGGTCCGGGCGCTGGCCGCGCGCGACTTCGACGCAGGCTGAGCTCAGGCGCCGGTGGCCTGCTCCGCGAGGATCCGCAGGCCACCGGTGATGCCGTCGGCGAGCTCGCCCGCCTCGAACATCGTGACCATGCTCATCACGGCGATCTTGCAGCCGCGGTCGGTCACCCGCTGCCGCGCCCGCGAGCCGGTGACCACCTCGACCACCCGCTGACCCGGTGAGATCGCCACCAGCACCGCATCCGCGGACTGCGCGCCCAGCGAGTCGACGAGGTCCTCGGCGCGGGCGCGGGTATCCGGACCCAGATCGCCCAGGTAGACGCTGAAGTGCAGGCCCGTGATGCGGCTGTACTCGGTGAGCGCGTCGTCCATGCGGGCCAGTTGCCACCGGGTGAACGGCAGCGTCGGCAGCACCGGGGTGACCCGCCTGGCCACGGAGATCCGGCCGGAGCCCGCGACCACCGCGCCGCGCTCGAGCTCACGAGGTTGGTCGTGCGTGGCGGGTTCGCTCACCACGGTCTCGTCGTGCTCTGCGGTTTCGTCGTGCTCTGCGGGTTGGTCGTGCTCTGCGGGTTGGTCGTGCTCTGCGGGTTGGTCGTGCTCTGCGGGTTCGGGCTGCTCCGCATCGGATCGGACGGGCTTGGCGGGCGCGGCTGCCGCGGGTCCGTCGCGCTTATGGTCACCAGTTGCCACGAGCACCTCCGTGCTCGCCGTCAGCGCCGGCCGGGTGCTCGTCCGTGCCCTGGTGACGGCTGATCGACGCGGCCGCGGTCCACCACACCGGCGGATGGTTCCACTCCTGGCCCGGCTCGTAGCGCGGTGTCCGACGAAGACTCGGACCGACCGTGAGCAGACCCAGCAGGATCATCACGGCCACCGGGATACCCCCGAGAACCAGGATGATCTGCCACGATGTCACCCCAGTCACGGTACCCGTACCACGTCGCCCACGACGGGCCCGAAACGGGTGTGGGGCTCTTCAAGTACCACAAACCCCGGCCCGGGATGCCTTTACCAGCCGCAAACCCCCGGCGGGGGTTTGCGGCTGGTAAAGGCAGTCAAAACCGGGGTTTGTGGTACTTGAAGAGCCCCTTACGCCACCTCGGCCAGATAGGGCAGCCAGAGGGGGTCCGCGTCGGGCACGGCGGCGAGCAGGCGCCAGTGCTGGCCGCGGGGCGGGCGGGGCACCACCCGCAGCCGCCAGCCCAGCTCGCTGAGCAGCCGATCGGCCTTGCGGTGATTGCAGCGCGCGCAGCAGGCCACGCAGTTCTCCCAGCGGTGTTCGCCGCCCCGGCTGCGCGGCACCACATGGTCAATGGTCTCGGCACGTGCACCGCAGTAGGCGCAGCGGTAGCGGTCCCGGTGCATGAGCGCGGCGCGGGTCATCGGGACCCTGGCGCGGTAGGGCACCCGCACGAAGGTCCGCAGCCTGATCACCGAGGGCACCACGATGCTGGTCGCCGCCGAGTGCAGCACCAGCCCGGCGGTGTCGCCGTGCACCACGTCGGCCTTGCCGCACACCACCAGGACGATCGCGCGGCGCAGCGGCAGCGCGGTCAGCGGCTCGAAGGTGGCGTTGAGGAGCAGAACCCGACGGCGGCCCCAGGCGGGTGCACCGGTCGCGGTGGCTTTGTCAGCCGCGACGACGCCGATGGGAGAGTCGAGAAGCCCGGATGGGGTTGACGAGCGCGGCACGGTCCGACGGTCCGCCCCCGCTGGGTGACCCTCCGGGCTGGGTTGTCGGTCGTGCACGTGACCACCTCCGCCAGTGCGCGCGACAAGTGCATCATGAAGCCGCCGTTTGTGCACGTGCCCGCTTCGACACGTGTTGGTGACCACTCGGTGACTCGACCACGAACAGTAAGGCATCTCAGCGCTACGGATACAGTCCTGCGCGTGACTGGAAAGGCATCATCCGCGACACCGCCCTACCCGTCCGCCGAGCGCCTCGACCTGGTCGAACACCTCCACGAGCACGAGGTGGCCGACCCCTACCGCTGGCTGGAGGATCCCGCGGACCCGCGCACCATCGCCTGGGGTGACGAGCAGGACCGGCTGGCCCGCGCCGGGTTGGACGTACTGCCCGGACGCGACGCGCTCACCGGCGAGCTGGAACGGCTGCTGGCCACCGGCTCGGTGGGAGCACCCGCCTGGCGCAACGGTCGCGCCTTCTTCACCCGCCGCGACCCGGACGGCGAGCACGTCGTGCTCCACGTGCGGGAGGCAGCGCCGGACGGCACCGAGACCGACCGGGTGCTGCTCGACGTGATGGCGCTCGACCCGTCCGGTCTGACCACACTGGACTCGTGGAGCCCGAGCCGCGAGGGCCACCGGCTCGCCTACCAGATCTCCCGCGGCGGCGACGAGGAATCCGCGTTCTACGTGCTGGACGTGGACACCGGCGAGCTGCTGGAAGGCCCGATCGACCGCTGCCGGTACTCACCGGTGAGCTGGGTGCCCGGCGGCGAGGCGCTCTACTACGTGCGCCGGCTGCCCGCCGACGAGGTGCCCGCGGGCGAGGACCAGTTCCACCGCCGGGTCTGGCGCCACCGCGTCGGCACCGACCCGGACCGCGACGAGCTGGTGCACGGCGCGGGCCTGGACCCGACGAACTACTACGGGGTGCACGTCTCGCCCGACGGACGCTGGCTGCTGGTGGACGCCTCGCCGGGCACCGCGCGCCGCGACTCGGTGTGGATCGCCGATCTGCACGGCACCGGCGAGCTGGTGCGGATACTGACCGACGACGACGCGGTGCGGTGCACGGCCTGGATCGCCAGGGACGGCAGGCTCTACCTGCTCACCACGCTGGACGCGCCGCGCTGGCGGCTCTGCGTCGCGGATCCGGCCGACCCGGCGCCGCAGCGGTGGACCGAGCTGATCGCCGAGGACCCCGGTTCCGTACTGGACGGCATCCGCTGGCTGGACGACCCCGAGCGCGGCGAACCACTGCTGGTGGCCTACCGCACCAGGCACGCGGTCACCGAGCTGCATCTGCACGCCGTCGACGGCGGCGCCCACCGCGGCACCGTCCCGCTGCCGGGAACCGGGTCGGTCACCGGACTGTCCACCGCGGACGAGCTCACCCCGAGCCGCGCCGGGCAGGTCTGGATCGGCTGGACCGACTTCGCCACCCCGCCCTGCGTGCACCGCTTCGAGCTGCGCACCGGCACCACCACGCTGGCCGAAGCCGCGCCGGGAGCGGTGGAGCTGCCGCAGGTGCACACCCGGCAGATCTCCTACCGGTCCGCCGACGGCACCGAGGTGCGGATGTTCGTCCTCTCCGGCGGCCCCGCCGCGGACGGGCGCCCGGACCGGCCCCGCCCCACCCTGCTCACCGGGTACGGCGGATTCGCGCTGTCCAGGGAGCCGGGCTACAGCGCCTCGGCACTGGCCTGGGTGGCCGCGGGTGGGGTGTGGGCGCTGCCGGCGTTGCGTGGCGGCGGCGAGGAGGGCGAGGACTGGCACCGCGCCGGGATGCGGGCGAGCAAACAGAACACCTTCGACGACTTCCACGCGGCCGCCGACGCCCTGGTGGCGGACGGCTGGACCACCCGCGACCAGCTCGCCATCAGCGGCGGTTCCAACGGCGGCCTGCTGGTGGGCGCGGCGCTGACCCAGCGCCCGGACGCCTACCGCGCGGTGGTGTGCTCGGCGCCGCTGCTGGACATGGTGCGCTATGAGCAGTTCCTGATCGGCCGGACCTGGAACGACGAGTACGGGACCGCGGAGGACCCGACCGAGCTCGGCTGGCTCCTGTCGTACTCGCCGTACCACCACATCCGGCCGGGCACCGCCTACCCGGCGGTACTGTTCGCCGTGTTCGACGCCGACTCCCGGGTCGACCCGCTGCACGCCCGCAAGATGTGCG
>DASXOL010000191.1:0-14222 GCA_036494295.1 Pseudonocardiaceae bacterium
TGCACAATGAGGAGAAAGCCCGCGGTGCGTCAGATACGGACGAGCCCCGGCGAGGTTGCTGGCTCAGCCCGGAGTCAGGACGTCCTCGGATCCTGGTCGCGCAGTTCGGCGAGCAACTGCGGCACCTGCCTGGCGAGCGGCCGGAGCAGGCGGAGGCGGGACAGCCTGCACAGCCGCTCGACCATCGGCACGGTGCGGTCGATGAGCGCCCTGGTGCGGCGCAGGTCCGCCGAGGTGTCGTACACCCAGAACAGCACGATCCCGAGGTGGTACAGCCAGAGCAGCTCGGGCAGATCCGCCCTGACCTCCTCGGCGACCCGGACCGACGAGCCCTCGATCACCTCGCGGTAGAGGGCAACCTCCGCCTCTCGCGGCGCATGCGACTCCGCGCTGAACGGCGAGAGCGGGTTGCCCGGCTGCGCCGCCGCGGCGAAGAACCGGCCAGCCAGCGCGTGGTACGGCTCGGCCACCGCCAGCCAGGCCAGCAGCGTGCCGCGCAGGCGCTCGGCCAGGTCGGTGCTCGCGGCCAGTGGTGCGGCGGCCGCCGCGACATGGTCCCCGGCGAGCTGGTCGTAAAACCCCTGGACCAGTTCTTCCTTGGAGCCGAAGTAGTAGTAGGCGTTGCCCACCGAGACCCCGGCGGTCTCGGCGATCGCGCGCATCGTGGTGCGCTCGTAGCCCCGCTCGCGGAACAGTGCCAGCGCGGATTCGACGATCAGCTCGCGGGTGCGCTGCGCCTTGGCTGCCTGGAGCTTCGCCACCGTTATCGCGGCGCGCCCAGCTGGGCCAGCGCGCGCTGCTCCTGGCCGCGGGTCCGGATGCGGCTGAGCAGCATGATCACCAGGCCGTGCGCCGCGCCGAGGATCAGCAGGACGATGCCGAGCTTGGTCACCACGGTCTGCACCGCACCGCTCACCGGCACGTCGACCGCGGAGACCAGCGCGAGCACGCCGAGCGCGCCGAGGTGGAACAGCACGGCGACCAGCCGGTTGATCGACCTCGCGGTCCGTTGCTCGGTGAAGGCGTCTTCGAGGATCGCCTGCCCGGTGCGCAGCAGCACCTGCCCGACCAGCAGCGTCGAGGCGATACCGAGGACCAGCACCACCACATAGGTGCCCAGGTCGTTGGCCATGTCCGTCACTCCCCTCCCGAACACATTCCTCTCCTGAACGTGTTCAAAAACGAGTGTGGCACGGTTCGTGACGGCGTGGAAGCGAAATGTGGCGGTGACGGTTTTCAGGTGACGGCGTTCAGGTGCCGGGCACGAGTTCGGCCAGCAGCGCGCGGACCCGCTGGTCGATCTCGTCGCGCACCAGCCGCACCTGCTCGACGGATCTGCCTGCCGGGTCGGCGAGCTCCCAGGTGAGGTAGCGCTTGCCGGGATAGACCGGGCAGGCGTCACCGCAGCCCATGCTGACGACGACGTCCGCGGCGTGGACCGCGTCGTCGGTGAGCGGCTTGGGGAACTCTCGGGACAGGTCGATGCCGAGTTCGGCCATGACCACCCGGACCGCCGGGTTGATCTCGGCGGCCGGCGCGGAGCCCGCGGAGCGCACCCGCACCGCGCCCGCGGCATGGTGGTCGAGCAGGGCGGCGGCCAGCTGCGAGCGACCGGCGTTGTGGACGCAGACGAACAGCACCTCGGGCACGGTGTCCATGGCGCCTCCTCGGGGGTCAGACTCCTGGGCGGTCAGGCTCCTGGGTGGTCAGTCGCGGGTGAAGCGCCGACGCAGGCGCAACGAGACGTAGACCAGCCCGACCAGCACCGGCACCTCGATCAGCGGCCCGACGACTCCGGCGAGGGCCTGGCCGGAGCTGACGCCGAAGGTCGCGATCGCCACCGCGATGGCGAGTTCGAAGTTGTTGCCCGCCGCGGTGAACGCGAGCGTGGTGGTGCGCTGGTAGGGCAGGCCGATGAGCGCCCCGAGGGCGTAGGAGCCGGCCCACATGATCGCGAAGTAGGCCAGCAGCGGCAGCGCGATCCTGGCCACGTCGAGCGGACGGCTGGTGATCGCCGCGCCCTGCAGGGCGAAGAGCACCACGATGGTGAACAGCAGCCCGTAGAGCGCGAACGGCCCGAGGCGGGGCAGCAGCCGGTTCTCGTACCAGTCCCGGCCCTTGGCCCGCTCGCCGACGCGGCGGGTGAGGTAGCCGGCGAGCAGCGGGATGCCCAGGAAGATCAGCACAGAGCGGGCGATGTCCCAGGACGACACGTCGAGCGCCGCGGTGGGCAGTCCCAGCCAGCCGGGCAGCGCCACCAGGTAGAACCAGCCAAGCGCGGCGAACGCGGCGACCTGGAACAGCGAGTTGAGCGCGACGAGCACGGCGGCGGCCTCGCGGTCGCCGCAGGCGAGCTCGTTCCAGATGATCACCATGGCGATACAACGGGCGAGCCCGACGATGACCAGCCCGGCGCGATATTCGGGCAGGTCCGGCAGCAGCAGCCAGGCCAGCGAGAACATCAGCGCGGGGCCGACCAGCCAGTTCAGCACCAGCGAGGAGACCAGCAGCGGACGGTCGCCGGTGACCGTGTCGAGCCGGTCGTAGCGGACCTTGGCCAGCACCGGGTACATCATCACGAGCAGCCCTGCCGCGATGGGCAGCGAGACGCCGCCGACCGCCACCGCGTCGAGCCCGCTGCCGAGTCCGGGGATCGCCCGGCCGGCGAGCAGGCCCAGCGCCATCGCCGCGCCGATCCACACCGGCAGGAACCGGTCGAGCGTCGACAGCCTGCCCACGACCGCCGCGCTGTCCGCCGCGGCGGTTCGGGGTGCGCTCACCCGGCACGCACCGGAAGGCCGCCCGGCACCAGGACGTCGGACAGGCGCTGCAGGGCCTGCGGCCGCACCCGGTAGTAGATCCACGTCCCGCGCCGCTCGCCGTCGATCAGGCCCGCCTCGCGCAGCACCTTGAGGTGGTGCGAGATGGTCGGGCCGGTCAGGTCGAACACCCCGGTGAGCTCGCACACGCACGCCTCGCCGCCCTCGTGCGAGGCGATGAGGGACAGCAGGCGCAGCCGCACCGGGTCACCCATCGCCTTGAACTGCCGGGCCAACTCCACCGACTGCTGCCCGGCCAGCGGCTCACGGACCAGCGGCGAGCAGCAGTCCGACTGGTTATTCGACATGCGTCTATCTTGACAGTCGTCAAATCAGGAGCGCAACGTTGTGTCGACAGGCATCGAAACAAGGAGGGGTCATGTCACGGGTCCAACTGGCACTGCGGGTCTCCGACCTGGCGGGCTCGATCGCCTTCTACCGCTCGCTGTTCGGCGTCGAGCCGGCGAAGCGCCGCCCCGGCTACGCGAACTTCGTCGTCGCCGACCCGCCGCTCAAGCTCGTCCTCATCGAGGGCGACCCCGGCCGGACCACCGTGCTGGACCACCTCGGCGTCGAGGTCGGGACCACCGACGAGGTCCGCTCCGCCACCGCACGCCTGGGCGAACTGGGGCTGCTCACCACGGTCGAGGACGACACCACCTGCTGTTACGCGGTGCAGGACAAGGTCTGGGTGCACGGCCCCGGTGCCGAGCCGTGGGAGGTCTACACCGTGAAGGCCGACGCCCCGAACATCCAGCCGCCCGGCGACTGCGCCTGCGGGCCCGGCGAATCGCCGTGGCGGTCACCTAACCTGGCGGACACCGGTGCCGAAAAGGACGGAAGCGACACCTCGGTGCGCTGAGAGCGTCCTCCCGCCGAAGAGCGCAACCTCGCCCGCAGGTGGCGCAACCGCACTGCCGCTCGTCGTCCGGGAGAGGCCGATGAACGCCGTCGCGAATCGGTGTTCTCAGAAGCGAATCCCGTCTCCGTGCCGCTTCGTAGGGTCCCCGTCGTACGGCGCTCTGTAACAGCTACGAACTGCTGGTAGTTGCTGGGCGTCGCCGAGAGCACTCGGTCGACTCGACTTCCCCCTGTCCGCCTGCGCCGACTGGTCGAGTCGATCCGACCCCGGAACCCCGATCCCCGTTCTGAGAGAGGTGTCGCTGGTGTCGCCCCGAACACCGCGCTACATCTGGCTGACCGCACTCCTGTCGGCAGCAGTGGTCGCCCCCCTTGCCGCGACCCAATACAGCCAGGCGGCAGCGAGCCCGAACCATGCCGCCTTCGCCGCCGCTCCCTCGTCAGTGGCCACGGCGGCGGCCAACCCGGACAACCGCCAGGTCGGCCATCGACTGCGCGGCCAGGACCAGCAACGACAAGGCTCGGGACAGCAAGGTGCGGGCCAGCCGAGCCAGCAGGGTCAGGCGGGCCAGCCGCCGCCACCGCCTGCACCGACGGGAACAGCGGGCCAGCAGGGCCAGCAGGGCCAGCAGGGCCAGCAGAATCCTGACCCGGCACGCCAGGCACCGAACAACGAGCGCCACGGCAATCTGAAGGCCGCCCCGAATGCGGCCGGTGGCAAGGCGCCCAACCCGAACTGCACGTTGATCGTCCCGCCGGGCCCGCTGACCGCGCAGGGCCTCGCCACCCCGTACCAGCTGACCGCGACCAAGCGGGGCGACGGCGCCTGCAACGAGGCCAACGCGAACCAGTCGGCCTTCGTCGAAGCCACCATCCTCGACCCCGCGACCGGCGCGCTGTCGATCTACCACCCGCTGGTCGTGGACAAGGGCACCAAGCCGGCCGCGCCGCCGGTGCCCGCCCAGCTTCCGCCCGGCGCCGTGGTCGGCGTGTGGTTCGGGTTCCAGGGCACCACGCTGACCCTCGGTGGAGCATCCGGTGGATGCGTGAACGGGCAGCCGGGTTCGCCGTTCGGCCAGTTCGCCTACTGCGGTGCGCCCGCGTTCTTCCGCGCGGCCAACGCCGCGATCGCCGCGGGCAAGCTGAAGGTGCCGCAGTTGGGGACCGGCCGCGACGGCAAGCCCTGCCCGACGACCCGCGACTTCAGCGTCGTCGACCAGGACCAGAGCGACAACCTGGACACCGAGTACCTGGCGCTGCCCGACGGGCGGATCGCGCAGTCCAACACGGCCAACGCCGCTGCGCTCGGCGGAACGACGAAACTCACCAACGCCAGCGACAACGGCCTGATGAACAACTTCATCGACCCGGCACTCGGCTGCCAGCCGTTCACGGCTCCCGATATGACGGCAGGCGGCCAGGCCGTCCCCTCGTTGGCCCTCAACGAGCTGCAGGCCGCGGCCGGCCAGGCGGCGCCGGTGGCGCTGGTCCCGCCGAACGACCCGATGGCGCAGGTCAACGGCAAGCGCAGCGTGGCCAAGACCAACCTGTACCGGGCCGGGACGAACCAGCCGCCGCTGAACCCGGCGGTCGACACGGCCGCCGCGTACTGCCGCAACCTGTCGACGATCGCACCCGCCCGGCTGCAACTCGACAAGCAGCTCACCGCGGCTGCCCCCTCCCCGGACCCCGCTGCGGCGAACAACCTGTTCGGGTTCCTGCAGCAGCGGTTCCAGACGTCACTGACCAACCTGGCCTGCATGCAGCAGGGTGGTGGCGCGCCCAAGAAATAGCAGTCCCCAGATGTAGCGGCAGCTCGCAGCCGCTCCCCAGACGATCACCTTCCGCCCCGCGCGGAAGGTGATCGTCATTTTTCGGGGTGATCCCGCGCCAATACCGAAAGGCTGATTCTGCCGCTTTTCACTATCCGGACAGGCGATGAATAGCGCTTTCAGCGAAACCGAAACCGGCTCTCGATACTGTTCCGCTGAAAGCAGTCATATTGGAAAGGGAAAGTCCGATATGATCAATCTCGGATTCGCCCTGCCCCAGTTCGGTTCCCTGGCCGGGCAGGCCGATCAGGTCGGGCGTTTCGCGGCCGAGGCGGAGCGGATGGGTGCGCGCAGCCTGTGGGTGGGTGACCGCCTGCTCGCCCCGGTGCACCCGAAGATCGGCTACGCGGGCGCCACCACGTTCCCCGCGGAGTTCCGGGCCAGCCTGGATCCCCTCACGCTGCTGACGGTCGCCGCCACCGCGACCACGAGCGTCACGCTCGGCACCGCTGTGCTGAACCTGCCCTGGTACGCGCCCGCGGTGGTGGCCCGCTCGCTCACCACCATCGACATCGTCAGCGGCGGGCGGCTACTTCCCGGGTTCGGTATGGGCTGGTCACCGGAGGAGTACGAGGCGGCGGGCATCCCGTGGCAGCGCCGGGGCGCCCGGCTGGACGAGTCGCTCGACGCGCTGGAGGAGATCTGGGGTTCGACCCCGGCCGAGTACCGGGGCGAGCTGGTGAGCGTTCCGCGGTCGCACGCCGACCTTCGCCCGGTGCAGCGCCCCCGCCCACCGATCTACCTCGGCGCCATGAGCGAGGCGGCGCTGCGTCGCATCGGGCGGCGCGCGGACGGCTGGCTGCCCGCCGTTGTCATTCCGCGCTTCTTCGCCCCGGAGACGTTCCGCGCGCAACGCGAGGTGATCCGGCGGGCGGCCCGTGAGGCCGGGCGCGGCGATCGGGAGCCGGCGACGGTGCTGCGGGCCAACGTCGAGCGCGGCACCTCGGTGGCGCAGATCGCCGACGCGCTGCACACGATGGCGGAGAGGACCGGGATCAGCGACATGTTCGTCGACCTCATGTACCTCGCCTCCGATGTCGATGACGCGCTCGAACTCGCCTCCCGGGTGCTCGCCGCGGTGCGGCCCACAGCGGAACGCTGATCAGCGGGTGTGTTCCGGGACTTCCCCACCCGCCCGATGGCGGTGGCGATCAGCCAGGCCATCGACGGCGCGTTGCTACATTCGTTACCGACCGTGCAGGTGGTGTGCTAGCGAATCGGCGATGTCGGCGGTGCGATTGAGGATGGCGCTGAGGCGGTGGGCCACGCCGGCGCGGGCCTCGGTGGAATGGCTGAGGATGCGTGGAATGCCATCTTCTGACCGCCTCACGCCTCCGGAGGAGTGGCCCGTCGGCGATGGTGTCGGCCACAAAACTGCGCTGGTGTTCGTCACGGTCCTCGGCGTGGCGTGTGTTCCCATCGGCTTCGGATTCGCCGCGATCGGCAAGCCAGCCGCACTCAAATACGCTCTGCTGCTCGCGGCACTCTTCCTGTTGACCGCGGCGTTCGGCCTGGTCACGAGGGTCCGTCCGCAGCACCGCGCCGACGACATCGCGGTCACTGTGCGCGATGGCCGTCCCGTCACGGAGATCCGATACTCGCGGGCGGCATTCACGATCATTGCCGCGCTGGTGGCCTGTCTGGCGACCATCTGTGCACTGGCAGCGTGGGACTTCGCCTCAGCTCAAGGCGTACCGGCGGCATCGGTGGGCATGGTGTTCTTCGGACTGGCCACGTTGTTCTTCCTCAGCTTCTTTGTGCTGGCGGCTCTACGCCGGTTGAAGCGCGGCTACATCGTGTTGTCACAGCAGGGAATCCACCATCGTGGGCGCGCCTTCTTCTCGTTCCTGCCTTGGGAGGCGTTCGCCGGGGTCAAGGCGTCCTACAACGGCACGCCCGAGGTGTTGGTGATCGCCTACGCCAACGCGGCATGGGAGAGACGCCAGTTTGGCGGCGTGTGGAAGCTGGACAAGCTTCCGCCCGTGGCGATGATCGAGATCGACACGACCGCCATCGCCGTCGACCGAACTCTCGTCTACCACCTGGTGCGGTTCTACGTGGAGAACCCCACTGCCCGTGCAGAACTCGGCACCGAAGCGTCACTGCATCGGATCCGTACAAGATCGTTCCAATAGGGCGTCGAGCACAGGGCTCAGCACGCTGCTCACCGGCGTCGCGGTGTACCCATCGCCTGGAAGTCCGCACCGTGGCCACCGTCGGGGACGACCCAGCGCCCGCAGCCTCCACCGCAGGTCGCAACGCCTCTGGCCGCAGCCGGGGGTTTGCTGTCGTTAGAGGTCCGCCAGCCCCGGGTGTGTGGCTCTTGAAGAGCCACACACCCCGGGCCGAGCAGGGTTGTGGTGGAGGTGCCGGGAATCGAACCCGGGTCCTCCGTCGCCTCGTCAGGGCTTCTCCGTGCGCAGTCCGCTAAGCCTCTACTCGGATCCACCGGTCACGCGGACAAGCCGGTGTGACGATCCCAGTCGCTGTAGGTTTCCCTACCAGGCCCCGCGACCGGGCCTGGCGGTGAGTCCCCTAGCTGATGCCGGGGTCCGGGGCGGGGACGCCCCCGGTCCGACAGAGTCGCTACTCGCTAAGGCGGCGAGTGCGAACTCGCGCTGACTGGAGTCGGCGCTTATTGGTGTGCGATGACGCTTACGGTGGTCTCTCGCCTGCACCGGCACGCTTCCCACTGACTCAACGTCCGGAGTCGAAACCGTTCACCCCCTCGTCGGGTTGGACAACCTCGTCAGGGTAACGCCTGGCGCCAGCGCAATCATCCCACCTGCGGGCACGGGGCTCAGGTGGAGCCCGCGATGAGGCCGACGGCCAGCGCGGCCAGCACCAGACCGGCCTGCTGGGTCCGGTTGGTGCGCTCGCCGAGGACCAGCCTGGCCAGCAGCACGGTCCACGCCGGGTAGAGCGCCCCGATGACGCTGACCAGCGACAGCAGGCCGGCCTGCAGCGCGTAGAGGAACGCCACGTTGCCGAGCACGTCGAGCGCGGCGGCCGCCGTCGCCAGCCGGGCCGGGCCACCCACGGCGGGCCGCTCCCTGGCCACCAGAGCGGCGAGCACCACCACGACGGTCGCGCTCACCCGGGACGCCACCAGCGGCCAGAGGCCGGTGCCCACCGGAATCTGGTCGAGGGTCACGAAGTACACGCCGAAGGCGGCGCCCGACCCGACCGTGAGCCAGGCCACCCTGGCGGTGAAACGTGCCACCGGCGTCTCGTCGACCGCGGCCTGCTCCTGGCGGCTCACCAGCACGACCGCGATCACCGCCAGCGCGGCACCGCACAGCGCCACCGGGCCGGGCCGCTCCCCCAGCAGCATGCCTGCGCCCAGCGGCAGACCGGCCACCAGCAGTGCGGTGAGCGGCGACACCACGCTCATCGGCCCCTCGGCCAGCGCGATGTAGAACCACAGCACGGCGATCCCGCCGAAGACCCCGGAGAGCAGGCCGACCGCCAGCGCGGCCGCGCCCGCGCTGCCCGGCACCAGCAGGGCGAGCAGGAACATCGCGACCACCGACAGCGGGTAGCTGACGATCACGACCTGCAACGCGTGCGCGCGCCGCGACGCCACGCCGCCGACGAAGTCGCTGATCCCGTACCCCGCGGCGGCCAGCATCGACAGCAGCAGGGCCGTCACGACCCCAGCCGCAGCAGACGAGCCGGGTTGTCGCGCAGGACCGCGCGCAGGAACGGCACGCCCAGCCGGTCGTCGGCGCCCGCCCAGCCCGCGATGGCGCGCAGCTGGCTGGCGTAGTCGTAGGGGATGTTCGGGAAGTCGGTGCCGAGCACCACCCGGTCGGCGATGTCGGCCAGCCGCGCGGACCAGTCCGGAGGCAGCGGCGCCAGCTCCTCGGCGAACGGCACCCCCACCATGGTGGTGTCCAGATGCACCCGCGGGTAGCGCTCCACCAGCTCCAGCGCCGCCTCGTAGTCCGGCATCCCGGCGTGCGCGAGCACGGCAGCGAGCCGCGGATGCGCGGCGAGCACCTTGTCGAACACGTCGAGCCCGGTGTACGGACCCGCCGCAGGACCGTGCCCGCAGTGCACCACGACGGGCACCCCGGCCTCGGCGAGCAGTCCCCACGCCCGATCCAGCTGCGGATCCCTCGGGTCGAACGCACCCACCTGGACGTGCACCTTGACGCACCGTGCCCCGCGGTCGAGCGCCCGCTGCAGGTAGTCCTCGACGCCGGGCTCCGGGTAGAGCGTCGCGGTGGGCACCGCTTCCGGCACGTTCGCGGCGAAGTCCGCCACCCAGCCGTTGAGCCACTCCGCCATCCCCGGCTTGTGCGGGTAGACCAGCGGCGCGAACGCCCGCACCCCCATCGAGCGCAGCACGGCGATGCGGTCGTCCTCGGGCAGCCGGTAGTGCACCGGCCACGCCGTCCCGTAGTGCTCCACGGCCTTGGTGTCGAAGAACTCCCAGACCTTGGCCATCACCCGCTCGGGCAGGAAGTGCACGTGCAGGTCGACCAGCCCGCCGGGACCGGAGGTGTCCAGGTCGAGCGCGGCCGACCACCCGGCGACATCGGCGTCGTCCACGGGCGGGCTGGCCAGCGGGTCCCGGCTCACCTCATGCCCTTGGCTCGACGGCCGAGGGCCCGCTGCACCTCGCGATCGGCGTCGCGGCGGGCCAGATCGGCCCGCTTGTCGTAGGACCGCTTACCGCGGGCCAGCGCGATCTCCACTTTCACCTTGCCGTCCGAGAAGTACATGGACATGGGGACCAGCGACAGTCCGCTCTCCCTGGTCTTGCCGATCAGCCGCAGGATCTCCCCACGGTGCAGCAGCAGCTTGCGGGTGCGGCGCGGCTCGTGGTTGGTCCAGCTGCCCTGGTTGTACTCCGGGATGTGGAGATTGCGCAGCCACACCTCCCCGTCCTCGACGCTGGCGAACGCGTCGGTGAGCGAGGCCCGGCCCTCCCGCAGCGACTTGACCTCGGTGCCGACGAGCACGATGCCCGCCTCGTAGGTGTCCAGGATCGAGTAGTCGTGCCGGGCCCGCCGGTTCGACACGATCACCTTCCGCCCCCGCTCCTTCGCCATGCCGCCCTCCGCCGTCCCGCGCCGTCGTCGGCCTCGTCGCCGCCGCGCGGATCAGGTCCGCACGTAGAGGCGCAGCGTCACGTAGCCGGTGACCGCGGCGACACCCGCGCCCACGATCACCAGGATCGGGGCGACGGTGAAGATGTCCGCCATCCCGATCTGCGGCACGATCGCGGCCGCGAACACGTCGCCGAGCACCTTGTCGATGAACGCGACCTTGGCCACCACCAGTCCGACGGTGGCCAGCGCGCCGCCGACCACGCCTGCGACCAGCGCCTCGAACAAGAACGGTAGCTGGGTGTACCAGCGGGTTGCACCGGTGAGCCGCATGATGCCGACCTCAGTGCGCCGGGTGAACGCGGAGACCTGGATGGTGTTGGAGATCAGCAGCAGCGCAGCGAGGGCCTGGATCAACGCGATCACGAACGTCGCGTTGCGCATCCCGGTGAGGGCCTTGAACAGCTGTTGCAGGTATTCGCCCTGGTCGGTCACCCGGTCCACGCCTGGGCGCCCGGTGAACGCCTGGCGGATCGCGCCTGCCCGCTGCGGATCGGACAGGGTGACCCGCAGGGACGCGGGCAGCGCCTCCGGGCGGGCCAGCTGCAGCAGCTCCGGCTGCCCCTGGAAGATCCGCTTGAACCGCTCGAAGGCGGCCTGCCTGCTCTCGAACACCACGGACTCGACGCCGGAGGTCGACTCCAGCTCACCGCGCAGCGCCGAGCAGGTGGTGGAGGTGCAGCTGGCGTCGTTGGCGCTGATGTCGGGGCTGAGGAACACCACGGTCTCGACGCGCTTGTAGTACTCCTGCTCCATCCGGTCGATGGTGCGGACCACCAGCAGGCCCCCGCCCAGCAGGCCGAGCGAGATCGCGGTGGTCAGGATCATCGCCACGGTCATCGTGACGTTGCGGCGCAGGCCGGTGACGACCTCGCTGAACACGAAACTTGCACGCATCGTGGCTGGGAGTCCCTCGCGATAGGGGTCAGGTGCTAGCGGCCGACGCCGTACACGCCGCGGGCGTCGTCCCGGATCACCTGTCCGAGGTGGAGCTCCACGACGCGGCGGCGCATCGAGTCGACGATGGAGTGGTCGTGCGTGGCCATCAGCACGGTGGTGCCGGTGCGGTTGATCCGCTCCAGCAGCTGCATGATGTCCTGGCTGATATCGGGATCGAGGTTTCCGGTCGGCTCGTCGGCGAGCAGCAGCAACGGCCGGTTCACGAACGCCCTGGCGATCGCCACCCGCTGCTGTTCACCTCCGGACAGCTCGTGCGGCATGCGGTCCGCCTTGCCCTCCAGTCCCACCAGGTCGAGCACCTCGGGCACGACCTTGGTGATGGTGTGGCGGGGCTTGCCGATCACCTCGAGCGCGAACGCCACGTTCTCGGCGACCGTCTTGTTGTTCAGCAGGCGGAAGTCCTGGAACACGCAGCCGATGCGCTGGCGCAGCTGCGGCACCCGGCGCCGGGAGAGCCGCCCGACGTTCCAGTCCGCGACGAAGACATCACCGTTGCTGGGCACGTCCTCACGCAGCAGCAGCCGCAGCAAAGTGGACTTCCCGGAGCCCGACGGGCCGATGAGGAACACGAACTCACCCTTGTCCACCTCGACCGACACATTGTCGAGCGCGGGTCTGGTGGACGTCTTGTAAGACTTGGTGACGTGTTCGAGGCGGATCACGAGCGGCGAGTCTACCCACGCGGATCGAACCGACCCGCCCGCCGGAGGCGCCACGGAGGGCGTAATCGCCAGGCGGCACTCAGCCCGCGACGGACGCCTCCCGCTGGCGTCGCCAGCGGATGCCGGACTCAAGAAATCCGTCGATGTCGCCGTCGAGCACCGCGGCCGGGTTGCCCACCTCGTACTCGGTGCGCAGGTCCTTGACCATCTGGTAAGGGTGCAGCACGTAGGAGCGCATCTGGTTGCCCCAGGAGCTGCCCTCGCCCTTGAGCGCGTCCATCTCCGCCTGCTGCTCCTGGCGCTTGCGCTCCAGCAGCCGGGACTGCAGCACCCGCATCGCCGCCGCCCGGTTCTGGATCTGCGACTTCTCGTTCTGGCAGGACACCACGATGCCGGTGGGCAGGTGGGTGATGCGCACCGCGGAGTCGGTGGTGTTCACGCTCTGGCCGCCAGGTCCGGAGGACCGGAAGACGTCGATGCGGATGTCGCTGTCCGGGATGTCCACGTGGTCGGTGGTCTCGGTGACCGGCAGCACCTCGACGCCCGCGAAGGAGGTCTGGCGCCTGCCCTGGTTGTCGAACGGCGAGATGCGCACCAGCCGGTGGGTGCCCTGCTCGACCGACAAGGTGCCGTACCCGAACGGCGCCTTCACCACGAAGGTGGCCGACTTGATGCCCGCCTCCTCCGCATAGGAGGTGTCGTAGACCTCGACCGGGTAGTTGTGCCGCTCCGCCCAGCGCAGGTACATCCGCATCAGCATCTCGGCGAAGTCCGCGGCGTCCACGCCGCCCGCCTCGGACCGGATGGTGACCAGCGCGTCACGCTCGTCGTACTCGCCGGCGAGCAGCGTGCGGATCTCCAGCGACGCGATCTCCTTGCCCAGCTTCGCCCGCTCGGCGTCCGCCTCGGCACGGGAATCCTCGTCGTCGCCCTCCTCGGCGAGTTCGTATAGCACCTCGACGTCGTCGAGCCGCTGCCGCAGGCCGAGTACTTTGCGCAGGTCGGCCTGCTTGTGTGAGAGCTTGCTGTTGACCTGCTGCGCATGGTCGACGTCATCCCAGAGGTCCGGGCGGCCCGCCTCGGCCTCCAACTCGGCGACCTGCGCCCGCAGCCGGTCGATGTCCAGCACGGCCTCGATACCCGTGAGGGTGCCTGCCAGGTCCTTCAGGTCGGCGGAGACGTCGGCGTTCACAATGCCAGCGTAGTCGCCCGATACCCCTGCTCGGTTCACCCCGCCGCCGGCCAGATCGCGGTCCGGACGCAGAACGAGAGAAATCAGTCGGTCGGGATGGCGTCCAGGAGCTTGAGGACGGCCCTGCGGTGGGCGACGGTGAAGTCGGCGGCGGCCTTGGCGTAGGGGTCGGAGGCGCTCTTCGCCTCGGCTCTGGCCTCGTCGAGCTGGGTGAGGTAGGCACTGCGCGCGCTGCTCACCAGTGCGGCGCGCTGCTTGGGCGTGAGCTGCCCGGCGTGGACCAGCCGAAGGATCAGCGGGCTGCGCAGATGGTCGGACCCGGGTGGGGAGTTCAGCCAGGACTTGAACGCGCGCCTGCCCGCGGCGGTGATGACGTACTGCTGGCTGGACCGCGGCCCCTGCTTGCCCAGCCGCAGCAGCCCGGCGTCGGTGAGGGCGGGCAGTTCGCGGTAGACCTGGCTGCGGGTGACGCTGAAGAACGACCCGAACCGCTGCCCGGCGGCAGCGACCAGCTGTCCGCCCGTCATCGGTCCCTCCTGCAGGAGGCCGAGTAGCGCGGCAGAGGTGGCGTTCACATCGGTCATTACCTCACCGTGCCACGCCCCGGACACCCTGTCCACAATGGTCGAGACACCGTCCACTGTGGCACGAATGGTTCACCGGTATGGCGCAGTACCACCGGCCCGTCTACCCGTCGACGGTCAGCGCGGCGATGCGCTCGCGGTGGGCGGCCACGTCGCCGAACACCGCGGCCTGGCGCTTGGCCCGCTTGTAGAACA